>JBEKEX010000134.1:0-18270 GCA_050013615.1 Anaerolineaceae bacterium
CGGGCCGGTAAAATCCAGACGGTTGTTTTGGACAAGACCGGGACGATCACACGCGGCCAACCAGAAGTAACGGATATTTTTGTGTCCGACAGCGGGCTTGATCGAGCTGAATTACTCCGCCTGGCAGCCAGTGTGGAGCAGGGCAGCGAACATCCGCTGGGCCAGGCGCTGGTGGCGGAAACCGGTAACCGCAATTTGATGTTGACGACGCCGGAAGGTTTTCACGCCGAGGCTGGTTTTGGCGTGACAGCGACGGTGGAAGGACGGCAGATTTTCGTCGGAAATATGCGGATGATGGAAGGCCAGGGGATCGACCTGGTGGCCGTCAAAGAGCAAATCGCTTCGCTCCAGTCGGAAGGTAAAACGGCCATGCTGGTCAGCGTGGATGGCAAACTTGCCGGTCTGATCGCGGTGGCTGACAAGATCAAGGAAGGTTCTGCAGAAGCGATTAACGAACTCCATAAAATGAAATTGAACGTTGTGATGCTGACAGGTGACAACCGGCAGACCGCCGAAGCTATTGCCCGCCAGGCCGGTGTGGATCAGGTCATTGCTGACGTGCAGCCGACCGGCAAAGCAGACGAGATCAAGCGCCTGCAGCAAATGGGCACTGTCGTGGCCATGGTTGGAGATGGCGTAAATGATGCCCCGGCCTTGGCGCAGGCGGATGTCGGTCTGGCGATCGGCACCGGCACGGATGTAGCCATGGCGGCTGCTCCGATTACCTTGATGAGCGGGAACCTGCGCGGCGTTGCCAAAGCGATTGCACTTTCACGGAAGACGTTGGGGACGATCCGGCAGAACCTGTTCTGGGCGTTTATTTACAACGTCATTCTCGTTCCGGTGGCGGCGGTTGGGCTACTGAACCCAATGCTGGCGGCGGGCGCCATGGCGTTCAGCAGTGTCTTTGTAGTCACCAACAGCCTACGCTTGCGCAATGTTAATTTGGGTTGAGTTAAGTGATTGCAAACTTAATTTACTGCCCACCGATGGGTATCTCGGTGGGCAGGTGTGCATTAACTGGAAAGCATTTATATTATAATCATTGTCGATATCAAGCACTTTTAATTCGTTTCTATCACTATATTGGGCAATGAGGTATTGAAAAATGGATCACGAACTTCAAAACAGAGCGATTAACGCCATTCGTTTTCTTTCCGCAGATGGCGTGCAACAGGCCAATTCCGGGCACCCGGGTCTGCCGATGGGCACAGCGGCTATTGCTTATACGATATGGGCAAAGCATTTGCGTTTCAATCCCCAAAACCCCAATTGGTTCGACCGGGATCGGTTTGTCCTTTCGGGCGGACATGGCTCCATGCTCTTGTATAGCTTGCTATATTTGACCGGGTTCGATCTTTCACTGGATGAGTTGAAACATTTTCGGCAGTGGGGCAGCCTGACGCCCGGACACCCAGAAGTGGGTTTGACGCCCGGCGTCGAAACTACCACGGGGCCGCTGGGGCAGGGTTTTGCCAATGGCGTGGGGATGGCTGTCGCCGAGGCGCATCTGGCCAGCGTCTTCAACCGCCCGGGCCAGGACATTATCGACCACTACACATATGCCATCGTGACCGATGGTGATTTGATGGAAGGTGTGGCCTCAGAAGCCGCTTCGTTTGCAGGCCACCAAAAGCTTGGCAAACTCATCTATCTATATGACGATAACCATGTTTCCATCGATGGTTCCACGGATATCGCCTTCACAGAAGACCGCGGCAAGCGCTTCGAAGCTTACGGCTGGCATGTGCAATACGTTGCAGATGGAAATGATGTAGCAGCCATCGATGAAGCCATCAAGGCTGCCAAAAAAGACCCGCGCACTTCCTTGATCGTTTGCCGGACGATCATTGGCTACGGCATGCCCAACAAGCAAGGAACCAGCAAGGCGCACGGCGAACCACCCGGTGACGAAGAGCTAAATGCTGCCAAAAAGAACCTCGGATGGCCGCTGGAACCGCGTTTCTTTGTCCCGGATGACGTGCTGGCCCATTTCAGGGAAGCAGTAGACCGTGGCGCCAAGCTTGAAACTGATTGGAATCAGCGGTTTGAAGCTTATGGTAAGGCATATCCTGATCTGGCCGCGGAATTGAAACGGCGCATGGATGGCGTTTTGCCTGCCGATCTGGACGCAGCCCTGCCGGTTTTCCCTGCTGATCCAAAAGGCATTGCCACCCGCGTGGCCTCCGGTAAAGTGATCAATGCATTGTCTGAGAAACTCCCTGAATTGATCGGTGGTTCGGCGGATTTGACACCATCCACAAACACGTGGATCCAGAGCAGCCAGGCCTTTGAACCCGGTGACCGCTCCGGTCGGAACTTCCATTTTGGGGTGCGGGAACACGGCATGGGCTCGATCGTCAATGGCATGGCGCTGCACAAGGGTGTCATTCCATTCGGCGCGACATTTTTCGTTTTCTCTGATTATATGCGCCCGGCCGTGAGGATGTCGGCATTATCTCACGTTCCGAGCATATGGGTTTGGACGCACGACAGCATCGGACTGGGTGAGGATGGGCCGACGCATCAACCTGTGGAGCAGCTTGCTGCCTTGCGGGCAATGCCGAATTTGATGCTTATCCGTCCTGCTGATGCGAATGAAGTCAGCGAAGCCTGGAAAATTGCCATCCACCGGCGCAATGGCCCGACGGCACTGCTGCTGACGCGTCAGGCATGCCCGGTGCTGGATCGAAGCCAGTTTGCACCGGCAAGCGGATTACAAAAAGGCGCCTACGTGCTGGCAGACTTGGGAAATGGGAAACCCCAATTGATCCTCATGGCGAGCGGTTCCGAGGTTTCCTTGATTGTCGAAGCAGGTCAAAAACTAGCCGAAGAACATATCGCTGTACGGTTGGTGTCTTTCCCAAGCTGGGAGCTGTTCGAAGGACAAAGTGAAGCTTATCAGAGTGAAGTGCTGCTGCCGGACGTTCCCAAACGGCTGGCGGTTGAAGCGGGGGTCTCGATGGGCTGGGAGCGCTGGCTGGGCCCGCAGGGCCAGATGATCGGTTTGAACCGCTTTGGGGCTTCAGCGCCTTATAAGACGCTGTTCGAGAAATTTGGCTTTACGGTTGTCAACGTTGTGGAACGTGCACACGAAGTGCTGGGAAAGTAGGTGGCATTATGCGTATAGCTGTTTCTTGTGACCATGCAGGCTTGCCTTTGAAAGCTACTATCCTGCAAACTATTTGTGAGGCGGGGCACGAGGCCATCGATCTGGGCACTAATTCGACTGAAAGTGTAGATATCCAGGATTTTGCTGAAAAGGCTGCTCGTGCGGTACAGCATGGTGAAGCGGACCGGGCTATTTCCATTTGCGGCTCCGGCGTGGGGGCGTGCATTTCTGCCAATAAGGTGAAAGGTGTCTATGCCAGTGTTTGCCACGATACTTATTCGGCGCACCAAGGCGTAGAACATGATAATATGAACATGTTATGCCTGGGCGCCAGGATCATCGGGGTGGAGCTGGCACGGGAGATTGTCCTGGCGTTTTTGGGTGCACAGTTCAACGGGTTGGATCGGTTTGTGCGGCGTTTCGGAAAGATACAGAAGATCGAATCAAACGGGTGATGACGATGAAGGCTATTCAGAAGTTACATTCCTTGGGTCAATCCCTTTGGTATGACAATATCCAACGCCAATTGTTGGTGGATGGGCGATTGAAGGCCATGATCGACCGCGGGGAGATCCGCGGCGTGACGTCCAATCCCTCGATATTCAATAATGCCATCGCAAAATCGCAAGATTACGATGCGGCGCTCAAGCCCATGGCTTGGGCCGGCTGGAGTGCTGAAGATATCTTCTGGCAGCTCGCCGTGGAAGATATCCGTGCTGCCGCGGATCTTTTCAAGCCGCTCTATGAAAGCACCAACGGCGGTGATGGTTACGTTAGTCTGGAAGTTGACCCGAACCTGGCGCATGATACAGCAGCCACCCTGCAGGCGGCCAAACGATTGTGGAAATGGGTTGACCGGCCTAATTTGATGATCAAGATCCCGGCCACGCTGGAAGGCATCCCGGCCATCCGCAGCGCCATCGCTGCCGACCTCAACGTCAACGTGACGTTGATCTTCTCGTTGGAACGGTATGCGGCGGTAATGGATGCGTATCTGTCCGGGTTGGAAGATCGGGTCAAGAAAGGCCAGCCGATCGGCCAAATTGCCTCGGTGGCTTCTTTCTTTGTATCACGCGTCGATACCAAAGTGGATGCTTATCTTGAGGAAAAGAAGCACGCCGGAGAAATTCTCGAATCCCAGGCAACAGAGCTATCCGGCAAGGCAGCCATCGCCAACACCAAGCTGGCTTATGCCTTGTTCGAGGAAACATTTGCCGCCAAGCGTTTTGCTTCTCTGAAGAAAAAAGGTGCACGCGTGCAGCGTCCCTTGTGGGCTTCCACAAGCACAAAAAATCGCGCCTATCGTGATGTGATGTACGTCGAGGAATTAATCGCAGCCGATTCGGTCAACACGGTACCTCCGCAGACTCTGGATGCTTTTCGCGACCATGGCAATGCGGCGTTAACAATCCACAAAAATCTACCTGCTTATAAAAAATACCTTGCCGCCCTCGAGAATCTTGGTATTTCGATGGAGCAAGTCACCAGCGAATTGGAAGCCGAAGGGGTTAGGTCTTTTGCCGATGCGTTCGTTTCGTTGATAAAGGCCATCGAGGAAAAGAGCAAACTGGCGCAGGCAGAGTTGGGGAATCTGTCTGGTGCGGTTGCCAATCGGGTCAAGGAGCTAGGCGAAGAGAAGTCGGTGCAGCGAATCTTCAAGAAAGATGCCTCCATTTGGACGACTGACAAAGATGGCGCCGCGGAAGTCAAGAAGCGGCTGGGGTGGCTGCAATTGCCGGAGAGCAGCAGAGCGCTGGTGAGTGGTCTGAGCAAGTTTGTGGCAGAATGCCAGGCGGCCGGTTTCACCCATGCACTGGTCCTTGGCATGGGGGGGTCATCGCTCGCTCCCGAAGTCTTCCGGTTGACATTCGGCGTACAAACGGTCAACGGCAAACCTGGCCTGGACGTGACTATCCTGGATTCAACTGACCCACGCCAGGTGGCGGAAACCGAGAAACGCTCTCCCATCGAAACAACCTTGTTCATCGTTTCGAGTAAATCCGGCGGCACCAGTGAAGTGGCGGCCATGTTCGACTATTTTTGGTCCAAGGCCGAAGCGGTACTGGGAAAACAGGCTGGCGAACATTTCATCGCTGTTACCGATGCCGGGACGTCTCTTGTCCAACTGGCGGAAGACCACAACTTCCGGCACATTTTCACGGCCAACCCGAACGTGGGTGGACGCTATTCTGCGTTGACTGCTTTTGGCCTGGTCCCGGCTTCTCTATTAGGCGTGGATATCGACCGGCTATTGGATAACGCCGGCGAGATGATGAAACAATGCTCGACGGAATTCCCGGATGGCCGGAACCCCGGCTTGGTGTTGGGTGCGATCGTGGGCGAAGCCGCATTGCACGGCAAGGATAAATTATCCATTTTGGCAGACCCCGAAGTGCGCAGTTTTGGTTCGTGGCTCGAGCAGTTGGTGGCCGAAAGCAGCGGGAAGCAAGGGAAGGGCGTCGTTCCGGTCGACGTGGAACCGGTGGTGTCTGCAAATGACTATAGCAAAGACCGCCTGTTTGTCTATTTACGGATGGGAGGCAACTTCGATGTACAAGTTGCCAAATTGCAACAAGCCGGGCAGCCGGCACTTATCTTCCAGTTGAGCGATTTATATGACATAGGAGCCGAATTTTATCGCTGGGAGTTCGCCACCAGTGTGGTATGCGCCATCCTGGGCGTGGATGCCTTCAACCAGCCCGACGTGCAGTTTAGCAAGACGCTGACCAAGCAGAAGATCGAAGCTTTTCACAAGAGCGGAAAACTCGACGAGCCCAAGCCGGTATGGCAAGGCGCTGAAGGTGTCGTTTTTGGCAAGCCATTGGCTGGACTGGAAAATGCAAAGACGCTGCGCGAAGTGGTGGGGTTGATCTTGGCGCAGGCAAAACTCTCGGATTTCGTCGCCATCAATGCTTACTTGCCGCGCAACCTGCGCAATCTGGATGCGCTTCAGAAGGCCAGAAAAGTTGTGCTGGAGAAGACACGCTGCGCCACCACGCTTGGGTTTGGCCCACGTTTCCTGCATTCGACCGGGCAGTTGCACAAAGGTGGGACGAACGAGGGTATTTTCCTGCAGCTCACCAGCGACGTGGCTGATGATATTGCCATTCCGAACGAGGAGCTGTCGTTTGGGACGTTGGAGCGGGCGCAGGCGCTGGGCGATTTCGAGGCGCTGGCAGCACGCAACCGGCGCATTTATCGCATCCACCTGACGCAGGGCACTCTGGACGATTTGGTTATCTAGTTTGGGAACTACTTCGAAATTGATGAAAAGAGAACTGGGTGGCTGAAAGGCCATCCAGTTTTTATTTGTGCTTCCCTTTGTGGAACAACCAGCTCAAGCTTAGGAATCCGACGATCACCCATAGGGGATGTGAAACCGTCCAGGCAATCGCTTGCAGCGCCACTCGGATCAGATTCATGTTACGTGTTTCCTGGATTGGGACAGTTTCTCTCTGCCCCCAGTCCATGTGGGCCAATTTATCCATGAAATCTTGGCGTAGGCAGCCTTCAAGGCTGAAGATGTAAAGATTGTCTGTGAACCGTGCGGCGAGAAGTAAGTCGCGTTTCAATGCAGCCCAATCCATGGCTCGTAATTCACCCTGTCCTTCGATCTCCACGCCGCCGCCGGTGCTGCCGAGAGCAATGGCGCGGGTATCGGGCGCATAGGATTCGATCATCCCCGCGCCGAGCTCTGGCGCGAAGCTGGAATATAGCATGAACACTTCACGATCCACGGCGAGGTCCAGGATGCCGCATACTTTGCGGATCAGGTCCGAGTGGGCTTTGCGCTCGTCCGCGATCAGGGGGAATTGGTAGCTTTCGACGAAATAGCCATCCAGATGCATTTGCGTAACCAAAGCGGTATATTCGCTTTCCGCTTTTTTGATCCGTTGGTCGTCGAACAGTTTGGGCAGCAGTAAGCTGACCACTTTGGAAGGCGCTTGGCTGATTTCCCCCATGACCTGGATGTCCGGTTCGATGTCGATGCCGATGGTTGCCCATTTCAGTTTGTTTTTGACGGTCCAAAGCCTGAACTCGCCATAGCGGCGCACGGCATGCCGTGCGTTATCCAGGTTGAACCAATAGCCTTGTTCTTTCGGCAGCAGCAGCCAGGCCGTGACAGGTATTCCGGCAGTATTCAACATCTTCACGATTTCGGTTCGCTCAGGTGAGAAATCCCTGATTCCCAGGCTGATCGCTGCATCCAGTTCCTTAAGTTTATTCAGCGCTATGGAGTTGCTGAAGAGCAAGACGTTTGCTGAACGACTCTACCTATTGAGGAACCAATCGATCTGCCAACGCCAATGCCCCCAGGACGCCGGCGCGGTTGCCCAAGCCCGGTGGGACGACGTATTCATCTATATCTTCCATGATCTCTTTGGTATTGATGTAGCCGTTCAAAGCGCTTTTTAGCTCGGAACGGATGAGCGGGAAAAGCTGCGGTTGCTGCATCACACCGCCGCCGAGGATGATCCGCTCGGGGGAAAGGATGCAAACGTAGGCATGCAACGCCAGTGCGATGTAATGCGCTTCGAGTGCCCAGGCCGCGTGATTCGGGGGCAGTTTCTCGGCCGGGATTCCCCAGCGCCGCTGCATGGCCGGACCGCTCGCCATCCCTTCGAAGCAATCGCCATGATAAGGGCAGATCCCTTTGAACGGGTCTTTTTCGGCATCGTGAGGTAGAAAAATATGTCCCATTTCGGCGTGGAGCATGCCATGCTGGGGTTTGCCGGATAAGATCGCCCCGCCGCCAATGCCGGTGCCGATAGTCAAATAAATCAGGTTGTCGATATTCCGACCGGCACCCCAGTGGTACTCACCCACGGCTGCGCCGTTCACATCGGTATCGAACGCTATAGGGATGTGCAAAGCATTTTGGATGGGGCCAAGCACGTCGGCATTTCGCCAACCGGCTTTGGGCGTGCTGGTGATGTAGCCGTATGTACCGGAATCGGGGTGCAGATCGACTGGGCCGAAAGAGGCTATACCCAGGGCTTTCAACGATTTGGAAAACGGCAGGAAAAAATCGATTACTTTCCCCAACGTTTCTTGGGGAGTGGTGGTTGGGATGCGCATTTCTGCTTCGATGTGATCAGGATCAGTACCGACTATGCAATTAAATTTGGTCCCTCCGGCTTCAATCCCGCCAAAAAAATTCATTGTCCCTCCCGGATGATTGTTTTATTTCGATATTACAAAATGCCAACGGTGGCTGGTTCGCAATGACTGGCTACCCGTGGCACCCACGGTAGTGAAGCAAATTTCGTTAATGTGATGGCTTCTAAATTTGATCAGTGTGCAAAGCAATTCGACGGTAATGATTATAATGCGGTTAATCGAAAATGAATGAAAAAATTCGGAGCGCCTCACTTTCATGAAGCAAGTTTTCCACTGAGTTTGCTTGACAAATACCGGGGCCTTCGTTAGGATAAAATCTGATCTGAATCACTTGCGCGGAGGGAATTGAAGATGGTGGAAATAACTCCAACGGTCACGTTCGGCGTCGCCTATTACCCGGAACAATGGGACCGAGCATTTTGGGAATCGGATGCCAAACGTATGGCGGAGATGGGCATCAAGGCTGTGCGGATGATGGAATTTGCCTGGTCGGTGATCGAACCCAAAGAGGGGAAGTATGATTTCTCATGCTTCGATACGATGATCGATATTCTGAGCCGGCAAGGGATCAAAACTGTCTTGGGCACGCCGACAGCGGGTATTCCCGCATGGCTGTTCGAGAAGGACCCCACACTGCGCCAGGTGCATCCCAACGGAATTGTGAAGGATTTCGGCACCCGCCACGTTGCCTGCTACAACAATGCTGCTTACCTTAAAGCCAGCGAGAAAATCGTTGAAGCCATTGCGCGCCATTTTGGCAAGAACAAGGATGTCATTGGCTGGCAATTGGACAACGAGATCGGCCACGAAGGGACGGACAAATGCGTTTGCGAAAACTGCCAGAAAGAATGGCACCGGTGGCTGAAGAAGCATTATAAAGACATCGATACTTTGAACAAGACCTGGGGTACGGTGTTTTGGGGCACGCACTATTCGAATTTCCGCCAGGTGCCGGCGCCGCGCAAGCAAATCCAAACTATCCAGAACCCCGGATTGCAGCTCGATTACGACCGTTTCTGCTCGGATTCAGCGACGCAGTTCATCGAGATGCAGGTGAAGATGCTCAGGAAGCACATCAGTCCACAACAATGGCTCAGCACGAACGTGTATCTGACGCCCCATTCATCGATCATCGATATGGAAGAGATCATGAGCCACCTGGACGTCTCCGGAACCGGGAATTATCCGGTCTGGGGCGATGCGGATGAGCCGGTGCCTTATTTCTTCATGTCGTATTACCTGAGCTATGTGCGTGGGCTGAAAAAAAGCGGCAATTTCACCGTATTCGAGCAGTTTTCAGGGTTCCAGGGCCATCAATGCTTGGGTTATCTTCCCCCTGCCAGGCAAATCGTTTCCTGGACCAACCAGGCCATTGCGCTGGGAGCGGATAAGATATTCTATTTCCGCTGGCGCAATGTGCCATATGGGCAGGAGCAGCTTTGTTATGCTCTGCATGATTATGACAATTTGCCAACCGTCCAATCCAAGGCATTGGCCGAGAACATCCGCGACCGGCAAAAAGATTATGAGTTATTTGCCAGTCAACCATATGAGGCTGAAGCCTGCCTGGTTTATGACAAAGATAATTCCAGGATCATCAAGAGCCAATATCTGACCAAAGGGCTGAACGTCACGCCTAATGAATACATGCAGATCGGCTACGATTATGAGCTGGCACGCCATTTTGCGCCTTACGTCATTTTCAATATCAATACCGATGTGAAGAGTGCCCAGGGAGTAGAGTTGGCGCAGTACAAGATGATCAGCCTGCCTTTATACCAGATGGCAGATGTCGATTTTGTGAAGCGGTTAAGCGAGTGGGTCAAGCGCGGCGGTCATCTCATTTTAGGCTGGCGCAGTGGTACGCGCGATGAAAAGAATTGGACCGTCCCAATGACTCTGCCCGGGCTTTTTACCGAGATGGCCGGCGTACAGGTGCGGCAATTCGAGTCGCTGAACAATCAGAAAACAAAGTTCAAAGTAGGCTGGCTTCCAATCCGGTTCAATGCCGAAAATTGGGCAGACATCCTCGAATTGGGCACCGCCAGGGCACTGGCATGGTACGTGGATGGCAAGAAGTTTTACAATGGGTCAGCCTGCGCCTCGGTGAATGATTATGGCTTGGGGAAGGTCTATTACATCGGAACTTCGTTGAGCCCGGAAGCGATATTCATTCTGTACCGCAAGATCTTTAAGGATGCGGGGTTGAAGGCGCGCTTCTTCGGCAACGGCGTCGAAGTGGTCAAACGGCACACAGCCGATGGCGGGGCGATGGATGTGGTTCTAAACCACACATCCAAGGCCCATCGCGTCCTGGGGAAATCGGTCGAACCTTATGGTATGATGGTCGTTAAAATGGAATAAGGAGATGAGCATGTCTGAGATGACCATCCAAAAATTGATGGATTTGTTGCCCAAAGCGTTTCTGCCTGAGAAAGCCGCTGGCGTGAGTGCAACCATCGTGTTCGATTTGACCGGAGAAAAAGGCGGCAAGTGGGGTGTCACCATCAAAGATCAGACTTGCACGGTGATCCCAGGGCCGCTGGAGAATCCCAGGCTGACACTTACCGCAGATGCACAAGATGTGCTCGATATTTTTACCGGCAAACTCGATGCGATGAAGGCTTTAATGATGGGTAAATTGCACATGCTGGGGGACATGGGGCTGGCGATGAAATTGATGGGCTTTTTCAGCCTTTCCCCCGATTTGTTGAACTAAAAAAAGTGCCGGGTTTCTCAATAAGAAACCCGGTTTTTGACTCTAGTACATTCCCCAATTTGGGGCTGAGCCTTCTTCCATCATCGAAAAATCCCAAGGTTCCATGCCGAGATCGATGAACACCGGTTGTTTTACTGCCTCTTCGGCTTTTTGGTGTATCTCTTCAATTAACTCGGAGCCGTACGGACAGAAGGGAGTGGTGAGGATCATTTTGACAATAATGCGCTCAGGTTCGACCGTTACATCGCGTATAAGGCCCAATTGATTGACATTGAACCCCAGCTCCGGGTCATAAACTTCCGACCAGGCCGTGCGCAGGTTTTCACATAGAACCGGGTTGGTTTCCTCGGCCGACCAAACCAGTTTTTTGGCGGCGGGTTGTTGCTCGGTCATGATGACTTCTCCTCAACCGGGAGGTCTGGGACGACGTACGTGCAGCGGTTATCGCCGCGCAGCACGCATTGGATCTTCTCGGCCGGTATGGCTAGTACGGTGGAAATGAGCGTTTGGTCGATGGAGCAGACCTCCGGGTGTGTTTGCCCAACATGGTAGTATGGGCAAGTGATTTCATGGATATGGTATTGGTTACCTTGTTTTTCCCAACGGATCGAAAAACCTTCCTCAGTCAATAAATCTTTGATGAGCTCCAATCGCTGCTCGGTGTTCATCGACTTGACTTTAGGAGCATACTCCGCAGCCATTTCTGTGGCCATTTGGGTAAAAAGATTGTTGACCTGGGCATCTGGCATGGTTTCTTTAAGTTGGTCGATCAATCGGTTCGTCAGACGCAGATAACGGGTGGGGAAGCGTTCCAATCCCTTTTCTGATAAAGAATAGACCAGCCGCGGCCTGCCGACGCCGTGACGTTCCTCTTCTGCAACCAGCAGCCCATCTGCCTGCAAACTGCCGAGATGGTGGCGTACCGAGATCGCATTGATATTCACCGCTTCGGCCAGTTCACTGATAGTGCAGTGGGGATGATTAAGGAGCATTTGTAAAATTTTGTCTCTTGTGCTTGACATACCAACTCTTTTTGTACGAACTCATCATTAAGCTATGACTTCATGAGTATAGCATAGAGGAATTAAATTTGTCAATATACTAGATTATTATCGTAAATATTCTAAAACTCGACCAGACGGCTTTATAAGAATAATATAGATAATTATATTAAATATTGACCTATGACAAAGGGTATGCTATAATTCCTCCAACGCAAAGTCCAGGAGTGAATGTTTTATGTCAGAATTAATCATCAAAAACCTGCATGTTTCCATTGAAGGAAAAGAGATCCTGAAAGGACTCAACCTGACCATCCCTCAAGGAGAAGTGCATGCCATCATGGGCCCGAACGGTACGGGCAAATCTACATTAGCCTACACATTGATGGGGCATCCGTCTTATCAAGTGACCGAAGGCACGGTGACGTATAAGGGGCAGGATATTCTTAGCCTCCATGCTGACGAGCGCTCTCGGCTGGGCATTTTTTTGGCTTTTCAGTACCCGGTATCCATTCAGGGTGTCACAGTGGCCAATTTCCTGCGCACTGCCGTCAATGCACGGCGACGCGCCGCCAATTCACAAGATAAGGGCATTCCTGTCCCGGAATTCCGTAAAACGATTATGGAAAAGATGGATTATCTAAAGATGGATCCTTCTTTTGCCGGGCGGTATTTGAACGACGGTTTTTCGGGAGGCGAGAAGAAACGGGCCGAGATTTTGCAGATGGCCGTCTTGAAGCCCGAAATTGCAATCCTGGACGAGACGGATTCCGGATTGGACATCGATGCACTCAAAGTGGTATCCGAAGGCGTCAATGCACTGCGCGGCCCAGACCTGGGAGTGATGATCATCACACACTACCAGCGGATCTTGAACTACGTCAAGCCGGATGTGGTGCACGTGATGATGGATGGGCGTGTGGTCGAATCGGGCGGCCCGGAGCTTGCGCTAACCCTGGAAGAGCATGGCTACGAGTGGGTGCGGGAAAAGCAGAACGGCGTCGATTAACTTTTTATCCAGGTATTTTATTACCTGGGGAGGTTCCTTATTATGGGTGAAACCAAGAATGCTGAGTTTATTGATAATCTAGGCGCATATAAGTACGGTTTTAAAGACCCGGAAACGTTCGTTTTCAAGTCGGAGAAGGGTCTCAGCCGTCATGTGGTCGAACAGATCTCTGCCATGAAGGGTGAGCCGGCGTGGATGTTGGAATATCGGTTAAAAGCTTTTGCCCATTTCCAGCAACGACCAATCCCCACCTGGGGGGCAGACCTTTCAGGCCTCGATCTGGATGATATTTACTATTACGTTAGGCCCATGGAAGCCCAGGGTCGATCCTGGAACGATCTTCCTGCGACCATAAAGAATACTTTTGATAAATTGGGTATCCCGGAAGCCGAGCAGAAATTCCTGGCGGGTGTGGGTGCGCAATATGAATCCGAAATGGTGTACCACAGCATCCAGGAACATCTGGAAAAGCAGGGTGTCATCTTCTTGAGCATCGAGGATGGGCTGCGGAAACACCCCGACCTGTTCAAGGAGCATTTTGGCACCGTTATTCCCATCGAGGACAACAAGTTTGCGGCATTGAACAGCGCCGTGTGGTCGGGCGGTTCGTTCGTCTATGTACCAAAGGGCGTCAAAGTCGACCTGCCGTTGCAGGCTTATTTTCGTCTGAATGTGGCCAATATCGGCCAATTCGAACGCTCGTTGATCATTGTCGATGAGGGAGCCCAGGTGCATTACGTGGAAGGCTGTACAGCCCCGCAATACACCACGAACTCATTCCACAGCGGCGTCATCGAGATCGTGGTTAAAAAGGGCGCCAGGATGATACGGGCGGCAAGATCATCCATTTTGCGCCGCACACCAGCAGCAAGATCACGTCGAAATCGATCAGCAAAGCCGGCGGGCGGACTTCATTCCGCGGACTGTTGAAAGTCTATTCAGGCGCGGAGGATGTGAAATCCAATACGGTCTGCGACGCTCTACTTCTGGACCCGCAATCGCGGTCGGATACTTATCCAACGATCGAGATCGATGAGCAAGATGTGAACATCGGCCACGAGGCCTCGGTATCCAAAGTTGGCGAAGAGCAACTTTTCTATCTGATGAGCCGCGGCCTGAGCCAGGAAGAGGCAACCACGATGGTGGTCTCCGGTTTTATCGAGCCCCTGGTCAAGGAATTGCCGATGGAATATGCGGTGGAAATGAACCGCTTGATCCAATTGCAGATGTCGGGCTCCGTTGGGTGATCCGGCTTTGAAAACTGCATTTAGAATTTAGGATGAAGTTTCATGACTATGAATGTAAAACCAAAGATCAGTATTAGCACCCATGCCAGCAATGTTCAGGCCAAAACTGACCTGCCCTTTACGCAAGAGATGGTGCGCGTGGACGGAATAGGGCAGCGGCTTCGGACGTACCGATCGGAGGCTTGGGAAGCCTATAAAAAGTTGCCTTTGCCGGATACGAAGATGGAAGCCTGGCGGCGGACGGACATCCACAGCCTGGATCTTTCTGCATTCAAGCTGGCCAGCATGAATGGCTCGAGTGAGCGAGTGGCTTTGCCAGAAGAGTTGCTAACACCACTGGCCGATGAGGCTCATGGCGGGCAGATTGTCCTTTCACCGGATGCGATCAGCCAAACGCTCGATGACGATCTGGCGAAACGCGGCGTGATCTTCACTGATCTGCGCAGTGCGGAAGCGCAGCATAAAGATGTGCTGGATAAGATCATCGGCAGCAGCATTTCTTACGATGAAGGAAAATTCGCCGCTTTGGCGGCCGCTTTATCGCAGAATGGCGTTTTCTTATACGTGCCCAAAGGTGTACGGGTGGACAAACCCTTGCACAGCATCTTGTGGGGACCGGGGAAAAACCTGGCGTTCATCACTCACCTGGTTGTCTGGCTCGAAGAGGGCAGTGAGGTGACTTACATCTACGAAGATGCGTCTCCCACCGAAGCGGAAGGCCAATCCATGCATGCCGGTCTGGTCGAGGTCTTTGCAGGGCCGGAGTCCAAGCTGCGCTTCGTTGAGCTGCAAAACTGGGGTGAACACATGTGGAACTTCAGCCACGAACGGGTGAAGGTGGACAGAGACGCCACGGTGGAATGGATCTTTGCTTCCCTCGGTAGCCACCTCACCAAGAACTTTCTGGATTTGGATTTAACCGGAAAAGGCAGCACCGGGCGCATGTCGGGCTTCTATTTCACGGACCACGATCAACATCTGGACCATGATACCCAACAAAACCATTATGCGCCGAATACGACCAGCGACTTGTTATTCAAGGGCGCTTTGTTGGGTGAAAGCCGGTCGGTGTGGCAAGGCATGATCTACGTTGCGCCCGATGCTATGAAGACCGACGGCTATCAGGCCAATCGTAACTTGGTGTTGAGCCGCAAGGCAAGGGCTGATTCGATCCCGGGGTTGGAGATCCTGGCCAATGATGTGCGTTGTACCCACGGTGCGACGGTGGGAAAGATCGATCCGGACGAATCTTTCTATTTGCAGAGCCGGGGAATTCCGAAGCGTGATGCCGAGCAGTTGATCGTGGAAGGCTTTTTTGATCCCATCATGCAGCGCATCCCCTTTGCCGGTGTGCGGGCACGTTTTCAGGCAGCGATCCACGAGAAAATGGTCTCATATTTGGGGTGATTTTTGGTGGTATTTTTGCCAAGGCGTGCTAAAATGTTTCGACTGAATATTATATTAACTGGAGTATCAGAATGGATTTTATGAAAGAACCCGATCCCGAATCCTCTTATGAGGTCGGCGATGGCGTTGAGGTATTTTGTGACCACGATAAGAACGGTGAGCGTGTCCGCGGATGGTTGAAGGGCATCGTCGTTCAAGTCGATGCGAAAATGGTGGCGGTCCAATTCCGCACTAACGTGTTTTTGACCGATGGTTGGATGGTACCCGATCATATTCTGTGGTTTCCCGTTCATTCGCCTCACATCCGTATGCCGCAGCGCAAATCGATCAAGGCTGGCGTTCCTGAAGTGGACTCATAGTTCGGGTTTCCCAAAATGACATCCTTTAATGTTAATGCCATTCGTGCAGATTTTCCCATCCTGGAGCGCAAGGTCCATCCGGGAAAGAAATTAGTGTACCTGGACTCGACGGCGACTGCGCAAAAGCCGACCGTGGTGTTGGAAGCGATGGACAAATACTATCGCTTTTCCAACGCCAATGTTCATCGCGGTGTCCATACCCTGGCTGAGGAAGCCACTGCACTGTATGAAGAGGCACGCGATAAGGTTGCGATTTTTATAGGCGCTGCCAGAAGCCGTGAGATCGTCTTTACACGGAATACGACCGAATCGATCAACCTGGTGGCTTATACGTGGGGGCGTGCGACTCTCAAGGCTGGGGATGTGATCATCCTCACCGAGATGGAACATCATTCGAACCTGGTGCCCTGGCAGATATTGGCAGCGGAACGGAATGTGCAGCTCGAATTCATCCCGGTGACCCCAGATGGCTATCTGGACCTCGAGACGTACCAGCAGTTATTGGCGCTAAAACCCAAGCTGGTGGCCTTTACGCACATGTCCAATGTGCTGGGGACCATCAACCCTGCCAAACAGATCGTCGAGATGGCACATCAGGCCGGGGCTTTGGCGCTGATCGACGGCGCCCAATCCGTCCCGCATTTCCCGGTCAATATGCGCGATCTCGATGTGGATTTCATGGCATTCTCGGGGCACAAGATGTGCGGTCCGACCGGCATTGGTGTTCTGTATGGGAAGGAAGCACTCTTGGAAGTGATGCCGCCTTTTATCGGCGGCGGCGAGATGATCAAGAAAGTTTATCTGCGCTCTTTTACACCTAATGAGATCCCTCACAAGTTCGAAGGCGGGACGCCTGCTATTGCCGAAGCCGTTGGACTGGGGACGGCAGTGGATTATTTGAACAAAATCGGCATGGAAAACATTGCCGCACACGAGCAGGAGATCATCACCTACGCTTTGGAGCGGCTCAACGAGTTCCCGGGTGTCAAAGTGCTGGGGCCTGATGCCAGTCATAAGGGCGGAGTGGCAGCTTTCACTTTAGAAGGCGTTCATCCGCATGACGTCGCACAGATTCTCGATAGTGAAGGTATTGCTGTTCGGGCCGGCCACCATTGTGCCATGCCGCTGCATGATAAATTTGGGCTTCCTGCCACCAGCCGGGCCAGTTTTTACCTTTACAATACCCGTGAAGAAGTGGATTTATTGGTAAAAGGTTTGGAGCAGGTGAAGCGTATATTCAATTAAGGAGCCGTGAATCAGTAATTATGGACGATCTCTATCGGGAAATTATTATTGAGCGGAATAAAGATCCACTTTATCGAGGGGAGTTGAACCCTCACGATATTTCATTTGAAGACGAAAATCCTGTGTGCGGAGACCATATTCGCATCGATCTGCGTGTAGACAAAGACGGAAAGATCACGGAAGCGGCTTTCAGCGGCCAGGGCTGTGCCATTTCGCAGGCCTCGGCTGACTTGCTGGTTGAGTCGGTCATTGGAAAGACTGTAGACGAAGTCAAGGCAATGACCAAGCAGAACGTCCTCGATAACTTGGGTATCGAGCTGGGTCCGGTGCGTTTGAAGTGTGCCCTGCTTCCTCTGAAAGTGCTGAAAGCCGGAGTTTATGGGGTGAAGGAAGCCGACGACGATATTGTTGATAAAGCAGCATAATACGTCCGGAGGGGAATAGCTTGGATACAGCCATTTACGATTACTACGACGTCACCAGTGAGGCCGATATTGCCTCAGGCAGCCGTATCTTCATCGAGATCGATGGAAAACCGGTCGTCATTTTCAATATTGATGGCAAATTTTACGCCATCGACGATGTTTGCACGCACGATGATGGCCCGCTGGGTGAAGGAAATCTGGAAGGCTTTCAGATTATTTGTCCCCGGCATGGGGCCAGGTTCGATGTCCGTACGGGCAAGGCGTTGGCTTTGCAGGCAGTCCAAGATGTGCATTACTATCCGATACGGGTGGTACAGGGCCGCGTCGAGATTGGTGTGAAGAAAGATTGACCTTTTACAGTTTCACTTCATTCAAATCCCTTGGTTGGGAATACTATTAACTGACGAAACAGGGCTGCGGAAGCAGCCCTGTTTTTTGTAAATGCCAGGCCTTACTGGCCGGATGCAAATTGGCCGATGATGCGTAGGATGTCGAAACCTTCTGCGAAGGGTCGTTCTGCCAGGGCGCCGTTGCGGATCAACGTTGCTCGGGTAACGCTTTCGTTGAAGTAATATTTATCCGCATAGGTTTTGTATTCGGCCAGGGCAGCAATCTTCTTTTGAAC
>JBEKEX010000135.1:0-7286 GCA_050013615.1 Anaerolineaceae bacterium
ATGCCCGGAGCGTTTGTAGAGGTCTTCCTTGACCACGTGCCCCGTCCAGACATGCGTATAGCCGTATCTTGTTTGTACTTCTCGCACGTAGGATTCCATGAGGTAGCGCAGCATTTCGCCCTTGGGGCTGAAAAGCGGCAGGCCTGGGCCAACGTCGTCGGAGAAATAGAATAGACCGAGCTCTTTGCCCAATTTGCGATGGTCGCGCTTCTTAGCCTCTTCCAATTTCCACAGGTATTCTTCCAATTCCTGTGGGGTGTTCCAGGCTGTGCCGTAAATGCGCTGCAGCATGGGACGTTTCTCATCGCCGCGCCAGTAGGCACCCGCCACGCTCATCAATTTTATGGCCTGTGGGTTGATCAGGGCGCTGTGCTCCACATGGGGGCCGCGGCACAAGTCGGTGAAAGTATCGCTGGTATAGGTCGAGATGACCGGCTTTTCTGTGATGGGGTTGCCATCCTCGTCGAAGCCGCCTTTCTCGAGACCATCGATCAATTCGAGCTTGAAATCCTGGCCTTTGAAAATTTTGCGTGCCTCATCGGCGCTGACTTCCTCGCGCACGAATGGCACGTCCTTACGGATGATCTCGCGCATGCGCTTCTCGATCCCTTCCAAATCCTCGGGGATGAGCGGGCGGGGGAGATCGAAATCATAATAGAAGCCGTCATCGATTGCCGGCCCGATGGCGATCTTGGCGGTGGGGAACTTTTCCAGCACTGCCTCCGCCATGATGTGCGCCGTCGAATGACGGATGCGGTAGAGCAGCGTATCCTGATATCGTTCCTGTTGTTTTTGTGTCATTATTTACCTCTTTTCAGAAACGGATGAGCTAAAGCTCTATTTGAATAACTCTTGCATAACGGCGACCGACTCTTGAAGGATTTGCCGGTCGAGTGTGAAAGCAAAACGTACGTAGTGCTCGCCTGAGGCGCCGAAAGCGATGCCTGGCGATGTCCCAACGCCGACTTGGTCGATCAGGTAATTGGTCATTGCCCACGAATCCCGCTTGCCCTGGTAACCGGGCCAAGACTCGTCGATCTTGGACCAAACGTAGAAGGCGCCTTGGGGACGGAATGAGTGGAAGACTTTGACCTTTTGGATGCCTTCCATGAACAGGTTACGGCGCACTTCCAACTCGGCCATCATTTGCTGGGTGGGTTCCTTGGGACCGTTCAAGGCCGCCACGCCACCCCATTGGGTGATGGATGGAACGCCGTTGGTGGTCAGGCGCAATAGTTTGCGACTGCGGTCGATGATGACGTCATCGTTGCTGACCATATAGCCGAGGCGCAAGCCGGTCATGGCATAGGTCTTCGACAGGGTGAAGATGGTGATGGTACGGTCGGCCATGCCGGGCAGCGAACCGATGCTGATGTGCTTCAAGCCATCGAAAATGACATGCTCGTAGGCTTCGTCGCTGACCACCGCCAGGTTGTGTTTGATGGCAATTTCAGCAATCTGCTTCAAGGTGTTTTCCGAAAGCACAGCCCCACTCGGGTTGTGCGGAGAATTGATATAGATGGCCTTGGTGTGCGGCGTGATGGCGGCTTCGATGTCTGCCGGGTCGTAGAGAAAATCTTTTTCCGGCTTGAGCACCACCGGCACGGGCGTGGCGCCGGTTCGTTTAATGATTTCGGGAATCTCACTCCACATGGGGTCGGGCAGGATCACTTCGTCGTCAGGACTCAGAAGCGAAGCAAAGGCCATGTACAGACCATGCATGCCACCGATGGTGACCAGCACGTGGTCGTCATCCTTGATGGGTAGCTTATTCTCTTCGTGAATTTTCTTGAATAACGCCGCCCGGAGCTGCGGCAACCCAGTAGAAGGGGGATAGTGAGTCTTGCCGGATTGCAGAGCGTCGATGATCGCTTTTTGGATGTGAGCCGGTGTATCGAAGGAAGTGTCGCCGACTTCCAGGCGGTAGACCTTGCGGCCCGCTGCTTGTTGAGACATCATCTTGTCGCGCACCAACACCAGTGCGCCCAGGGTAACACGATCGAGTACATGTTCGTTCATCTCTTCTCTCCTCTTATTAAACGAATACGCCTTTCATCCATTGGGACGAGAGGCGTTGTACTCGTGGTTCCACCCAAGTTCAGCAAGCGGCTTTCAACTGCTGTTCTCTTGAGCTGTAACGGGCAGACCCGGAACTGCTTATTCGGCCTGGCCTTTCGGCAGTTCACTTGCGGGGGGTTTTCACCGGTTTGCTGCGAAAAGAGCTCTCAGTCGATGGCTCTTTCTCCCTGGCGCCTGCTTGCCAATTACTCGTCCCGCTTGGCGTTTTGCACACTATTATGTTGGCTAAACTTTGAGTTGATTGTATAACAAAATCAACATCACTTCAAGTCCAGTGGGCGGTATAGGATTTTACCCCCTTTTGGGGGTTACCCCCTTTGGGGGCGAACCTATGGCCTTTTCATCCCCTCAATGGGGATTGCGATGTCACTTCTCAAGGTCCTAAGTGGGCGGTATAGGACTCGAACCTACGGCCTTTGCGATGTCAACGCAACGCTCTAACCAACTGAGCTAACCGCCCGAAGTGTGCGTATTATACACGGAAGTATCGAAAAATTCAATGAAGTGCTTCTGATTGCTCGTATTGGGCACATGTTCCCAATCGATGGGGTCAACCAGGAAGCGATGGCGCAGACGCGGAAAGACAACATCCCTCCAGGCATCGATGAAGTATTGATAAGCTTTGTCCCATTCACCGCCGTCTCCCCCGCCACCTGAAGGTGGCCTGCCACCTACAGGTGGCCATCCATCGTGGGTCAGGGTGACGAGCGTTTCACCCTTCTTTATTTCTGACAGCCTTACGGTAACATGGGTCAACTGCTTGCGTATTTCTAGCAGTTCGGGAGGCGCATTCCAGGTGAAGGAAAGCAAGTTAGGCGGCTGCAAAGCCAGGATGTGCATCCCCTCTGAGCCACGCAAGCCAGGTTCTGCCTCGAGGTCGAAGAGGATCTCGTACAGCCCGCCGACCTTCAGCTCGACGTTGCAAGCCGGTGCAAAGAATGAAGCGATGCCAGCTGGTGTGGTCCAGGCTTGCCAGATTTCCTCTATGGGATTGGGAATCATGGTTTCAATGCGGATGACGCGATCTGTGTGTGATATATTCTTCATATCTCTTATCGTATGCGCCAGATTCAATATGTGATGACCCGCGGCAATTTTTTTGCCTGTGCTACCCAGTGTTTGATTTGTTCTTGGCTGGGCAGTTGCCGTACCAGTTTTTTCTTAATGTTGTTGGAAACGATCACCTCGTGCAATTCTTCCGGCGTCCGTTGAGCCAATTCGGCGATTGTATCGACCCCGACCAGTTCCAAGAGATCGGCATATTCAATTCCGACGCCTTTGACTCGGAAAAGATCGACATGGTTAACCCATGCCAGTATCTGCTTTTCGCTGACAGCCGTATTTTCGGCAATTTCCTTACGCCCCTTTGAGGTGGCGCCTTTTTTGAGCAAAGCTTGGGTGGTCAAAATGCCAACGGTGTGGAGTTTCTCCGCATACTTCGGGCCAATGTCTTTGATGTCCGCCACCTTTGCCATGATTCCTCTCCTCTTTTTCCTGAGTTTGTTTGACCCTGCAGAAAGTGTACAACAATTTTCACAAAAATCAATCTTATCCATCGATCTATATAAATGTCGCCCGACCACCTGTGGTATAATCTCCACGCCTTGGGAGGATGGCCTACCGGGGCATGAGGAGAGGTAGCGTAGTCTGGCCTAACGCGCACGCCTGGAGAGCGTGTGTACCGCAAGGTACCGTGGGTTCGAATCCCACCCTCTCCGCCAGGCAAAAAGACCCGGGTGTTCCCCGGGTTTTTCTTTTAAGTATAGTAAAGGCTCCCATAATCTGAACTGCACCCTTTCTGTTGGTGGTGTCCAACTTTTGGGGGTGCAGTTCAAATCTAGAGAGAGCCTTTTTTGCTTTGTGGCGCTCGGATGATTCTAGGGTTCGGTGACGACCAAGTTGTCAAATTGTACTTCTGTGCCGGTGGTTTCCAACGAACCGGCTGCCAGCGAGATGTCGCCAGATGTATAAGTGCTATCGTAGGTGTCGGCCACTTCCGTACCGTTCACAGATAATGTCAGGTGGTCACCAACGCAGCTTGCCGTTAAATGATTGCTGGCATCACCTTGGTTGATAACGTCAGACGTGGTCCAATCCACCAGGGATGTAAAGCTGCCGTTGGTGATCTTGATAATGGCGTAATAACCATCGCCTGAAACGAAGAAAGCATATGCATCGCTGTTGTCGCCACCGGTGCGACGGCAGTAAACCCCGTAAGCGGTGTTGTTATTGCTAGGGCCGCTCAGTTGTGTTGCGTCTACATCGATAACCAGATCGGTGAAATTTTGGTTAGCAACACCCCATAAGATGGATCCTTCCGATTTTGCGAAAATATCATAGGTTCCATTGAGGTAACTGAGTGTGTCACCACTATAATTGCCGGTTTCCCAACCGCTGTTCACATTACTGAAATCATCCTGGAACAGGATCTTGCCGGTGCTGACAGGGGCGGTTACTGTCGTAGGGGTGGGCTGGATCGGAACTGCTGTGGAGGTAGGTTGTTCCGAAACTACTGGGATGGTAGCGGCATTCGATACGGGCGTTGGGGTGCTCCCGCCAAAGTCGACCGAGCATGCTAGTGAGACCAATGCTAAAAGGCTTACCAAGATAAAAATTGATTTGGACTTCATGGTACTTCTCCCTTTTGGAATTAAATATAGAGGTAGTATATGGGTTTTAATCACCAATGTCAACACATTAAAATAAGATTAATTCGATTTGCCATTAACAAATATGAAAAGTGGAGGGCATGGAAAGAATATATCCCCAAAAAGATGCGTTTTCCGAGCTTGAAGACTTAAAAATGGATATATTTGCGAATGAGGTCAGTTTTCCAGCAAAATGATGCACGCTTCTTGACCGGCAAGGGATAACAGGCCGGTAGCGGGAGAAACTATAACATCGCGTTTGTTGGAAAGCAATAACTGCATCTGGCTTTTGGCAAGAGAGTGCCCCAGAACCAATTTGACGGGGAAACGGCTGAAATTGAGGGCGATCAAAACGGTCTGCTCATCCGTCTTGCGCAGGTAGGCCAGAAGTCGACGCGGCTCGTCGTTGAGCGACAGGAACATGCCCTCACGCAGCGCCGGATATTCTTTGCGCAATTGGATCAGGCGGCGGTAGAAACTGAACAATGAATCGGCATCGGCGCGTTGTGATTCCACGTTACGCCAGTCATGGTCGGCTTGCACCTTCAACCACGACCTCGCCGGGCTGAAACCGGCATAGATCGAGTTATCCCATTGCATGGGTGCACGGCAGCCATCGCGGCCTTTGAAGAATGGCCAATAATGCTTGCCCACCGGGTCCAGGATCTCGCTACGCTTCATGGGAATGTCGCGCATGCCGATTTCCTCACCATAATATAGAAATGGTGTGCCGCGCAGGGTCAAGAGCAACGTAGCCGCGACCTTGAGACGGTCATCGTTTTCGCCCCTGACGTAGCGCGTGGCCGACCGCGGGTTGTCGTGATTGTTGAGCACGTAGTTCGGCCAGGAGCCCGGCTGCAAGGCAGCTTCCCAGCGCTGGATGGCATTCAGGAAGCGCCGCGGGTGCCAGCGGCTTTCCAATAGTTCGAAGTCGAAGGCGGCCGGCAGCAAACCCGGTGCACAAAAGCTGGCAGCTTTTTTAGGGGTGTGAATAAAAGTCTCGCCGACGGCGTAACGGCCGGGTTTTTCATCTAATAGCGCACGGATTTCTGTGAGCAAAGGGAACATCTCTTGCTGATCGCAGTCATAAAGGTGCTCCTGCTGATCGAAGGGGCGGATGCCGGGTTTGGGTGGGTTGTTGCGGAATTGGGCATCCTTGAAATAAACGTTGAAAACATCGAGGCGGAATCCATCCGCACCACGATCCAACCAGAAACGGAACACATCCAGCATGGCCTGGCGCAATGCCGGGTTACGCCAGTTGACATCCGGCTGTTCTTTGGCAAACATATGAAAATAATATTGCC
This sequence comes from Anaerolineaceae bacterium, assembly GCA_050013615.1. Classification (GTDB taxonomy): domain Bacteria; phylum Chloroflexota; class Anaerolineae; order Anaerolineales; family Anaerolineaceae; genus JBEKEX01. The sequence goes on from JBEKEX010000135.1 coordinate 6,035, forward strand.
CGACTTCAGGGACGAACTCCCACCCCTTGCCGCCGAACGTCGACTGCCAGTTATTGGGCACGCCTCCATCGGAAGCTGGATCGCGCCACAGGTACCAATCGTGGTAAGGATCAGTGTGTGATCGTTTGGCCGCCTGGAACCAGGGATGTTGGTCGGAGGTGTGGTTCAACACCAGATCGAGGACGATGTGAATGTTGCGGCGGTGGGCTTCTGCAGCCAATCGATCGAAATCCGCCAGGGTTCCGTAAATGGGATCGACATCGATGTAGTTACTGACGTCATAGCCAAAATCGACATTGGGGGAGGGGTAAATGGGCGAAAGCCAGATGGCATCCACGCCCAATTCGGCAATGTAATCCAATTTTTGGATGATCCCGGGCAGATCACCGATGCCATCGCCGTTGCTATCGGCAAAGGACCGCGGATAAATTTGGTAAATGATGCCGTCACGCCACCAGAGAGGATTTTGTGTCATATGCCCCGCCTTGGAAGATAGATGTTGGTGTTCATTATAGCAAATGTGCCGAAAAGTAGACAGCAGCTTGACAGTATAATTTCTGATGTCAGATGCGTAGAGAAGGAATGAAGTTTACCCTGTAGAGTAAATGACCTTGCACCTCATCGGCAAGTGTGCTAGAATAAAGACGTAAGTTGTCATCGTTGTTGGTCACTTCGAAAAGTGGGCGTCCCCCACTTTTCTGCATATAATTGAAAGCATTTTGAGGAAGAGCACGCATGAAAAACGAATTTACGCTGGCATTCAATGAAGTCTTGGAAGAAAAGCAACTCCCCAAGGAAATCATCCTGCAGGCACTCGAATCTGCCATGATTTCGGCCTATCGACGGGCGGTCAATGCTTCCAATAACCAGAGGGTGGAGGCAAAGATTGATGTCGAGACAGGCAAGGTGACCATTTTCGCCGAAAAAGAAGTGGTCGATTCGGTGCAGGACGACCGCACCGAGGTCATCTTGGACGTCGCCCGGCAATACGACCCGCAGGCTGAGATGGGCGGCTTAACCCTGGTGGAAAGTACTCCCACCGACTTTGGCCGTGTGGCTGCGCAAACTGCCCGTCAGGTGATCCAGCAACGTATTCGTGATGCGGAGCGCGCCTCGCAGCTTGCACATTATGAGAAACAATTGGGCGAGATCATCAGTGGCGTGGTTCAGGCAGTGAATTCCCAGGGCTTAACGATTGGCCTCGAGATGAAGGCGGAAGGTATCATGCCACGCAAGGAAACCATCCCCGGCG
>JBEKEX010000136.1:0-11905 GCA_050013615.1 Anaerolineaceae bacterium
TGTGACGGTCGTGCCGGGGTCGAGGGTGAGGCGGAACACGTCGGCGTCGGAACTCTCCTCGCGCTCGGGCGGAAAGCCCTGGCTCGCGGTGATGGTGGAAATGCGGGTGGCGCCGAGATCCGGCCAGATCAGCCCCGAATCCTGCATGCGAAAATGCGGCGCGACGATCAATCTTTCGATTTGCTCGTCGGTGTCGTTGGTGAGCGCGAACACGATCCAGCTTGGATGCGTGCCCGGCTCCTTGGCCTCGACCTCGATGCGGCGGGTGATCCCGTCCGAGCCCGGCGCGGTCGAAACCTGCAGCCGGTCGCCTTCCGCCGCGTGTTTCTCGACGGCGTTGGTGAGGTCGATCGCCGGAGCGTCGTGCGGCACGCGCACGCTGTCCACCGCCCAGGCCGAGGGGGCGAAGACGACGAGCAGCAGCAACGAGATCAGATATTTGTTGAAACCCACGAAGTCACTTCTTGAGCACGAAGGGCCCCGGCCATTAGGCTCGCGGGCTTCCTTGCGATGATTCCGACGGCCTGTCGGCCGCGCCGAGACTTAACCGCACCGAGACTTAACCGCGTCGAGACTTGGCCACATCGAGACTTGGCCACATCGAGACGATCCGCGCCGAGACTGGCCGCGCCGAGACTGGTAGAGCCTTCGGCGCCGTCTCGCAAGCCGATTAGCGCTCCGCGCGTCCAGCCGGTATGGTCCTTGCGAGGCGATTCCGTCGACTCCGCTCCCTTGCGGAGGGCGGAGGGCGGCAATATACGCTGGCCAGGGACGGGTGGCGAGCGATCGCGCCGGGATATGATAGTGATAGTGGATAAGCGTCGGCGGGGTTCTCCAGGCGGCGGTGGAACAGGAATAGACCCGATGCGGAGCGTTCACGGCGGACCACGCCTGTTGCTGCGCCGGCTGCGCGAAATCAGCGCGGAGCCGGTGAACGCGCAGGCGCGGCTCGACAAGATCGTGATGCAGATCGCCGCCAATATGGTGGCGGAGGTGTGTTCGGTCTATGTCCTGCGCGCCGACCAGCGGCTTGAACTTTACGCCACGGAGGGCCTGAACCGCGAGGCCGTTCATCTAACCACCATGCAGTCCGGCGAGGGCCTCGTCGGCCTGATCGCGCAAAGCGCCGAGCCTCTCGCCTTGTCCGAGGCGCATGAGCATCCGGCTTTCTCCTATCGTCCGGAGACCGGCGAGGAGGTCTATCACTCCTTCCTCGGCGTGCCGATCCTGCGCGGCGGCAATACGGTCGGCGTGCTGGTCGTGCAGAACAAGGTGCGGCGCACCTATTCCGAGGAGGAAGTCGAGGCTCTGCAAACCACGGCGATGCTGCTCGCGGAAATGATCGCTTCGGGCGAATTGCAGTCTATCGCCAAGTCGGCCGAACTGCTCGCGCTCAACGGTCCGTTGTCGCTCAAGGGCGCGGCGATCTGCGAAGGCGTTGGGCTCGGCTACGTGTTGCTGCACGAGCCGCGCGTCGTCGTGAAGAACCTTCTCGCCGAGGACGTTCAGGCGGAATTGCGGCGTCTCGACACGGCGATAGACGCCATGCGGATGTCGATCGACGAACTCGTCGCTCACGGACACCGCATGGGCGTCGGCGAGCATAGGGAGGTGCTCGAATCCGTCCGCATGGTCGCCAATGACCAGGCACTGGAACCCTGGCTGGATGAGGCATTGTGTACTTATAGTGAACGCCTCTTCTACGAAAATATTTATCCAAATTTAGTGGATTGGTGGTGGACAACCCGGGTCAAGAATTATTCTCCGCAAGGGTGGGTGAACAAGACCATCTACGACTTTACTGCCTTCCGCCCTTATGTCAATGCGGTCTATCTGCGCGGAGCGACGTTCCTCGAAAAGTTGCGAACGACCATTGGTGATGATACTTTCTTCAGCTTTCTGCAGGATTATTTCCAGACCTTGCAGGCTCAGGCAAAGGTCGATGATTTGGGGTTATCCATGAAAGCTGAATTCTGGCGAATCCTGGGGCATCACACTTCGCTGGACTTAAGCGATTTGAAGAAAGCCTACTTTCAATAAAGACAGCTAATTTGATTGACCACTCACTTTTGCTGTCATTTAATTGAAGACGGCAAGGCTCAGATCAGGCAGGTTTCAACATGGAACGCACCTGGTCTTCGAGTGAAGTGACCGGGTGGTCCAGGATCTTTTCCAGATCAGGCGCTGTTAGTGAGAGCATGCCAGCGCGGATCAATTGGTTCATTCCCACCACCATTTGGACTGCGGATTCAGCCGCACCGCCGGCACGCAAAGCGTTTATCAAATCCGTGTCCAATACTGGCTGATATTCCAGGGGCCTGCCGCTGACTTTATGCGCTGCCTGAACGAGGTCCGAGATGGTCCAGGATACAGGCGTAGTCAATTCGTAGACCTTGTTCTCATGCCCAGGCCGGATGAGCACCTGCGCAGCGGCTTCGGCGTAATCGAGACGCGCAGCACAGCCGAGCGGTGTGTCTCCGATCGAAGACTGGTATACCCCGCTTGCCAGCGCTTGGACGACCGGTCCGACCCGGAACTCGGCGTAGAAGCTGTTACGCAGGATCGTGTATACAATCCCGCTCTCGAAGATCGCTTTTTCGGTGGCGCGGTGCTCCACGGATAGAGGTGCCTCATCGCCCGTCTGCGGATCGATGACGGCCTTGACCAGGCTGGTGTAGGCCAGGTGTTTCACTCCGGCTGCTTTGGCAGCCCGCACCGCGTTAAAATGTTGTGGGATGCGGCTGCCTACTTTGTCGGCCGAAATGATGAGGACAGCATCGCTGCCACTGAAGGCATCCTGCATGGAAGCGAGGTCATCGAAATCTCCATAACGCACGTCGATTCCCTGGGCGCGCAGGTCAGCCGCTTTGGACGCATCGCGCACGCTGGCGCGCAGGTTGGTGGGGTTCACGCCCTTTTGTAGTAATTGTTGGATAACAAGTCGGCCAAGATGGCCGTTGGCTCCGGTGACAGTAATGATGGACATATCTTTCTCCTTGAGTTAGGCTTTGGTAGCCTACTGATAGACAGACTTGGCCGATATATTAAGTCGAATTAATCATATCAGATAGATGTAGATTTGAGCTTCGGTATCCAGGGTTGGTGCCATCCGGGAGTGGAAAGTTTGGGAACATCCAACTTTTTCTTGCTGTGTCAGACGAAAAGGACTATAATTCTTAGGTTGTGGAAAGGTTGTTTTAGAAATTCAGGTGATGTATGCCGGTTTATACTTATCGGTGCGAGAATTGCGGCGTGCAATTCGACCGCACTCAAAAATTTTCAGATACTCCATTGACTCGTTGCCCAGAATGCGGAAAGAAGACTTTGCGAAAGGTCTATTCCCCCGTGGGCATTGTATTCAAAGGATCGGGGTTCTATGCCACCGATCATCGCTCCCCCTCCGGGATGAGCTATGCTTCCAGCAGTTCAGAGGAGAAAGCCGCCGATAGCAAACCGGCGGATGAGAAGAAGCCAGCCGACAAAAAGGCGGCTGTCGAATCGAAGCCGGCTCCGACCACAAAAGCCAATGAATCCAAATCCAAAGAATAGTTCCTGAAGGTCGGTTCATAGGCGAGGAAGCTCGTCATTTTGTTTGCATCAGCCCGGGGTTCCTCCCGGGCGTTTGTTTTAGTTTGGTAGGATGTTATGTGGCCCGGGTGGTTTTCTATCGAAAGGCCGCCAAAGCCTGTCAAAACCTCGCAGGCCAGCCTCTGACCAGTTGTTTTTTAATACCATAGTACGTAAAATCTGATTGTCGTTTGGAGGGATACTATGCCTAATCAAACTCCGAAAAAACGATCGCTAGTGACAGAGCGCGAGCGGTCACTGCGAACCCAGCGGGCGGTGTTCGTCGCCATCTCGATCATTATGGTCCTGTCGATGATCATCGCATTGCTACCACATTGAGGTATTGATCATGCCTAAAAAACGTTGGCCTTTCTGGCTGGCAGCCCTGATTGCAGGTTGGGCCGTCGATTTCCTGTTCTGGGGGCACACACCAGGGATTTCCATCCCCGTGTGGGTGGCAGTGATCCTTGCAGCGGGGATAGGTGCTGCCTGGAGCGAAGGAGTCAAACCGGCCGGAAAGAACTGGATCCTGGTGGCGGCGGCGCTTGCGATGGCTTGCGTTGTCCTTTTTCGCCGCGATCCCATCACCATGCTGGTGGCGTTTGCCTTGAGCCTTGCGGCGGTCTTCATGCTGGCCTTTTCTTACCGCAAAGGCTATTGGGTGTATTACCGCTTACGGGATTACCTGTTGAGCGGGTTGCGTTTGTTGGGCTCTATTATCGTGCATCCGGTTAAGTTTAAAAGCGCATCCAGCGCAGATGCTGCAACTGGTGAAGGTCCATCCCCCAGGAAAACGCATTGCGTTGCCCCGGTATTGCGGGGTATTTTGCTGGCTATTCCGATCGTGGGTGTGCTGGCGGCCTTGCTGGCTGCTGCCGATCCGATCTTCTCGAATGGGCTGGCTGCATTTTTCACCTGGTTCAACCTGCCCAATTGGCCGGAATACTTGTTCCGCCTAATCTATATCCTGGTATTTGCCTACGTGATCCTGGGCAGTTACTGGTACGCAACTTACCCGAAGCACGCGGAAGAGCGCCTGGACCAACAACCGGATTCGTCCAAACCTTTTCTGGGGTGGACGGAGAGCAGTGTGGTTCTGGTACTGGTCGATATTTTGTTCGCTGTTTTCGTCGTCGTCCAATTCCGCTATTTTTTTGGCGGGCAGGCGAATATCAATGTTGAAGGTTACACCTACTCGCAATATGCCGTGAGAGGGTTCAACGAATTGATCTCGGTGGCAGTGATCAGCTTGTTATTGCTGCTGGCTCTGGGGGCAATAACCAAACGTGAAAGCCGCTTCCAGTCTCGCAGCTTCAGCGTATTGGCGGTGATCCTGGTGGCGTTGGTGATGGTCATCCTGGTCTCGTCCTTCCAGCGGTTGTGATCTGGATACTGATTACCTCGGGCAGCTTTCCACAGATTCCGTGCCCGTTCTGGCGACGGCTTTCATGAATGCCAATTTAAGCCAGGCTGAAAAGAACGAGGTGGGAGCCTTGCTGGCGTGTTGGACTTACCAGTTGGCAAATGAGACCGACCAGTCTTGGCAGTCGTTCACTTTTTCCAAATCAGCCGCCTGGGCGGCCCTGCAGCCGTTGCAAGTGCAGCTTGGTAGCTATCCCGTCGATGGCAACAATGGTCCCTATGTGACGGTTGGTGGACAACAACAGCCCTGTTTTGGTTCTGGCGGTATGAACTAGGTTGATTGATGAAAGTAACGAAAATCCTGAGGTTAGGCCCTCAGGATTTTAAGTTTATTTTATAAGACAACGTTTGGAAGCAGGGTTATCCCACCGGCAGGCTGGCGCCAAAGTTCAGTGGATAGCCGTCACGCGTGCTGGCAAAGCCGTGCGCCTTCTCGAAATCGGCGGCTTCCTTGAACAAGCTCTCTTTGCGGTAAGCCTGGATGGCTTCGGTGCTTTCCCAGATGATGAAGGTGGTCTCGTCACCTTTATCCGGTCGAATGCTGTAGTAAACTGCCAGGACCCCGGGAACTTTCTTCAGGCGGAGAAGGAATTGGTCCATGAAGGGTTTGATGATCTTTAAATCTTCTTCGGTAACTTTGCTGGTGGTGATGCTAAGATACATGGCGGCCTCCTTTTTTAGTGAGCTCATTATAAAGTGAGAGGGCCAGGTCTGCAACAAAAAACGGCAGGGCAATTGATTTTCATCTCTGGTGAATGCTCATGATACAATTAATCCCATGAAACGATGGCAGTTTTGGGTCGGGCTTTTGATCAGCGCCGTATTTTTATATTTTGCGCTGCGCGGGCAAAACCTTGGCGACGTCTGGAAAGCGCTCCAGACGGCTGACTATTGGTGGTTGCTCCCCGGCGTGGCGGTTTATTTCCTGGCGGTGTGGGTACGCGCCTGGCGCTGGCATTATCTGTTGCGGCCGCTCAAGAAGATTTCCACCCGTACCATGTTCCCCATTGTGGCTATTGGTTACATGGGCAACAACATCTACCCGGCACGGGCGGGAGAGGTGTTGCGGGCGGTGGTGCTCAAACATCGCGAGGGCGTTTCCATCAGTGCCTCTTTGGCCACCATCATTGTCGAGCGCATTTTCGATGGCGTTGTGATGCTGGCATTCGTGTTCCTGAACCTTTCGGAGCTGGCCAAGCTGACCACCAATTCAGGGTTCATCGGCAACATTCAATCATTGGCGGTGTGGGGAGCAGCTATTTTCATCGGCGTGCTGCTGATCTTTTTGTTGGCAGCCATGTTTCCGCACATCACCGAACGGATCGCCAATTGGGTGATCGACCGGCTGGTGCCGGCCAAGTTTCGGGATACTGTGCGCAATGTCACCTTGCGCTTTCTCACCGGCTTGGAGTCGCTCCATTCACCGCAGGAAGCGTTGATGGTCTTTCTCACCTCGTGCATCATCTGGCTGCTGGAAACGGGTAAATACTGGTTCGTGATGCATGCTTTCCCGTTCCAGGTCAGCTTTTTCGCTTTGATGTTAATGAATGGCATTGTCAATTTGGCGACCACGCTGCCTTCGGCGCCGGGCTATGTAGGTACGTTCGACGCGCCGGGCATCGCCCTGCTGGAAGCTTACGGCGTGGTGCCGGAAATCGCGACCGGCTATACGTTGGTGCTGCACGCCGCGTTGTGGCTGCCGATTACATTGCTTGGGGCGTATTACTTTGCCAAGGAAGGGATGCGATGGCAGAGCGCCGTGCAGGAAGCAAAAGACAAGGAAGCCGGCACGGTTTAGAACGTCATTTTGAGGGGTCATAGAGGTTCTATGTCAAAAATTGCGATCATTGGTGCGGGGGTGGGGGGCATGTCGGCAGCGTTCGATCTCAACAGGGCCGGCCACAATGTCACCATTTTCGAGGGCTCGGATGCGGTTGGCGGCCTGGCGGCCGGCTTCAAAGACCCCAAATGGGATTGGTCGGTCGAGAAGTATTACCACCATTGGTTCCAGAGCGACAGCGACATCCTGGGCTTGATCCATGAGTTGGGTTGGCAGGACAAAGTCATCTTCCCCCATCCCAAAACGGTGGTGTATTACAAAGGCCGTTTCTACCCTTTGGACAGCCCGTTGGCGGCTCTGACCTTCCCGGGGTTCACGTTCTTCGACATGGTGCGCTTTGGGCTGGTGACGGCTTACCTGCGTTATTTGGCAAGCTGGCAGCCTTTGGAGAAAGTCACTTCTGATGAATGGATGCGCAAAGCTTACGGTGGAAGACTCTACTCGACGCAGTTCGAGCCGCTGCTGATTGGCAAATTCGGTTCGCATTATAAGGAAGTGAACATGGCTTGGTTCTGGGCGCGCTTTAAGGTGCGCACCACACGCCTGGGCACATTCCAGGGCGGTTTCCAGGCGTTCAGCGACCAGTTTGCCGGCTATCTGCGCCAACAGGGTGTGAAGATCCAGCTTTCATCCCCGGTGAAGCAAATCGCTGTCGGTGACAATGGAAAATTAAGGCTGGACTTGCCGGATGGCCCGCAGGAGTTCGACCAGGTGATGGTGACGACTTCACCGGCGCTGCTGGCACGCATTGCTCCCAACTTGCCGGAGGCCTATCTGAAGGGTTTGTTGGGATTGAAAAGCATGGGTGCGGTCGTGCTGACCCTGGCGCTCACGCACCAGCTTTCCAAAGAAGGATACTATTGGTTCAATCTGCCGAAGTCGGAAGGTTATCCTTTCCTGGCGCTGGTCGAGCACACCAATTTCCTCAAAACGGAGTATTTCGGCGGTGACCACATCGTTTATTGCGGGGATTATCTCGACAGCGACCATGAATATTTCAAGCTGACCAAAGAGGAGCTGCTCGAGCGGTTCATACCGGCGCTCAAAAGCTTCAACCCCGAGTTCGACCCAAGTTGGGTGCGTGCTTCGTGGCTGTGGAAGACGGATTACGCCCAACCCATACCACTGGTCAACCATTCGCACAACATCCCCGATATCCGCACACCCATCAAAGGGCTGTACTTTGCCAGCATGAGCCAGGTTTACCCCTGGGATCGCGGCACCAATTTTGCTGTCCAGATTGCCCGTAAAGCGGCCGGGCTGATGTTGGAAGATAACCGGTGATGTTTTTGTGGCCGGCAGCCTTTTGACTGCCAGCCTTCGTTATTTTTTAATGTTAAATAATTTTAAGAATTGGGTTGCGGGTGGAAATGCTTTCTTCCAGGAATTGGTCGATTATCCTTTAATCTATCCTTAACTTGGCGTATTTACCGTGTTTCGGTTAAGAGTTGCCTTATTAAAGTATATTTACAGGCAGTAGGAGGAAAAATTTCGTAATTTTGCGCCTTACAATGTCTCTGCCGGCGAGTTGGCGAGATTCATATTTTGGAGAGAAAATTCAATTGTCTGGCAATTCAAGCGATTTAGTAATTTTTTAATGATCGTTAACCATATACAGGTATCAATAACCTAAAAGGCGCTCTTCCACCACAGGTGGGGGTAAATGCAAAATCAGGATGCCATGTGTGGTTAGTGGTGATACAGAAGCGATTTTCTGACCAAAATAATCTAAATTAGATTCCTTAAGTTAGTGATTCTTAAAGAATGGCCTTTTTTTAGGTTGGCGTAGGGTAAACGACTTGTCCGGCGAATGAATTACTGCTAGAATGCTCCTAACAAAGTGAGCTTGAGCTGGCCGGGGCTCTCAGCAGTTCAAGCAACAATCAGGTATCGAGAGTACTTATTTTTTACCGTCTTAGCCCGCGCATCGGGACGGTATTACTGTACCTTAATGGTATCCTGCCAAACTCGACAAGAGGAGGTAGCCGCCGATGAATTCATTACATGCTTGGCAAGCAACATTGGGACAACTCGAGACGGAAATGTCCCGGGCTGCATTCGAAACCTGGGTACGTAGTGCTGAACTGGTTTCGTGCGCGGATGATACATTTACGATCGGTGTTCAAAACGCTTACGCGCGTGATTACCTGGAAAGCCGCTTGTCCAGTTCGGTCGAACGGCTGCTTTCCGGTTTTATGAACAGCCCTCAACAAGTGCGCTTTGTCGTCTGGCATAAAGATAGTGAGAGTGTGGAATCTGCTCCTCAATCGGAAGTTGATGATTCTGTCGACGAAGAGCCTCGCAATGCTCCCGCGCTCAACGAGCGCTATACTTTCGATAATTTTGTGGTCGGGCCTAGCAACCGCTTGGCCTATGCGGCTTGCATGGCAGTGGCCGAAAGCCCGGCCAAAGCCTACAACCCTTTGTTCCTTTATGGCGGGGTGGGGCTGGGGAAGACCCATTTGCTATATGCCATCGGTAATGCCGTTGCGAAACGCGGCTTGCGGGTGTTGTATGTCTCATCAGAAGAATTCACCAATGACCATATCAATTCCATCCGCACTCACACCACTGTGGCCTTCCGTGAGCGTTACCGGCAAATGGACGTACTGCTGGTGGATGATATCCAGTTTATCGCCGGCAAGGAATCGACCCAGGAAGAGTTCTTTCACACGTTCAATACGCTCCACGGACTTAACAAACAGATCGTAGTCTCGTCGGATCGTTCGCCCAAGGCGTTGCTGCCGCTGGAAGAACGGCTGCGCTCACGTTTCGAATGGGGCTTGACGGCCGATATCCAATTGCCAGATCTGGAGACCCGCATTGCCGTTCTGCGCTCCAAAGCCGAACGCTCCGGGCGCAAGGTGCCTGATGAAATTCTGGAAGCCATTGCCCGGCAGTTCCAGTCCAACATCCGCGAGTTGGAGGGTGCCCTGACGCGTGTACTGGCCTTTGCCGATTTGACCAACCAACTGTTGACTATGCAATTGGTGAACGTGGCCTTGACTGATTTGTTGCCTTTGCGGCGAGATGTGCAGCCCAGCCAGGTGGTGGATGCGGTGGCCGACGTGTTTGGCATTCCCACGGAGCGGCTGTTGGGACGTGACCGCTCGCATGAGGTGGCATTGCCCCGCCAGGTGGCGATGTACCTGCTGCGTGAGGAGATAAACGTCTCACTGCCGCAGATTGGTGCTGCGATGGGCGGGCGGGATCACACCACGGTGATGTATGCTTGCGAGAAAGTGGCTGATATGATCGAAAGCGATGACCGGCTGCGCCGCCAGGTGGTGCAGATCAAAGACCAGCTTTATGGCAGGAGAGTGGCGGTTTAGTTTTTTTGCACAACGGGTCAGGCTGCAAAGCCTGGCCTTTTTTCTTTAATAACTGATTGTTTTTTTTTGCTATTCGTAGCTACAATAAGGAATAGAGGATCACTGGTGTGACCGTCGGGAGGCAGAACATGAAATCAGTCCTTCGCTTGATGATGACGTTCCTTATCCTAACGATATTTGCTACGGGCTGCCGCAGCCAGGCTACTGCCGAACCAACCTTGTACCCGACGCGCACCGCCAGTGTGGAGACAAGCCAAACTGCGACGCCGACTGCACTTCCAGCAGAAACGCCAACAATTACGCCAACACCTGAGCCTGTGACTGCACAGGTGGCCACGGCAACGGCCAACTTGCGTCGTGGGCCTTCCATGCTGGATGATGTCTTGAGTCAAATCAACCTTGGTGAGTTGGTGCGCGTGGATGGCCTTGCGCCGGGCGGAGAATGGGCCAAGGTGACCACGGAAAGCGCTGCGACCGGTTGGATGAAATTGGCATTGCTAAACTTCGGTACGCAGACTCCCTCTCTTCCCACCATTTCCATTACGGACGAGTATGCGATCAAGGGCAAGGTGACCGATTCGACCGGCAAGCCCTTGCAGGATATTCTGCTTTCGCTCAATCGCACGGTGGGGGACGTGTATTTCGAAAACCGCATGGTCACGAACGCGGATGGTGAGTTTTATGCTTTCATCCCTTCACAACATGTCGGCACATGGACTTTGGAGATTACCGGGGCAAATTGCACCGCTACCATCGTCGACCAAAGCTGTCATTACGGTGGCACGTTCAGCCAAAATGGCAATGTGGCAGTTGACGTGCCACCCTCTGATAGCTGGGTTGTGTTCGTCTACACTCCCTGACCCCGATTCGAGGTTAATCCCGGCCGTGGCAGTGCGGCGATGCTTTGCATATACCTGCGTCGGCAAATTCTGCTAAAATAGTGCACATCAATCAGCGGGTGTTTGAATTTCCCATCCGGATCATTAGACCGGATGGTTTGAGGTTATATAAAATGAATCACGCTACAACGATGGATAAAGTTAAGTTATTGTTTGGTCCCATGCGGGTTCCATTCCTGGTACTGGCGCCGGCTTGCGTTTTCTTGGGCATTGGGGTAACAGCCTGGCAGGTGAACGGGAACGTCGCTATCGGACAGGTGCTGCTGGTTCTCATCGGCGGCGTCTGTGCCCATATCGGCGTCAATGCCCTGAATGAGTATTCCGACTTCAAGACCGGATTGGACGCCCGGACGCAGCGCACGCCCTTCAGCGGCGGCAGTGGTGTGCTTCAGACACACCCTGAGATGTCGACGTTGGCCCTGGCAACAGGGTTGGTAGCAGCCGGCATCACGGCGATGATCGGTGTTTACTTCCTGTTCTTGCGCGGTTGGGGACTGCTGCCCATCGGTCTGCTGGGCCTGTTGATCGTTTTGTCCTACACACCCTGGCTGAACCGTAATCCATGGCTATGTTTGATCGCACCCGGTCTGGGGTTTGGCACGGCCATGGTGCTGGGGACGGAATATGCACTGACGGGCAGGTATACCTGGTGTGGGATGATCGCCTCTATGGTGCCCTTCTTCCTGGTCAGTAATCTGCTGCTGCTCAACCAATTCCCGGATGCCGAAGCAGACGCCAGCGTGGGGAGGCGGCATTTGGTCATTGTTGCCGGCAAAAAGGTCAGTGCGATTGTTTATAGCTGCTTCGTCGCTGCCACTTATCTGGCGTTGTTGGCCGGGGTTGCT
>JBEKEX010000137.1:0-7214 GCA_050013615.1 Anaerolineaceae bacterium
TCAGTCTCTTCGCCATGCCACGCTGAGAACGATGTGTTCATCGGCTCGGCGGATGGCTTTATCTATTGTGTAGAGGCAACGAACGCCAAAGAGATTTGGAGGTTCAAGACAGACCACCAGGTCAGCGGTTCGCCGGTCATTTATAAAGACGCTCTTTATTGCGGGTCGGCAGACGGGAATTTATATTGCATCGAATATAAGTCCGGCCGGCTACGCTGGAAGTTTTCAACCGGTGGTGCCATCACAGGAACGCCGGTTATCAACAACGATGTCCTTTACATCGGTTCTGCCGACCACATTTTGTATGCGCTAATGGCGTGATTGTGCCATGAAATAAAGTGGAAATGGAGGCGCTTTTTGTTCAGCTTCGTTAAAAAAATATTCCGCGGAAAAAAGACAGCCTTTTCTGACGTCCAGACAGCGCCATTGTCTGAAGAACAGTTGAAAGCTGTTAGTGTTGCGCCGGTTGCGTTGCGCCCCCTGCAGCTTTTAGTAGGAAGTGCACAATCAATTGGTAAACAGCGAGATCATAACGAAGATTCGCTGTTTACTCTCAACGCCATCCTGGCAGATGGCACTTCTGAACTGCCGTTCGGGATTTTCATGATTGCGGATGGGATGGGGGGCCATCAGCACGGTGAAATTGCCAGTGGCGTCGCGGTGCGTGCCTTCTCTCACTACATGCTTTCGCGGTTGTATTTGCCATTCATCAATCTGATCTCAGAGTCGCCTGGTGAAAGCATCCAGGAATTGATGGAGACAGCTGTGCATGAATCACAACAGGCGGTTGTGCGGCGCGCTCCCGGTGGTGGAACCACGCTTACGGCCGCATTGGTGCTGGGCGAACAAGTCACCATAGCACACGTCGGCGATAGTCGCGCCTATTTTGTCTACCCCGATGGCAGAATGCAGGTCATCACACACGATCATTCATTGGTTCATCGACTCGTGGAATTAGGCCAGTTGAATGAAGATGAGGCGCTTTCACACCCGCAACGCAATGTACTCTATCGCGCCGTTGGGCAATCCGAGCCCTATCGACCGGATATCGACACATATCAATTGCCTCACCCAGGCTCTTTGCTGATCTGCAGCGATGGTTTATGGAGTGTGGTCGCAGAGAACCAAGTCTTTAGAATTATCAAAAATGCTGCCAATCCCTCGATTGCATGCCATGAATTGGTTAAAGCAGCTAATGATGCGGGTGGACCAGATAATATTAGCGTTGTTCTTGTTCAATTTTTGGCTTAAAATAGATATAAGGTAAAGATGGGGATTGATTATTACGGCTTGCTAAACCTTCCGCGAGACGCTACTGCCGACGAAATTCGTGCAGCATATTTCGACGCGGCAAAAAGGTTGCATCCGGATGCCAATCCCGATAAAGAAGCGAAGGAACAATTCTTGGTGATCCAGCAGGCTTATGAGGTGCTTGCGGACGAACAGAAGCGTACAGATTATAATCGGACATTACCTGAGTCAAGCGTGACCGGTGAGGTTTCGGTTAAAATAAAATACAGCCGCTCTGTCATCCCAATGCTCGATGAACCTCAATTGATGTATGTGCTGGTGGAGTTAGTCTGTAATGCACATTTCGATCCCACCCGGCTTCCTCCCATCGAGGTGTGTCTGGTGCTGGACCGTTCCACTTCGATGAACGGTCCACGGCTTGACTTCATTAAGGCAAACGCGATCAATTTGCTGAAGCAATTACGGCCAGAGGATATCGTCTCCATTGTTACTTTCAGCGATCGGGCGGAAGTAATAATACCGCCTACCAAGGTGGCGAACCTGGGTAGATCGGAAGGGCGGATCAACGCGTTGCAGGCCTTTGGTGCCACAGAAATATTTCAGGGCCTGGAAACTGGTTTGTCTTTGTTGCAAACTGGCTCATCGACTACCTCCATCCGCCAGTGCATCCTACTGACTGATGGACACACCTACGGAGATGAGCAAGCTTGCTTCGAGCTCGCCCGAAAGGCATCCGAGGATGGGATCACCCTAAATGCACTGGGAATTGGCCATGAATGGAACGATTCATTTTTGGACCAACTTGCCAGCCTTAGCGGTGGCAACGCCATGTACGTCTCTTCGCCCAAAGACTTGGCGCACTATTTGGAAGAGAAATTAGGTTCCCTGAATCGAATATATGGCCGAAATGCGATGCTCGAGTTTGAGAGCGATCCGGGTGTCGAGCTGAAATATGCATTCAGAATTGCACCTGAATTGGCTCCTTTGCAACTTGGCAGTCCCATCAATTTGGGAAATATTCTTTATGGTCGGAGCCTGTCAGTGCTTTTTGAGTTCATGGTCAACCCAAATTCCCCTCAAAAAGATGAAATTCGGATCGCCAAGGGTAGGGTGAAGGTCGAGATCCCTTCGCAGAATATGGCACTCAACCGATTGTTCGTCGATATCAAGCGCACCATTTCATCTAGTCTGGAACGTGAGACGCCACCGGCGGCCATCGTTGAGGCTATGGCAAAATTGTCGCTCTATCGGTTACAAGAAAAAGCTCGTAAAGAAGTAGAGGATGGTGATATCGACCACGCAGCTCAACACCTTCAATATTTGGCAACTCATTTGCTGGCAGTAGGTGATCGTGAGCTGGCGCATACAGTTCTGGTCGAGACGGAGCATATTCAGCAAAGTCACCGTTTCAGCCAAGAGGGTGATAAAAGGATAAAATATGGCACAAGGGCATTGCTCTTGCTGCCAGGACCGGAGCAAAATCAGCCATGATCTTATGTCCCAATTGCCAACACCAGGAATTGCCGGGTGCTTTGTTTTGCAGCGAGTGTGGGGCACGCCTGGTAGTTCAAGATAACCTGACCACCCAGGCAATTAAACGCACGCCCTCGGATATTTTGCAGACTCCTTCTACTCCGCCGCCCCCTGCTTCTCCCGTCCCAGCGTCCGAAGTGGATTCTGTGATCTCGTTGCACTTGGTCGAAAACGGGCAGATATTGCACCTGGCGGGTCGTTCAGAGTTCACCTTGGGAAGGATCTCCGAAGGACAGCCGATCTTGCCCGATGTGGACCTGTCACCCTATGAAGCTTATGCACAGGGTGTCTCCAGACTGCATGTAGCGCTTAAAATTGTAAATAATGGTATCGTGATAACCGACCTGGGCTCATCGAATGGGACCCGAGTCAACGGGCAAAAAATCGTCCCCCATGTGGATTACCCTCTCAATCACGGAGATATTATTGCCCTTGGAAAATTAAAAATACAAGTCCTAATACACAAGTAGATCATCGAAAGGATTATCGATGCCAAGCGTGCTGATTCATATCCAAAATGAGGATGCAATATTGGGTGAGATTGATGCGCTGCCCGGTGCAAACGATACCGCTGTAGTGGTCAAGAATCCTCGCAGGAAAGACGGTAAGGACCTGACGTTTCTCGACGCGAATGTGAATACGGTGGTTTGGCCCCTTCATCGGATTAATTTCATCGAGGTGCTGAGCGGCGAGGAAGAAGAAGAGATCATCACCTTCGTCCGGGAGTAGCGTGCATGCCAGTGGATGACACCAAAAACAGTATCATTTTAGTGGTAGATGATGAAGAGCGTATGGCGCGCTTCATTCGATTGAACCTCGAACACGATGGCTTCAGAGTGGTCGAAGCCTATAAAGGAATGCAAGCCGTTCAAGCGTTACGAGATCAAATGCCCGATCTCGTGCTTTTGGATGTCATGCTGCCGGACGTGGATGGATTTGAGGTACTTCGGCTGATCCGCGAGATCAGCAGCGTGCCGGTGATCATGCTGACTGCCAAAAGCGAAGAGGACGACCGAGTTCGCGGTTTGGAGCTCGGCGCAGATGACTACATCACGAAGCCGTTCAGTCCGCGTGAACTGGTCAGCAGGGTAAAAGCTGTGCTTCGTAGAACCGAAAGTGCCGGCGTTTCGTCCAAGGATGTGATCGAGGTTGATGGTCGTTTGAAGATTGACTTCGGGAGGCGTGAAGTTTGGGTGGGCGATAAACTGGTCAAGCTGCGGCCGACCGAATACCGCTTGCTGTATCATTTGGTGCAAAATGCGGGATGGGTCCAGACTTATGATCAATTGTTATCGAGAGTCTGGGGTTATGAGTACCGAGATGAAACGCATTACGTCAGGCTATATATCAATTACCTACGTCAAAAACTGGAAGAGGATCCGGCTAACCCGAAATACATTCTGACTGAACGCGGCGTGGGCTACCGCTTTGTGGATTATAAACGTCATTGATGGTATTATGGCGAAATTACTGTTAGGAGAATATCATGTTTGAAGAGCCAATTCATGTAACAGATTCAGCTTTTGATAAATCAGTTTTACAATCCACTGTTCCGGTCATCGTGGATTTTTGGGCGACGTGGTGTGGACCTTGCTTGACCATTGCACCAACTTTGGAAAAGCTTGCCAAGGAGTACGCCGGGAAATTGATCGTAGCCAAGATGGATGTTGACCAAAATCAGCAGACTCCAGGGCGTTATGGAGTGCAAAGCATCCCGACCCTGCTGTTTGTAGCCAAGGGTAAGATCTTGCACCAACAGGTTGGGGCTGTACCGGAAAATATGCTCCGAGAGATGGTGAAACAGTTCCTTGAGGTAGCCGGTCAGGCTTGAAATAAAAAATTGAGGTGCCGCTGATGGGCACCTCAATTTTTTTATTCGGAAGCTCTTTCTATTTTTGCTCCCAAAGAGCGCAATTTTTCATCGACCTTTTCGTAACCCCGGTCGATTTGTGAAACATTACGGATGACCGAAGTGCCGGTTGCGGAGAGTGCGGCCAGCAGCAGTGCCATGCCGGCACGGATGTCAGGGCTCTCCATTTTTTCACCATACAATTTATTCGGCCCTTGAACGATGCAGCGGTGAGGATCGCAAAGGACAATCTGTGCTCCCATGCCGACCAGCTTATCTGTAAAGAACATCCGGCTGGGGTACATCCAATCGTGGAACAGGACAGTGCCATGTGATTGCGTGGCAATCACGATGGCCATACTCATGAGGTCGGTGGGGAAAGCCGGCCAGGGCATGACGCTGATCTCGGGAATGGCACCGCCTAAATCTGCTTCGATGGCCAGTTCCTGATGTTCCGGCACGATGATTTCATTACCGTCGGTCTCCCAATGCACTCCTAGGCGGCCCAGCACCAAGCGGATCATGTCCAGGTAAGCGTTGCCGGCATTGTGAATGCGAATACTGCCGTGAGTCAGTACAGCTGCGCCAATAAAGCTCACCACTTCAAGGTAGTCTGGCCCAATGGTAAACTCACCTCCGTGCAGTTTGGGAACGCCATGAATGACAAGGGTATTCGATCCGACATTTTCGATCTGCGCCCCCAAGGTATTCAAAAAGTGGCATAGTTCCTGAATGTGCGGTTCTGAGGCTGCATTGCGGATGATCGATGTGCCTGATGCTGTGGCACAGGCCATGATCGCATTTTCAGTGGCTGTGACGCTGGCTTCGTCGAGAAGAATGTCGGCGCCGATTAATTTCGAAGCTGAAAAATGGAATGTTCGGTCATAGGTGATGTCAACGCCCAATTTCCGCAAAGCGAGCAGATGGGTATCCACCCGCCGTCTTCCGATCACGTCTCCGCCGGGTGGCGGGAGCTGAAGTTCACCGGAGCGTGCCACCATGGGACCGGCTAATAAAATGGAGGCACGTATTTTCTTGCATAATTCCGGGTCCAGGCAAGCCGGTTGAACTTTGCTGGCTTGAACTTTCAGTGTGCAATTGCCCAGGTCGGTGATTTGCACTCCCAGACTTTGCAACAGGGCACGCATGGATTTGACGTCCAGAATTTCAGGCGCATTATGCAGGATGACTGGCTCGTCGGTCAATAAGCAAGCTGCCAATAAGGGAAGAGCTGAGTTCTTATTTCCTGAAGGGGTCAATTCGCCGTGCAGCGGGACAGCACCTTCAATTATGAATTTTTCCATGCTAATTCTCGCTTTCTGGGTGGATGTGAGATTGTAAAGGTGTCCTCGATGCAATAGAATTACGTCGAGGACAGTCTATTTTCAAATCGTTTGGGTGACCTTGCTGAGGCCTTCAGGTTTATCGACGTTCAATCCCTTCTCGATGGCCAGTTGCATGGCAAACAGTTGGCTAGGGATAATGGCAACAATGGGTGAAAGCCATTCTGGGATGCCGGTTGGAATCGAAAGCTTCAGTTTGGCTGAGTTTAGAAAATTGGTGTCATCTGAAACGGTGATTTTCTCGGCTCCGAGATCATCCAAATGATGGGAAAGTTCTTCCAAATCCTCGTAAACCGCGCCGCTGGCAGCGATCAGGAACACCGGGAAGCCCCTCTCGACGGTTGCGATTGGGCCGTGTCGAAAATCTGCGGAGGAATAAGGCTCTGCAACCACACGCGTCAATTCTTTCACCTTCAATGCAGTTTCAAAGGCTGTGGCATAGTTGAAGCCCCGACTAATCACCATGCAGCGGTCCATGTAACGATACCGTTCAACCCGATCGAGGATGGGGAGAGTGGATTGGATGACGGTTTCGACGTTCTTGGGGATCGAGTGCAATTGCTTCAGCTCCCCAGAATTATCTGAAAAACAACAAGAAAGGAGTGCCAGGGCAGCCAGTGAGGCTGAATAGGTTTTAGTAGCCGCAACGGCTTTTTCCTCACCCGTGTGCAAAGGAATGACAAAATCTGCGGTGTCAGCGATGGGCGAAGTTTCATCATTCGTTATCGCTACCGTGGGACAACCTTGAACTTTTCCTTCCTTGAGAACCGAGACAATGTCGGGGGATTGACCGGATTGTGAAATACCGATCACTAAAGCATCCTTAATGACTGGTGGACGCGAGTAAATCGAAAAAAGTGACGGTGTTGCCAGGCTGACCTGGATGCGGTTGTTGGCTCCCAGCAGGTACTGTGCATAGAGTGCGGCGTTATCGGAACTGCCCCTGGCTGCAATGATGATGTATTTGAATTTTCCGTTTAACGACTTTGAAATTTTGCGGCATTGATCATATTCCTGCGATATCAATTTTTCCAGTGTGTCGGGTTGCTGGCAAATTTCTTGGAATAAAATTGATGAATTCATTTAGCGCTCCCAGGTGTTATATAGTTTATATAATTGTAATCGCTTTAGGGAAGGTGTCCATATGAGATATTGAAACCGGTGTATACTCATCCTATTGTTTTACAATTCATTGATTCCATTTCATGGAGGTAGGTATGATCACGATCGAAAAGGTG
>JBEKEX010000138.1:0-7192 GCA_050013615.1 Anaerolineaceae bacterium
CGTATAAAATGTTATCAGATTACTTTTCTAACGCCGTCGGAAGATTAATCTTAATGTATGGCGGCGTAATAATTATCATCATTATATTGGATGCTTTAAAATGTCGCCAATCAACGCCTTATATCACAATTGTATTACTGCTGCACACGTTCTGACGAGAGTATACAACTTGCCTTTTTCCCAAGCTCCAGGAGTTTCTACCGAGTTTTCCAAGTTTACTCAATTTGCTTGGGATTTTCGCCCCCATTGCCTTTTATGCATGTCCCGGAGAGAAGATTGGAGAGAGGGATAATGTCTCCAGAACTTCCCCGGAATAAATTTGATAAAAGCACTGGCTTTCCAGCACCGGATTCCCATGGATCGTTCTACCCATTGAGCTTGGAAGACCTCGAGCAGGAGAAGAATCTGCTGTCAAGCGCCATTTTCCATAATTCGGGGATTGGGATTGCGCTGATGGACTTGCAGCTCAAGATTTTGCTTGCCAACCCCGCGTTGGAAAAATTGTTGGGTTATCTGCCGGAAGAACTCAGCGGTAAGACTTTAAAACAGCTTACTTATCCCGATGATATCGAAAAAGAATCCGATCCGCTTTGGACCATTCGGTACACCGAACCGGACGTGTTCTTAAAGACCGAGAAACGGTATGTTTGCAAGAACGGCCAAATGATTTGGGGAAGATTGACGGCTACTTTGATCAGTGACAGTAATGGGATGCCCCAATTTGGACTTGGAATGCTGGAGGATATCACCGAGCAAAAGCTTTCTGAAACTGCCCAAGACATCCTTTACAAAATTTCTCAAGCGGCCGGTTCAGTCCAAACACAGGAAGCTCTTTTCAGGCAAATCCACGAAATTTTAAGACAATTATTCCCGGTCGACAATTTTTTCATTGCGCTTTATGATGACCAGAAAAACGAATTGAGCTTTCCATATTTTGTCGATCAATTCGATGAAACGCCTGCTCCCAAGAAACCCGGCGACGGACTGACTGATTACGTGCTGCGAGTAGGTGAATCACTTTTGGTATCACCTGATGTTTTTTCTCAGCTGGTAGCACGCGGTGAAGTAGCCGAACTGGGATCCCCCTCCATCGATTGGATGGGGGTGCCGTTAAAGATTGCCGATAAAACCATTGGCGTGATGGTGGCACAAAGTTATACGGAAGGCATCCGCTTCGCGCCCAACGACCTGATGCTAATGGAATTCGTCTCAGCGCAGGTGGCAAGGACGATCGACCGTAAGCGTGCTGAGGAAGCATTGCGGGACGAAGAAGAGAAATACCGGGTTTTGTTCGAAACCTCTCAGGATGCAATCTTTTTGGAAACTCTGGATGGGCACATTTTGGATTTCAATAACAATGCAGCAAAAATGTACGGCTATGACAAAGACAGCTTAAAAACTCTGGAGGTCAAAGACCTTGTCCCTGCCGAGATGACGGAGGATATAACTGCTCTCGAAGGAAAGCTGGAAAAACAGGATGGTTTTGTCGTTGAAGTAATCAACAAGCGCAAAGACGGCACTTTATTCCCAATCGAGTTAAGCGCCAAGCTGGCTTCGGTGGGCGACCAGCGTTTGCTGGTGGTCTATGTGCGCGATATTACGGAACGTAAACGGCATCACCGTGAGTTGGAGGCCATCGCCAGCATGGCGAACGCATTACGTTCTGTGGTTACCATGAGCAAGGTACAACCGATCATTCAGAAGCAAGTGACAGAATTACTTGATGCAGATGGTTTGCTTCTGGCCTGGAATGATCCTTTGACCAAAGAGGTGGTCATTCGGGTTGCCAGCGGTGCCTGGAGTGAGTTGGCCGGTCAACGATTGCCGCCGGGCGATGGTATTTGCGGGATGGTAATAACCAGTAGGAAACCGTATCTGACGAATAATGTAGTTGACGATGCTGAAAACACTTTTATTGAAATGGGCACCCAAATTTCGGCGATTGCCTGCGTGCCGTTGGCAGTGCAGGGACAAATTCTGGGCGCCATTGCCGTGGGAGTTAACAAGGGAATCGATGAAGGTGATCTACAAGTGTTGATCGCGTTAAGCGACCTGGCAGCCGGCGCTTTGCAAGGAGCTGAATTGTTGGAAAAGACCCGCGTACAGGCCAATGAACTTTGGGTGGCTTACGATGCCACCATCGAGGGGTGGGCGCGGGCACTGGAACTGCGCGATAAAGAAACACAGGGCCATGCAGAACGTGTTACACATATGACATTGCAGTTGGCTCGGGCGATGGGAGTGGATGATAGCGCCATGGAACAGATCCGGCGCGGTGCTCTGTTGCATGATATCGGCAAAATGGGCATCCCTGACCAAATCCTGTTGAAGCCGGGAAAACTGACCCAGGAAGAGTGGAATATCATGCACAAGCACCCGCAGTATGCCTACGAATTGCTCTATCCCATTCCCTATTTGCGGCCGGCTTTGGATATTCCGTTTTACCATCACGAGCGTTGGAACGGAAAAGGGTATCCCAATAAACTCAAGGGCGAAGATATTCCGTTGGCAGCGCGTCTCTTCGCCGTGGTGGATGTTTGGGATGCGCTCATTTCGGACCGGCCTTATCGCAAAGCCTGGTCGAAAAAGGCGGCGTTAGAGGTTATTCGTAATGGGGCAGACAAATTATTTGATCCAAAGGTAGTGATGGCCTTTTTGGAACTATTAGAAAGAGGGGAATTATAGGCAAGCCAGGCCGAATAGTTGTTTTTAATCTATTAAGCGATGGAAAGACTACGAGACGCCAGGCGACTCTCGTGGATTCTCAAAAAAATCACACTTCCCAAGATCAAGAGACTGCCGATTAGTTGGATACCACCCAGACGCTCGCCGAACAGGAAATAAGCGCTGATGGTGGTGAAGGCAGGTTCCAACGTGGCGATCAAGTTGACAATACTGGAAGGCAAATAGCTCAAGCTGGTGTTGTACAGGCCGAATCCAATCACGGTCGGACCAGCTGCCAAAAGGAATAGGATGCCCCAACCGGCCAGAGCATTCCCCAGCCACAAAAAGTCTGCCGGTTTCGAGGCTGCACCCGGTAAAAATCCGTTCGATGACAAATTGAATACCATCAAAATGATGGCAGCAAACCCGAATGTATACAACAACGTTGTCCAGGGGTTCAAGCTGCGCTGGGCTGCCGAACGCCCCATCAGAGTATAGATGGCATAACACAAACCGGAAAGAATACCGGTCACAATGCCCAGCAAGTTGGCATGCCAAACGGTTTGATCCAATGCCCCCGAAACCAATAAACAACCCGTCAAGCTAAGGATCACGGCCAGAATCTTACCCCAATCGAGAGTTTCTTTGAGAAACCACCAGCCCAGCAAAGCAGTGAAACCTGCCGAGCAATAAGCCATGACGGTGGAAACGGCTGCCCCGTTCAAGGTCACCGAAAGAGTCCAGGTGGCATTGAAAAGCGCCAATACGAACCCATAGATGACGAGATAGGGAAGATGATGCGGAGCTACATGTAGCAGGTGCGGATTCAATAATCCCAACACGGCCAGCAAGGTCGCAGTCACAAAGGCATCACGCCAAAAAGCCAACACCAAAGGCGGAATATCATAAGTCAGGGTAAGGTAACGGATGAAGATAGCAGTGGTCGAAAGGACGACTGCGCTGGCGAAAGCAATCAAATAGCCGCGGTTGAGGTTTGATGAGTGAGAAGTTGAAGTTGACATGGCCGGCCTATCGGGATTGTGGAGTGCTTGAGAAAACAACGTAAAAATGAAAAGCCCTGGCGTAAAAGCCAGGGCCTTCGCTTATTTATTAAACTGTTCCGCAAAGTGACAGGCCACCTGGTGACCGGGGCGTAACTCACGCAACTGCGGTTCCTCTTTTGAGCATATTTCTTGGGCAAAGGGGCAGCGTGGGTGGAAGCGACAGCCGGATGGCGGGTTGATGGGGTTGGGGATTTCGCCTTCGGGCATGGGCTGAGTGCGGCGCTGGGTTGGATCCGGGATGGGGACTGCGGCGAGCAGCGCCTGCGTATAAGGATGCAGTGGATGTTCATATACTTCACGCATGTCGGCCACTTCACCCATCCGTCCCAGGTATAGTATGCCAATACGATTACAAACGTATTTGGCAGTTGCCAGATCGTGGGTGATGAACAGGTAAGTCAGGTCGAATTCCTGCTTCATCTTCATCATCAAGTCGAGCAAGATGGAGCGAACAGACACATCTGCCATGGCGATCGGCTCATCTGCGACGATGAGCTCGGGATGAGTGATCAGGGCACGGGCCAGGACGACGCGTTGGCGCTGACCACCCGAAATTTGATGGGGGAATAAATCGTAGAATGCTTCCGGCGGATTCATGCCGACTGCATGGAAGATTTCCATTACCCGATTGCGCCGCTCACGCGGGGAGAGTTCTGGCATGTGGATTTGAGCAGGGTGTTCAATCGCCTGTCCAAGCGACATGCGCGGGTTGAGCGAAGCCAAAGGATCCTGGAAGACGATTTGCATGCGTGAACGCATGCGGCGCATTTCCTCAGGTGACAGGCTTTGGAGATCGATGCCGTCGAAAATAACATGGCCTGAAGTGGGTTCGTACAAGCGCAGAACCAGCCGGCCAATGGTGGATTTTCCGGAACCGCTTTCGCCTGCCAGGCCGAACACTTCCCCTCGGCGGATGGTAAAGCTGACGCCATCCACTGCTTTTACGGATGGTATATGACCATGGTTGAGCAGGGAAGCCAACAGACCACTCTGGATTGGGAAATACTTGCGGATGTCTTCGACGCGCACCAAGTCTTCGCCTTCGAGGGCGATCCGGACTGAACTGGGGGCGTTATTTGGTAAATTCTGCTTATCCATTATGTGCGTCCTGTTTCTCGGCAGCCCGTTTTACGCCATCGTTCTGATAGAGCCAGCAAGAAGCGAGTTGGTCATTGACGACCGGTTTGAAAACCGGTTCTTCCTCGGTGCAAATATCCATGGCGAACGGGCAACGTGGGTGGAATCGGCAGCCGGTCGGTGGGTGCAGCAGGCTGGGGGGCTCGCCACCCATTTTATATAACTCCCCCCCATCCAATTTGATGTTCGGGACCGATTTCAGCAAGCCCTGAGTATAGGGATGTTTTGGATCGGCAAAGACTTCTTGAGCTGTGCCGACCTCAACCATTTTTGCCGCATACATCACCGCCACCCGGTCGGCTACTTCAGCCACTACGCCGATATTGTGGGTGATCAAAAGAATGGTCAAGCCGAACTCCTTTTGGAGTTCCTTGAGCAAGTCAAGGAACTTGGCCTCGACGATGACATCCAGCGAGGTAGTAGGCTCGTCAGCAATGACCAGCTTGGCCCTTAATGCCAGCGCCAGGGAGATCATAACGCGCTGGCGCATGCCGCCGGACAACTGGTGCGGGTATTCCTGTAGACGTTCGTGCCGGATGCCCAGGCGCTCCACCAGCTCTTCGGCACGCTTGCGCGCATCGGCATCGCTGACTTCAGGCTCGTGGGTATGGATTGTCTCGGTCAGATGATCGAGGATGCGTTGAACCGGGTTGAGTGAGGTCATTGGGTCTTGAAAAACCATGCCAATCTCCGCCCCACGAATATCCGGCATCTCTTGCATGGATAACTTCATTAAATCCCGACCGTCGAACCACAGCTCGCCACCGGTAATGCTGGCGGGCCCATCATGCAAGCGCATCAGAGCTTTTCCGAAAGTAGATTTTCCACAACCAGATTCGCCCACCAGACCCAAAATTTCGCCACGGCGGATATCAAGCGTTACATCATCTACTGCGCGCACGGCTCCTGCACGCGTTTTATATTCAACGGATAGATTTCGAACGGAATAAAGGATGTCATCAGACATTAGCGATCCCTCAACTTGGGGTTGAATATTTCTGCCAACCCCTCACCCATTAATGTGAACGATAAAACGACCAGCAAGATGGCCAGACCGGGGAAGGTGATCATCCACCAAGCAGTTTGGATGAAACGCTGCCCGCGTGCCAGGTCAATGCCCCAATCTGCTATTGTGGGCGGTAAACCCAGGCCAAGGAAAGAAAGACCGGCGCCGGTCAAGATGGCATCCGCAACGTTCACCGAGAAGATGATGGCCACGGAAGGAATGACATTCGGGAAGATGTAACGGGTCAAGATCTCCAACCGGCGTGCCCCAATACTTTTAGCTGCTTCGATGTAGACTTCCTCTTTGACGGAAAGGGTTTGGCCGCGCACAATACGGTAATAAGTTGGAATGTAAAGGACTGCAATGGCAACGATGATGTTGAGCATGCTTGGACCCAACACGGCAGTGATGGCAATGGCCAGGATCAAGCCAGGAAAAGCATACAAGCTATCCATTACCAGGCTCAACAAACGATCGAACATGCCGCCGACAAAGCCGGCGATCAATCCCAAAGGCACACCCAAAACCAACGAGAGGATGGATGAACTGAAGCCGATGATCAGGGCAATACGCGTGCCCCAGAGCAGGCGGCTCAAGACATCCTGGCCTATGTCGTTCGTGCCAAGGATGAACCCACCCGCGGCTTCCCCAGTGATGGTACCGGTATCCCGTAATGTAGGGAATTGAGCAGCGGCATTTTTGAATTCATTCGTCTGGACGACTGCAGCTTTATCCTTCCCATCCACGACCGCCTGTAAAGCCTCGTCGAGCGATGTATAGCGATCGATAACCGGCCGTAAGCGCAAGCCACCGGATTGATTTTTTATTTCTTGATCGATCTTCTGAGCTTCGTCGTTCAAGTCCCCGGCTGTTGGAAAGCCTTGTACAACGGCGACGGCAGGCCGGTCGGTTCCTTCAGGCACTGCCAGATCTTGCAATTTATTGACGGGAGAGTCCACAGGTACGATGAGGATAGAAAGTTCGACTGTAGCGCCCGGCGCCACAAAGCTCGGCCCCACCAGAGCATCGGAAGAATAGGGAGCAAACCATTGGGGGACAATTGCCACGATAATAAAGCCCACGACCGCCACGGCGGAAACGGCGACAAACCACCAGTCAGCCCCATACCAGCGACGGGCCATAAAAAGACGGCGAACAAAGCCGACTTGCTTAAGCTCTACTTCCCAGGTAGTTCCTTCAGGTGGGGTATCAAGAGGTTTTTCATCGATTTTAGGCATTGCTTAGTACCTTACACGAGGATCGACAAGCGAGTAGATGACGTCCACTGCCAGGCTGATCAAAGCGACCAGCAAGGCGAAGA
>JBEKEX010000139.1:0-7785 GCA_050013615.1 Anaerolineaceae bacterium
TCGCTCAATCGCTCTTCGAGCGTGATCCACAATTAGCCGACCCGCAGCTCGATCTTCTAAATCTAACCTTGTCACAATTTTGGAATGGTGGAAAAGGAGATGCCAGTTAACCATGATACGAGCAGTGTTTCCTGGAACATTTGATCCCATCCATTACGGACACATCGATATTGCCGAACGTGCCGCCAGAATTTTCGATGAGCTCATTGTTGCTGTATACGACCGCCCTTTGAAGAATTTGTTGTTCTCACCCAAAGACCGCATCGAAATGGTGCGCTTGTCCTTGAAGGACAATCCCAAAATAAAAATCGTTGGCTACAGCGGTTTGACGGTTAATTTTTGCCACGAAGTGAATGCCCAGGTTATCGTGCGTGGCCTGCGGGTGTTTTCCGATTTCGAGGCAGAATTTCGCATGGCGCTTGCCAACCATCGCCTGGCACCTGAAATCGAAGTGGCCGCACTGATCACTGCAGAAGAGCATTCCTTCCTGTCATCCTCCACCGTCCGTGAAATCGCAGCCCTGGGTGGAGACGTTTCCAGCATGGTTCCAGCCCACATCGCTGTAGCATTGAAGAAAATATACGCGGAGCCGGAGAACAATAAAGACCTGCCGATTACCTCCTTGCGAGATTAATAGGCTATAATTTAATCAGCTTGGCCTGAAAATTGCATCCTTCTTTTCATCAACCAGAAGGAGTACGTATGGATATATTGCATCTCGTCGATCGTCTCGAAGAAATATTCAACGAAAGCCGCCCTGTTTTCTTTACACACAGCGTTTTTGTCGATGAGGATAAAATTCTTGACCTGATTGATCAGATGCGGGTTTCCATACCGGATGAGATCAAAAAGGCTCAACTACTTCTGGCACAACGCGACCGCATTTTGGCACAAGCCCAGGAAGAGGCTAACCGCACGCTTTCCCTGGCGCGTGACAAGGCAGACCAATTGGTGCAGAAGGATCCCATCTCACAATCTGCTCAGGCGCGCGCCGAACAGATCATCGCCCAGTCGCGTACTGAGGCTGAAGCCACCAAACGTGACGCCGATGCCTACGTTTTGGAAACGCTAACCCACCTCGAAATGGAAATCGAACGGTCTTTATCCCAGGTCCGCAATGGGGTTAAAGTATTGCAAACAGAAAAACCGGACCTGCCTAAAAAAGCACAATAATACACAAAGCCGGGCTTCGAGAGCCCGGCTTCTTTTTATCTTTTAATGTTTCTCGGGTTCGGATGACTTTTCACCATTCGCTGAAGCCGTTTCACGTTTGCTCTTGGCGGCTTTATCTTCCGGATAGAGTGCCATCTCGATTACCTCGTTCATGTGTTTGATGGGCACGATCTTCAGATCCGTCCGGACCTTTTTGGGCACATCCACCAGATCCTTCAAATTTTTTTCCGGCAGCAACACAGTCTTCAACCCGGCTCGATGTGCAGCCAGTATTTTTTCGCGCACGCCGCCCACGGGCAGCACGTTGCCGCGCAGTGTAATTTCACCCGTCATGCCAATGTCCCGGTAGACTTTTCGCTCGGTGAAAGCCGAGATCAAGGCTGTGGCGATGGTAATGCCGGCGCTGGGGCCATCCTTGGGGATGGCACCTTCGGGGATATGGATATGCACATCCAGTCGCTCGTAGATATCGGGTTTAAGTCCCAACTGGCGCGACTTTGATTTCATGAAGGACAAAGCCGCCTGTGCCGATTCCTGCATCACGTCGCCGATCTGCCCGGTCACTTGCAGGTTGCCTTTGCCTTCCAAGATGAGGACTTCCACCGGCATGATGTCGCCACCGCTTTCCGTCCAGGCAATGGCAGTCGCTACACCCACCTCATCCTGGCGCTCGGCTTCCGTGGCAAAGAACTCCGGAGGGCCGAGAAATTTCTCCACCAGGCTCGGCTCGATGCGGGTTGGACGATTCTTTTTCTCTGACTTCAGCCGCGCCAGTTTCCGGCACATCTGGCCGATCTCGCGTTCCAGGTTGCGGACGCCCGCTTCATATGTGTATTCACGGATGATCTCGCGGATGGTCGCATCCTGGAATTGGGCTTCCTTTTCGTCCAAACCGCTTTCATCAAGCTGCCTGGGAATCAGGAAGCGCCGGGCAATCTCCAGCTTTTCCTCTTCGATGTAGCCGGGAAACTCCAACACTTCCATCCGGTCCAGCAGCGCAGATGGGATCGTCCCCAGCGAGTTTGCCGTGGTGATGAACATCACCCCCGAAAGATCATAGGGAAGTTCCAGGTAATGGTCAGAGAAAGAGTAATTTTGCTCTAGATCCAACACTTCCAACAACGCCGAGGATGGGTCACCACGGAAATCAGATCCTAATTTATCCACTTCGTCCAGCATGAAGAGCGGATTGATAGTACCAGCACGCCGCATCGTCTGCAAGATGCGTCCCGGTAACGCCCCAATGTAAGTGCGCCGGTGGCCGCGAATTTCAGCTTCGTCGCGCACCCCGCCTAGGGACAAGCGGACAAATTTACGACCTAAGGCCTCGGCAATAGATCGACCCAGTGAGGTCTTTCCCGTACCAGGAGGGCCCACGAAGCATAGGATCGGCTGCCGCGAGCGCTTGGGCTTCAGGCTCTTTACTGCAATGTATTCCAAAACACGGTCTTTGGCCTTTCCGAGGCCATAATGATATTGTTCCAGGATCTTGGCCGCATGAGAAACATCCAGGTTGTCCTCGGTTGTCTCGCTCCACGGAAGATCAATGATCCAATCCAGGTAAGTCCGGATGATCCCGACTTCGGGAGCCAGGGCCGGCATCTGGTTCAAGCGCTCGATCTCTTTCAACGCCTGGGCCTGCGCCTCCTCGGGGAGTTTCTTCGCATCGATCTTTTCCCGCAGTTCAGCGATCTCGCGCGTCCAAACATCGCCTTCCCCCAACTCGTTTTGGATGGCCTTCATTTGCTCGCGCAAATAAAACTCACGTTGGCTTCGATCCACCTCGCTCTGCACGCGGTTCTGGATCTCATCCTCGAGCTGCAGCACGTCCAATTCCTGTGCCAGCAGCCAGTTGATGTGTTTCAATCGTTCCTGCGAGTTGACCGTCTGGAGCAAAACCTGGCGCTCCTTCAAAGGTATAGAGACCGCCGTAGCCACCATATCCGATAACCACGCCGGTTCCGAGATGTTCATCGAATACAAATGCGCTTCTTCCGGTAGGCTGCGGTCGAGATGGATGCATTTCTCGAACAGGTCACGTGTCGTGCGCATTAATGCTTCCGTTTGCCGGTCGGCGTGCGTCTTCTCGAAAATGGGACGTGCCTTGACCTTCAAATAGGGCTCGGTTTGAGTGAATTCTAGGATCTCGACCCGATAACGCCCCTGGGCCAGGGCAGAATTATTGCCGTCCGGCAAATTCAACAGCCGGCCTACTGCGATTTCCGCGCCAATTGGAAAATAATCCTCATCGTCGGCTTTTTTTTCGTCGCCATCTTTCTCCAACAACCCGATCACAGCTTGCAGGTTGAATTGCGCTTCCTGAATGGCCACCAAATTGGGCCCCGGCTCGATAAAGATCGGGGACACCATTTTGGGAAAGATGACCACATCATGCAGCACGATGGCGGGCAGCTCGATGCAGCCATCCTGGTCCAGTTCGGCATCCGGAATTTGATACAGCTCTTCCGTGCGCTGGTATAGTTGGGTCGAGTATTCGTCGACGTCGTCTTGTCGCTTCATCCAATTATCACTTTTCATCCGTTATCCTTTGTTTCACACCAGGAAACGTCCAAATTTACTTCTATCTTACCACCGGAATCGCCGGTTTCTTTGTTTCCCTCTCCCGATCCCAGGTCTCGCGTGCCGCTGCGACGACGAAAATACTGCCGGTGACCACCACCACCGAGTGAGAGTTGGAGAATTTCAACGCCTGGTCGAATGCATCTTCGATCGCCTTGACCACTTTTACTTCGCAAGGATATCCCTTGGCCAGCTCGGCAAGTTTTTCCGCCTCCATTGCTCGCGGATGCACCGACTGGGTCACGAACAGCACTTTTACCGCCGGCAGCAGCTCGGCGAACATGCTCTTGATGTCCTTATCTTCCGATACACCGAAAACCATAATGACATCACGGCCTGGAAAATAATCGTTGATCGCCTTTTTTAGTTTGAGCGCCGAATCCCCATTGTGCGCCCCATCCACCACAATGGGAGGCTCTTTTCGCAGCAGTTCGAACCGCCCCGGCCACGAGACCTGCGCAAAACCCTTCGCAATTTGTTCGTCGGTTGTCGTGATCCCATGGCGTTGATTGGCGACCTGCAACGCTGCATAAGCCGTGGTTGCATTTTCGAGCTGATGAAATCCCAGCAACGGGATGTGAAGTTGTGTTTCCTTCAAATGGCGGCTGAATTCCCCAGTAGTTGGGACAATCTTGAAGTTCTGTCCTTCAAGCGAATGATCGATAGGCTCGAAGCTGATATCCCTGCCAACCTCGATCAGTGGCGATTGTCGTTCAGCGGCGATGGCTTCGATCACCCGTCGCGCTTCATCTTTCTGAGGCGCAAGCACGATCGGATGTGCCGGTTTGATGATCCCACCTTTCTCCGTGGCAATCTGTTCCAGTGTGTTGCCCAAGACATTCATGTGATCGTAAGACAGCGAGGTGATCACCGACACCAGCGGCGTTACCACGTTGGTAGCATCCAGACGCCCACCTAATCCTACCTCGACCACCGCCACATCCACCTTCTGTTGGGCAAAATAGAGAAACGCGATTGCTGTGGTGATCTCGAAGGTCGTCAGGCGCGGCACCTGGGTCACATGCGGCTTGACTTGTTCAACAAGCCCACTCAATACTTCGTGCGAGATCAGGCGCCGGTTGATCTGGATGCGCTCGGTGAAATCGTGCAAATGAGGCGAAATATAGAACCCAACCTTATAACCTGCAGCTTCCAGACCGCTGGCAATGAAGGCTGAAGTCGAACCCTTGCCCTTTGTGCCGGCCACGTGAAAAACGGGATATTGCCGGTGAGGGCTGCCCAAGCGGTCGAGCAGGTCCGCCATGCGGGTAAGATCGAACTTGTCAGCTGAATAACGCAGGTTCCGTGTTAAGCTGTAATCGACAAATGAATAGAGATAATCGAGCGCTTCTTGATAAGTGTCTGCCATTTTATCGTTCTTTCATCAAATGTACCGCATTGTATCCGTGCTTCTTCATTTGTGCAAGATTGAGGATTGACGCAAAGCCATACATACGTTAAATTAGATAGTGACTATGCCCGTGAGCAGTCTTGTCGTGACATTTTCCATTCCCGGTTGCGGATCCCTGAAAGAAAAACGCAGCCGGATCCGTCCCGTCATTGCCAGACTGCGCCGTGAATTCAACGTCTCCGTGTCAGAGATCGGCCATCAAGATGCCTGGCAGCTATGCACCCTCGGTTGCGCTATCATCAGCAATGATGCCGGCTTCAATCACCAAGTGCTGCAAAAAACGAGCCAGTTCATTGCATCTGCCTGGCCTGACCTCGAAGTGATCGATGAAAAAATAGAGAATTTATAGGGAGTTCGATGGACCTTCACCTTAAAAACATAAAAGCATTGGTAACGGGTGCCAGCAAAGGGCTGGGCTTGGCCATTGCGCTTGAATTAGCCCAAGAGGGTGCCCGCGTTTGCATCAACAGCCGCGGAAAAGAGAATTTGAGCATTGCTTCGCACAAGATTACCGAAGCAACCGGTCAAACGCCCGCGGCAATCGCGGGAGATATCAGCGTCCCCAATTTTCCTAAAGCATTGGTGGAGAAAGCCGCTGCCGAGCTTGGCGGGTTGGACTTGCTGGTCACCAATGCCGGTGGCCCGCCCACCGGCGCCTTCGAAAGCTTCGATGACGACGCCTGGCAGAAAGCGCTGGATATGTGCTTCCTGAGTCACGTCCGGCTGATCAGGGCAGCGTTGCCGTTTTTGAAGCAATCCACCTGTGCCAGTGTGGTCACCCTAACCTCTTTATCGGTCAAGCAACCCATTCCCTCGCTAGTGCTCTCGAACAGCGCACGTTCCGCTACCATTGGGCTGACGAAGACCCTGGCGCTCGAATTGGGCGAGCAAGGCATCCGTTTCAATTCCATCCTCCCCTCGTGGACGGCCACCGAACGCGTGGAAGAATTGATGGCTTCACGCGCTGCCGCGAACCATTCCACTGCGGCAGAAGAGCTCAAAAAGCAGGCCGCTGAAAGCTCCCTTGGGCGGTTGGCAACGCCGGAGGAAGTTGCCAAGGCAACGGTCTTTTTGCTTTCACCGGCGGCCTCATTCATCACCGGGCAAATGCTTTCGGTGGATGGCGGCTTTTACAAAGCAACCTACTAATTAGATAGATTGAGAGTTTATTGGTGTTAACCAACCAGGAAATCAAACAACGTCTTTATCGGATTTTACCTTCGGTCCAAAAACCGGGCCGTTATGTGGGGGGCGAATACAATCAAGTCGTCAAAGATTGGGAGACCGCTGCCATTCACGTCGCCCTGGCCTTCCCGGATATCTATGACCTGGGCTTGCCTAATCTGGGCTTGACCATTCTGTATGAAACACTGAACCAACGCCCAGAAGTGCTGGCAGAGCGCGTTTATGTGCCCTGGCTCGATATGGAAACTGCCCTACGCGAGCATGCGATCCCGCTATATACGCTCGAATCATTCCATCTCGTTGCTCAATTCGACATCCTGGGCATCACCCTGCCCTACGAGTCGCTGTATACGAACGCTTTGAACCTGTTGGACCTGTCCCGGATTCCGCTCTTATCCAAAGATCGCACTCGTGACCATCCCCTGGTCATCGCTGGCGGCCATGCTGCCAGCAACCCCGAGCCGATGTCCTCTTTTATCGATGCGTTCGTCATCGGCGATGGCGACACCATCATCCATGAGCTTGTCGATGTCTATTCCGCCTGGAAAAATTCTAGCGATGACCGGCCTGCGCTATTATCTGATCTATCCAAGATAAGTGGCGTTTATGTGCCTTCTTTATATCAACCCGAATACAACGATGATGGGTCTGTAGCAAAAATCGACAAGCTCGATGAAAGCGCCTCACTACCAGTGGTACGGCGCCTGGTCGCCAAATTGCCTCCGCCGCCGACCAAATTCCTCGTCCCATCGATCGATGTAGTTCAAAACCGTGTCTCAGTCGAGATCATGCGCGGTTGTACGCGCGGCTGCCGCTTCTGCCACGCTGGCTTCTTCACCCGCGCGCTATGCGGGCAGCCACCTGTCCGTTTCCCTGCCTTCTCTGCGCATCGATACAGTTAGCATCGATCTGCTGCAAACCCTGCAGCATTCCCGCCAGAGCGGTTTTACTCTGGCGCCCGAAGCCGCCACTGAACGCATGCGTAACATCATCAACAAACCCATTTCCGACGAGAATTTGATCGAGACCGCCAAAGCGATCTATGGGCGTGGCTGGCAGACAATCAAGCTTTACTTCATGATCGGCCATCCCGAAGAGACGATGGATGACGTCAAAGCCATCGCCGACCTGTGCAAACAGGTCATCACTGAAGGCCACAAAGCCATTGGGCATCGCGCCAGCCTGCATGTCGGCATCAGCACCTTTGTGCCCAAGCCCCATACCCCTTTCCAATGGGTAGCCATGGACTCGGTGGAGCAGATCCAGGCAAAACAAGCGTTGCTCCGCCAGGAATTGAGGGGGCCGGGCATGAAACTGAACTGGACGGACCCCAAAGAAACCATGCTGGAAGCGTGGTTGTCGCGCGGCGACCGCCGCATGGGCAGTGTCATTTTGCGTGCCTGGCAGCTTGGAGCCAAGTTCGACGCCTGGCAGGA
>JBEKEX010000140.1:0-10833 GCA_050013615.1 Anaerolineaceae bacterium
ATTCTGGTTATCGCTCTCTTAGTCAGCTTGATCCCCCTTGTCCCCGCTGTGATCTATTTCATGATCGATCACAAGCAAGATCTCACCGTGGGTACCAGGCGCCTGGTGACAGGCCTCAACGGCTTCAACGCCATCGTGGGACTGATGGCAGCTGGTGTGGGAATTACGTGGTTGTTCTCACCTTCCACCGTCATGGCAGCCGGCCTACAGCAAGCCGCAACGGCAGCCACTGATCCGTATGCAACGCTGGCCGCAGCCATCTCGACCGGCCTGGCGTGCATCGGTGCAGGTATCGCCGTTGCCAACACGGGCGCAGCCGCCGTCGGAGCCATTGCCGAGAAACCCGAATCATTCGGGCGGGCGCTGATCTTCGTCGGCCTGGGCGAAGGAATTGCCATTTACGGTCTGATCATTTCCTTCCTGGTCTTGAACCGGTAGACAAAGATGAAAATCCTGGTCATTGGTCATCCAGAAGCGGTGTTGGGATTCTCTCTGGTCGGCGTTGCGGGCATGGCAGCCGCCACGGCCGAAGAGGCCAATCAAGCACTGGATAAAGCTTTATCGACTCCCGATGTGGGCATCGTCCTGGTGACCCAGGACGTATCTACATTGATCGAGGCCAGGATGGATCAACTGAAATTGCACAGCACCGTGCCACTCGTCGTAGAAATTCCCGGGCCGGCAGGTGTGGGCCCAGATCAGGCCACTTTGAGCGATATCGTGCTCCGGGCGATTGGTGTCAAGATGTAAATCCTCCCACTTACCGACTGTTCGAAAGTGTGAAGGTAGACTGGTGATAAAGTTATGAGATCAGTGGATGAAAATATGGAAGCGCTTTCCCGTGCTTTGCTCGCCGAGGCAAAAACAGAGGCAGAGCAAATTTTGGCCGATGCGAAAGCAAAAGCTGACGCCGTCCGGCAACGCACCCAAGAGCAGGCTACTGCCGAACGCTTACAGCTTCTTGACCGAGCCCGCCAGGAAGCAGAACGCAACCGCGGACAGGCCATTGCGACCACCCAGCTAAAAGCACGGACCATGGAACTGGAACATCGCGAGAAATTATTGGACAACGTCTTTTCCGCAGCGCGACAACAATTGCCAAGCGTGCAGCAATGGAGCGATTACGACAAAATTGTGCTTTCCCTGCTGCGTGAGGCACTGCAGCAATTGAAGGCCAGCGATGTATTGGTCCGGGCCGATAAGCATACCCAGAAATATTTGACAGACCAGGCATTGAAGGAAATTTCGAAAGAATTGAATGTCACAATAAAACTCGGTAAACCGCTCGAGCAAGGCACCGGCGTCATCGTGGAAACGAGCGATGGGCATGTCATGTACGATAACACCTTGGAAACTCGGATAAGCCGCTTGCAGAACACGCTTCGCTCCCCAATTTATCGCATCCTGATCGGAGAATCGCTATGAGCCAACAAATCGGGGAAGTGATCTGGATTAGCGGCCCGGTAATCCGTGCCCGCGGTTCACGCCAGGTAGGCATGATGGAATTGGTTGAGGTTGGTGAGGAGCGCCTGGCCGGAGAAGTCATCGGCCTGGAAGGCAACACCATCACCATTCAAGTTTATGAAGAGACTTCAGGCATGCGCGCCGGTGCGCCGGTATTCGGCACTGGATTGCCCTTGTCAGTGGAACTGGGACCAGGCCTGCTGCACAGCATCTTCGATGGCATTCAACGCCCGCTGCCGGCTATCGAGATCCGCAGTGGGTCCTTCATTGGCCGCGGTATGCACCTCACCCCGTTGTATCGCAAAGACCGTTGGAGCTTTACTCCGACTGCCAAAGAAGGCGATGCCGTCAGCGGCGGTTCCATTTTGGGCACCGTCCCTGAGACGCAATCACTGGTGCATTCCATCATGGTTCCGCCCGGCATCGAAGGCACCATTACCTGGCTTGCACCTGAAATGAAATACACCATCGAAGAGCCCATCGCTCGGATCCGCACGACCAAAGGTGAACAAGAGTTGACCATGCTTCAACGCTGGCCCGTCCGCCAGGCACGGCCCTACAAGGCCCGCCACGGGCAATCCGGCGGCCCATTGGTCACCGGGCAGCGTGTGTTGGATACTTTCTTTCCCCTGGCAAAGGGCGGTGCAGCCGCCATCCCCGGTGGATTTGGTGCCGGCAAGACCGTCACGCAGCAAAGCATTGCCAAGTGGTCGGATGCCCAGGTGGTCGTTTACATCGGCTGCGGTGAGCGCGGCAATGAGATGACCGAAGTGCTGCAGGAATTCCCCAAGCTGGTTGACCCGCGCAACGGTCACCCCTTGATGGAACGTACCGTGTTGATCGCCAACACCTCCAACATGCCTGTGGCCGCCCGTGAAGCCAGCATCTACACCGGCATCACCATCGCGGAATATTACCGTGACATGGGTTATCACGTCGCCTTGATGGCCGATTCAACTTCACGCTGGGCAGAAGCCTTGCGTGAGGTCTCCGGGCGGTTGGAGGAAATGCCCGCAGAGGAAGGTTATCCTGCTTACCTGGCCAACCGTCTGGCAGAATTCTACGAGCGCGCCGGTTATGTGGAAACTCTGAACGGGAAATTCGGCTCTGTCAGCGTCATCGGCGCTGTCTCTCCTCCAGGAGGCGATTTCTCTGAACCGGTCACTCAGCATACCAAGCGGTTCACCCGCTGTTTCTGGGCACTCGATAAATCGCTTGCATCGGCACGCCACTTCCCATCCATCAACTGGCTGGATAGCTACAGCGAATATTTGGAAGACGTGGCCGATTGGTGGCGCAAGCAGGTTGGCATGGATTGGCTTGCCCTGCGCAACGAAGCCATGGGCATCTTAAGCGAGGAAAGCCACCTGACGCAAATCGTCAAGCTGGTTGGGCCAGATGCCCTGCCGGATGACCAGCGGTTGATCTTGGAGACCGCCCGCTTATTGCGTGAAGGCTTCCTGCAGCAGAACGCCCTGGACGACGTGGATGCCTATTCGACCCCCGAAAAGCAAGTGCACATGTTGAACCTCATCCTTCATTTCCATCACCGCGCTCTGCGCATCGTCAAGCAAGGTGCCACCATTTCGGTCATCCATGACCTGCCGGTGGTCGGCACCCTGATCCGCATGAAAACGCAGGTGACCAATGATGAAATGGACAAGTTGAACGCCATCACCAAGGAAATCGATGAGCAGATGGATCAACTAGAGACGGAGTACAAATGAGCGAGCTAGCAGAACTGGGCGGACAGGAAGTTGTTGGGGTAAGTCGTATCGATGGCCCCATCCTGGTGATCGAAAACGCCGGGTCTATCGGCTATGATGAAGTGGTGGAGGTCATCGACTCACGCGGGCAGCATCGCCTTGGCCGCACTCTGGAAGTTGGTGAGGGCATGGCCGTGGTGGAAGTTTTCGCCGGCACCACCGGACTTACCATCGACGGCACCAACGTCCGCTTGCTGGGCGGTCCATTGCATATCCCCGTGACCGAGGAAATGCTGGGACGCGTCTTCGATGGCCTGGGCAGGCCTCTGGATAACGGGCCGCAGCCTCTGACCGATCATTACGCCGACGTCAACGGAGCGCCCATCAATCCCACCTCGCGTGTCTATCCACGGGATTACATCCAGACTGGTATTTCAGCCATCGACGGTATGAATACGCTCGTACAGGGGCAAAAATTACCCCTCTTTTCCGGGGCAGGTATCCCTCATGACCAGCTCGCTGCGCAGATCGTGCGGCAGGCCACCTTGGGCATGCCCGTAGGCGAGACCCGTTCCCAGTCCGAACCTTTCGCCATTGTGTTTGCTGCCATGGGCGTCAAACATGATGTGGCGGATTTCTTCCGCAATTCTTTTGCCGAAAGCGGTGCCCTGACCCGCGTGGCCATGTTCTTGAACCTGGCGGATGACCCGCCTGTGGAACGCTTGGTGACGCCCCGCGCCGCCTTGACCCTGGCGGAGTACCTCTGCGCCAGATATCGAACATCCGCGGTGAAGTGCCCAGCCGCAAGGGTTATCCTGGCTATCTCTATAGCGACCTGGCTTCCATGTACGAGCGCACGGGCCGCATCAAGACCAGCAAAGGATCCATCACGCAGATCCCGATCCTTTCCATGCCGAACGACGATATCACCCACCCTGTGCCCGATCTCACCGGCTACATCACCGAGGGCCAGATCGTTTTGGGTCGCAGCCTGAACCAACAAGACATCTACCCACCGATTTCCGTGCTGCCCAGCTTGTCCCGTCTGGCAAAGGATGGCATCGGCAAAGGGCACACCCGCGCCGACCATTCGCATTGGGCAGCTCAACTCTATGCCGCTTATGCCCACGTCCAGGATGTGCGCTCGCTGGCCTCCGTGATCGGCGAAGAAGAGCTCGGGGCAATCGACCAGCAATATTTGAGATTCGGCCGCGCTTTCGAGCGTGACTTCGTGAACCAGGAACCGACCGAAAACCGGACGATCGAACAGACCCTCCAAATCGGGTGGCGGCTGCTCTCCATGCTTCCGAAAGAAGAGCTTACCCGTGTCAGTCTCGACGAGATCAAGCAATACTACGAGGAAGGTCATGCCGAGCGTTAATATCCCGCCCACGCGCAGCAATCTCATTCGCATCCGGCAGGAGCTGGCCTTCGCGCGCGAAGGTTATGAGATACTGGACCGCAAGCGCGAGGTATTGACCACCGAATTGATCCGCATGGCCCACGATGCCGAAGCGCTGCAAGAAGAAATGTGGCGGCTGCTCGATGAGGCTTACCGCGCCCTCGAAAAAGCTCAATTGACGATGGGGCGTGAAAAAGTGGAATGGGCTGCATTGGCTGCACACAAAACGGTGGATGTCCACTTGACCTTCCATGGAGTCATGGGCGTCGCCGTGCCCGTTATTGAGGCCAATGGCAGTCCTCAAGAGATGCTCTACAGCCTGGGGAATACTTCAGCCACTTTGGACGAAGCCAGCGCTGCTTTCCGCAAGGTATTGAGCCTGGTTCCCGAACTTTCGCGGCAGATGACTGCCGTTTTCCGCCTGGCAGGTGAATTGCGCAAGACGCAGCGACGTGTCAACGCCCTGCAGCACATCTTCATCCCCGAATACGAAGAAACGGTCGCCTTTATCGTCAGCACCCTCGAGGAACGTGACCGGGAAGAAACTTTCCGGCTTAAATTGCTCAAGACCCGGTCAAGCAAGTCGAAAAATACTCAAAATGAGCAAGAATCCAAAAGCTCTTCGCAAAAAAAAGTCAGTAATACACGCAATGCCCTGTAAGCTAACCACTGCAAATTCCGATGGCTTATTCAATCGTTAATAATGATCCGCCTGTCCTGTTAGTTCGCAAAATAACGTCATCCGCTACTGTCCATCGAGGAGCATAAATATGACTTCATACCCTGTCGAGCCGTTCCGCATCAAAATGGTTGAACCCATCCAATTGATATCGCCCGAACAGCGACAAGCGGCGATGGTCAAGGCCGGCTACAACGTATTCGCGTTGCGCGCCGAGGATGTTTACGTTGACCTGCTGACCGATTCGGGTACAGGCGCAATGAGCCAGGATCAATGGGCAGCCATCATGCGCGGCGATGAATCGTATGCTGGGGCAAGGTCATACTACCGTCTCTCGGACGCCATGGAGCAGATATTCGGCTTCAAGCATTTCGTGCCCACCCACCAAGGACGCGCGGCCGAGAATATCCTTTCCGCATTGCTGGTAAAACCCGGCATGTACGTCCCCTCCAACCAGCATTTTGACACAACGGAGGGCAACATCATGGCCCGCGGCGGGAGACCTGAGAACCTGGTGATCGAAGAAGGCCTGGATCCCACATCCCAGCTTCCCTTCAAGGGCAACATGGATATTGCCAAGCTGAAAACCTTCATCGAAAAAGTTGGACCCGAAAATATCCCTTTTGGCTCCATCACCATAACCAATAACGCCGGCGGCGGGCAGCCCGTCTCTTTGGAAAATCTGCGCCAGACGGCTGCAACGTACCATGCTTATCAAATCCCATTTTTCATCGATGCCTGCCGTTTTGCGGAGAATTGCTATTTCATCAAGCTGCGTGAGCCTGGCTATGCGCAAAAATCGACACTCGAAATCGCCCGCGAGATCTTTGCCCTGGCCGATGGCGCCTGGATGAGCGCCAAGAAAGATGCCATCGTTAATATCGGCGGCTTTCTGGCCGTGCGTGATGACGCCCTCTACCAGCGCATTTGCAACGAGCTGATCCTGCGCGAAGGCTTTATCACCTACGGCGGGCTGGCCGGCCGTGACCTGGATGCCATGGCCGTCGGCTTATGGGAAGGGTTGGATGAAAGCTACCTCGCCTACCGCTTGGCCCAAACGGCTTACCTGGGCCAGCAGCTCATGGCCATCGGCATGCCAATCATCGAGCCCCCCGGCGGACATGCCATTTATCTGGACGCCGGCCGGCTGCTTCCCCACATCCCCCATGGTGAATTTCCCGGGCAGGCATTGGTTTCCGGCCTATACCTGGAAGGCAGCGTGCGCGGCGTGGAGATCGGTTCCGTCATGTTCGCCCATCCCGACCCGGAAACTGGCGAAATGAATTACCCCAAGCTCGAATTGGTGCGGCTGGCAATTCCGCGCCGGGTCTATACCCAGGCACATTTGGACTACGTGGTACAGATCGCTGCTAGGCTGGTCGAAAAGCGCACCACGCTAAAGGGCTATCGCTTCACCTACGCACCGGAATTGTTGCGTCATTTCACGGCTCGTTTCGAACCCATCGGTGACTTATAACATCTGATAGAATCAGTTCATATGACACATAATCGAGGTTATCATGAAACTTAAATATCTCGCCTTTTCCACTTTATTGTTGATGCTCGTGCTTTCCGCTTGCAGTGCATTCCAGGCTCCTGCCAGTACCGTAGAACCGACAGCTGAAGCAACGATTAAAACGGCTGCACAACCTATTGCAGAGAACATTCTGCAAAGCATCGATAAAAAGGACCATCAGGGCATCTTGCGTGACATGGATGCTACCATGGCCAAAGCATTCACCCAGGATTCGTTCAACCAGCTACAGTCGAAGATTGCAACCGATTACGGCGCCTATCAAAGTGCTACATACACCGGTGTTACGCTGACGCAAGGCTATTACTCCGTGCTCTTCAATTGCAAGTTCGAAAAAGGGCCGTTCACCATGCGTCTTGTTTTAAACACACAAGCCCCTTATCAAGTTTCGGGGCTATGGTTCCCGGACATGAAATAGTGTATTGAAAGGTGGGTTTTATATGAAACCCAGTGAGTGTTTCCATTGTGAAACTTTCCCTTGCACTGATACCAATCATGCGAGCTATTACATTCCAGATGTGAACCTGGATGCAACAACTATCCGCATGGTCTTGATTTCCGAAGCAGCCCCAGAATCGCCAACCGAGCATTACTATGCGGCTGGCGATCCGCTCTTCGCACAAACGACCGCGCTTGCCTTTAAGGAAGCCGGTGCTCCCGTGAATTCTGTGCAAGACATCCTTGCCTTGGGAGTTTATCTGACCACGGCAGTCAAATGCGGAAAAACCGGCTATGGGATCCAATCGAGCAGTATCAAGGAATGTTCTTCTTTGTTGGAAAAAGAACTTGCCTTATTCCCCAACTTGAAAGTTCTTATGCTGATGGGCGATGTGGCCATCAAATCCTTGAACACTATTGCCACGCGATCCAGTGCGGAAAAGGTGATCCCCACCGGGTCGACCTACAAAATTCGAGGAAAGGAATACTACTTCCGGGGGATAAGGACCTTCCCATCCTATTTGCAAGCCGGCCCCAGCTTCTTCATCGAAAAAAGCAAGCGCAAGATGATCGTAGAAGATATCAAAACCGCACTGGCGTTACTGGATTAAGCCCCTTCCAGTCATTTCATTCTTCCTTCTTCGCTTCTTCCCACCATACATCCATTTCCGGCAAAGTCATATCGGTCAAATGGCGCCCTTGTTGGATGGCCTTCTTTTCGATGTACCCAAAGCGGCGTTTGAACTTGAGGTTGGTGCCCCTCAA
Organism: Anaerolineaceae bacterium; assembly: GCA_050013615.1. Taxonomy (GTDB): domain Bacteria; phylum Chloroflexota; class Anaerolineae; order Anaerolineales; family Anaerolineaceae; genus JBEKEX01. The sequence continues at coordinate 7,989 of JBEKEX010000140.1, forward strand.
GGCGCTCTCCGCATCGACTTTGTACCAGCGCACAAGATTGACCACCGCGAACAAGAGATCACCCAACTCTTCCTGGATCTCCTGATCGGTTTTGGCGTCCTTCACTTCCTGCATTTCCTCATCGACTTTGTCCCATACCGGGCCAACTTCTTTCCAGTCGAATCCCACATGTGCGGCGCGGTCTTGATATTTTTGTGCCTGGGAAAGTGATGGCAACGCCAGCGGGATGCCATCCAAAATTCCCTTGGTGGAAGCTTGTCCATTGGCTTTGCGCTCGGCCTCCTTTAGCTTTTCCCAATTGCGCAGCACGCCGTCCACATTCCCGACTTTTGCCTCGCCAAACACGTGCGGGTGCCGGCGGACGATCTTTTGATTGATGCCCTGCAGCACATCGGCCATGCGGAACTCGCCAGCTTCATAAGCAATCTGCGCATTCAGGACGATCTGCAATACCAAATCGCCCAGTTCTTCCTGCAAAGAAGCCGCATCGCCTTTATCCATTGCTTCAATGGCTTCATAGGTCTCTTCCAGCAAACTTGTGCGCAAGGTCAAATGGGTCTGCTCACGATCCCAGGGGCAGCCATCAGGCGCACGCAGACGTGCCACCACTTCCTGGAAGGATTCCATGCTCGTATCAGGTTCCAAGGGCGGCACGTAAAGCACCGTCAACAAGCTTGTCAGTTCGCTGCGATCGATCTCGAACAACTTCAGCTCCTCGACCTTTTCATCGGCCGTGCCGGCGGCATGCACCAGCCGCACCGGATGTTCGTCGGGATAGACCGTCATGAGGGTCAGCTTGACCTCTGAAGCCACCTGGCGTGAGTAGATCTGGGCGATCAGCGCAGGTTCCGAAGGCGGGAAAAATGGCATATGCCGGCCGCCCAATTCCATCGCATCGGCCAGCACCAGGCGCGGGAAGGGATCCAGCCCTAAGGCCGTGCAGACGGGTTCCAAGAAGCTGACTCCTTCGATCACCCGCACCGGCAGGCCTTGCGCCTTGGCGCGGCGCACGATCTCAGGACACGTGGCCTCAGCTACAAAGGGATGGCCCGGGACAGCATAGGTCACACCCTCCGGTCGTTTGCCAAGCTCCAGCACCTTTTGGACGATCTGCTCGTACACTTCTTCGAAACGTTGGCCCTGATCATAGAGCTCGTCGAATGAATACACCTTCAGTGATGAAGGCAAACCCGACAGTGTTGGATGTTGGCGTGTTCTCATATAAACTTCTGGAATTTGCTGGAGCCAATCCCACGCCTGGCGGGTCAACAGCCCCGGATCGCCCGGGCCCAACCCTAGAATGGTAATGCCTGCGAATGTTTTCGATTGCATAAATTCCTTCATCAATGAACTGATTTCGGCACAATCATAATATAAAAAGTGTTTTCCAGCGAACGTAAACTGGAAAACACTCTACGTATGTTACAGACATCCAACGCAACACTTGAAAAGAAGATGCTGCTTGGAAAAAAGGCTGAATGATTTAACGCTTGGTGTACGTAGGAGCCTTGCGGGCACGCTTGAGGCCTGGCTTTTTGCGTTCCTTTATGCGTGCATCTCGAGTCATCAGGCCCTCTTTGCGCAGCGCAGGGCCAAACTCGGGGTTCATTTTCACCAGGGCACGTGCCAAACCCAACTTGACCGCATCCGTCTGACCCGTGACCCCGCCGCCCCTCACCACCACGCTGACGTCGAAAGATTTTTGATCCTGGCCGACCGCAACGAATGTGGTAAAGATTGACTTCAAATCGCCGATACGGGGGAAATAAGCGTCAGCGGGCTTCTCGTTGACGACCATCTGCCCCGAACCGTTCATCAAGCGAACGCGGGCAGTGCTTTCCTTGCGGCGACCAACACCTTCGAAATATTGACCTGCCATAAATTCTTTACTCCTTTATGCCACGGGTTGCGGATTCTGCGCCGCATGAGGATGCTCATTACCGGCATAGATTCTTAACCGTTTGATCAACTGACGGCCCACTTTATTATGCGGTAACATACCCCACACGGCCTCGCGGATCACGCGGTCAGGATGTGTTTCCATTTGTTGGCGCATCCCAATCCCACGAATGCCACCCGGATAACCAGAAATATAGTAATACATCTTTTCATCCAGTCGTTTCGGGGCGATCGCCAGTTTGCTGGCATTGATGACAACCACAAAATCGCCCATATCCACCCCGGGGGTGTAGGTAGGTTTGTGCTTGCCAAGCAAATAGCTGGCAATGCGAGTCGACAGCCTGCCCAGATTCTGCTCGCTGGCGTCCACCAACAACCAGCTATTTTCGGGTTTACCCTTTATGACGTATGTCTTTTCCACGTTCGTAATCTCCAGTCATAAAATTCCTAACGATTCCAATCGATTGTTCTTGTCCATAACTCACCGACATCAACCGCAGCCCGTTGGGCGGGGCAAGCCCGGGAGATAATTTCTTCGCACAGGTAACGCCCTCTTCCAACTCATTAAGGCTCAACCGGCCATGGCCAACCCGTACTTGCAGGTAAACCATCCGGCGTACCATGTGGTAGAGAAAGGCATTTGCGCTGACTTCGAAATCGAAATCAAGGCCTTCCTGTTTCCAGGCCGCCGAATATACCATTCGGACGGTGCTCTCACCGGGCTTCATGGCTCTACCAAAAGCGGCGAAATCATGAACACCGACCAACAGTGCGGCTGCCTTTTGAAGCAACTGCCCGTCCACTGGTGGCCATACCCGCCAGGCAAACCGCTCTGAAAGCGGATCGCGTTCTGCCTGGCACGTGATTTGGTACCGGTAAGATCGGCCGTTTGCATCGAAGCGGGGATGAAAATCTGCCGCCGCTTCTTTGGCATACTTTACAGCCA
>JBEKEX010000141.1:0-6931 GCA_050013615.1 Anaerolineaceae bacterium
CTCGGCCAGGGAAGCATCCTTTACATCATAATTAGCCATACTATTCCTCCATTGAACTTGGTTTAAATCACAACGGGTGTCTTCGCCTATCTCGTACCTGCCCCTGTTCTTTAGGGGGAGGCCTGCCTCGTTGAGGCCCGCCTCGTAGAGGTGAGACACAGGTGAATTACAACAAAATATCCAATTTTCCTTGATCATCATAACACAGGCGGTAACGCGCTACGAACTCCGCCGGCGTGTAAGAATGGTTTTGGGTGCCATGCTGCTCCAGGCAGTAGGCAGCCGCCAGCGAACCCATCTGACCGCAGGTCTGCCAATCCAATCCCAGTTGATAGCCGCGCAGGAACCCGCCGCGGAAGGCATCGCCCACGCCGGTCGGGTCGGCCATATGTTCCACCGGCGCAGCAGCGATCGAGAATTCCTTGCCTTCGGCATAAATGGTCGAGCCTTTTTCGCCCAAGGTCACCACCATGAACTTGACCTTATCCAGGATCTGCTTGGGGGTCAGGCCGGTGTGTTTCTGCAACAGCAGATATTCGTAGTCATTCACGAACAGACTCTCGCAGCCCAGCACGCCCACGCGGATATCTTCCGGGTCCACCCGCACGATCTGCTGGCTGGGGTCATATAAATAGGGGATAACCATTTGCTGGCACTCTTCCGAGAGCTGCCGCATGGCCTTGGGATCGTTGGGCGAGATGACCACCAGATCCGGCATATCGTGAGTCAGTTCATGCAGCGAGATCTCCGCTGCATTTGCCATGGCGCCGGTGTAGAAACTGGCAATTTGGGCATTGGATAGATCCGTGTTCTGGAAGAATGAAGCAGTGAACTTGCCGGGAACCGCACGAACATACGTGGTATCCACGCCGTGACTTTCCAGCCAACGGCGGTATTCTTCGAAATCCTCACCCACGGTGCCCATCACTTTGGGATGATCGCCCAGCAGTGCCAGGGTATAGGCGATGTTGGGCGCCGTTCCGCCGCGTCGCTTCACCATTTGGTCGACGAGGAAGGACAGGCTGAGCTTGTCGAGCTGATCGGGCAGAATGTGGTCCTTGAAATAGCCGGGGAACGACATCAAATAATCATAGGCAATGGAGCCGGTACAAAGAATGGACATGAGGTGCTCCTCTCAAACCTCTCGCAGTACACGAGGTAGATTGATTTCGAAAGGCGGCTTTATAATGCCGCGGTCGGTCACCAGTGCGGTCAGCAGTCCATGCGGGGTGATGTCGAAAGCCGGGTTGCGCGCCTTGGCACCTTTGGGAGCCACGGGCTGTCCATGGAATGTGATTCCCAGCACTTCATCCGCATCGCGCTCTTCGATGGGGATCTCATCGCCGGTCGCCAGTGAAAGGTCGGCAGTCGTCGAAGGGAAGACCGAATAAACCGGCACCCCGTTGGCATGCGCCGCCAGCGCCAGCATGTAGCTGCCGATCTTATTGACCACGTCGCCATTGGCGGCTACCCGGTCGGCGCCGAACATCACTTTTTGCACGTCACCGCGCCGCAAAAAGTAGCCGGCCGCCCCATCCGAGATGATCTCGTAGGGGATGCCCCATTGTTCCAGCTCCCATGCCGTCAGCCGCGAGCCTTGCAGCCGCGGCCGGGTTTCGTCCACCAGCACGTGCACGTGCTTGCCCTGTTCGTGCGCCCTGCGGATACAGCCTAGCGCTGTGCCCCAATCAACAGTAGCCAGCGCGCCGGTGTTGCAGTGATGGATAATCGTGTCGCCATCATCGATCAATGTCGCGCCGTTGTTCGCCATGCGCAGGTTGGTGGCGACGTCTTCTTCGGCAATTTGTTTGGCCTCGGCCAGCAGCTTTTCGACCAATTCACTTGCCGTTTCACAGGGTGTATCCACCACAATTTGCATGCGTTGGAGCGCCCATCCCAGGTTGACGGCTGTGGGCCGTGAAGCCAGCAGTTCCACCGCTGCGGTCTTCAATTCCGAGTGCAGCTTGAGAAGGTCTTTGGCCGTGCTGCGGCATCCGGCCAGCGCCAGCCCAAACGCGGCCGCCGCTCCAATGACCGGGGCACCGCGGACGGTCATGTTGCAGATTGCCGCGATCACGTCCTGATACGTGCGGCAAACAACAACTTCAAAGCGACCAGGCAACAGGCGCTGGTCGATCATCTTCAAGCTGCAAGTCAGGTCATCCCATTCAATCGTTCGCATGCGGGTAACACCAAATGACGCCCTCTCGTCGGAAGGCGTCAGCGAAAGAACGGAGCGAAGTTTAACATGCAATCTTTCATTTGTCAAAGAAATCGACCTTTTTGATTGTTCGATAATCGCCTGATTTTCGCCTGTTACCCACCCAGGCATGTGTCATCTTTCATTGAAGTGCACTTGACATCATCTCCCCATCAGGGTATAAGCCTTCTATGCGTAAATACGGTCTGCTGGTTTTAGCGTTGATTGCCTTTATCGTTTTAGGCTGCAACCTGCCGTTCCTGAGCAGTTTCAGCCTGTTCGGTGGACCGACACCCACGCCTTCCGCTACGGCCACGGTAACGCCGACGCCTACACCCACTCCCACACCAACCCCCATTCCCACGGTGCGCCTGGAATTGGGCGATGTCGCCCTTTCGCAAGGTGACACCACTTCCGCCGCCCAGCAATTCCAGGCTGCTCAGGCGCAATCCAACGATGCCGAAGTCCAGGCCGCGTCATTATTGGGTACGGCGCGCATCGCCATTGATTCCGGCGATTGCAATTCGGCACTGACCACACTCAACCAGGTCATCCAGCAATTCCCACAGAGCGCTTCTGCGGCCAACGCCCACTTCTTTGCCGGGCAGTGCTACGACAGCCAGCAAAATTACTCCGCCGCCGCGGTTGAGTATTCCAGTTTCCTGGCCCTCAAGCCCGGCATCATCGATGCTTACGTCCTCGAATTGGAGGGCACGTCACTCAGCCAGTCCGGAGACTACGCCAACGCCATTGTTGCCTACCAGAAAGCCCTGCAGGCCAACCCGCCGGGTAATTCCGACACGCTCAACATCAAGATCGGCAAAAACCAAGCCGCCGAAGGCAATTACACCGACGCCATCCGCACCTACATGAACGTCTATTCCACGACTCAAAACGATTACAACAAAGCCACTGCAAACCTGCTTTCCGGCCAGGCTTACCTGGCGTTGGGGTTGCCGGATCAGGCTTATGCCCGCTTCCAGGATTCGGTCAATAATTACCCGACTTCTTATGATACGTATTCCGGCCTCGTCCAATTGGTCAATGACAACATCCCCACCAATCTGCTCCAACGCGGCCTGGTGGATTATTATGCCGGCCAATACAGCTACGCCATCGATGCCTTCACCACCTACATGACGACCACCCCCGGCTACGACAGTACTGCCCTGTATTTCAAAGCACTCAGCCAGGTTGAGATCGGCCAAACCGATGCAGCCGAGAATACGCTCGACGTCCTCATCAACAACTTCACCGCTAGCGATCCCTACTGGGCCAAAGCCTGGGATGAAAAAGCTTACATCCAATGGGGGTACGCCGGGCATTATTACGATGCAGCTCAAACTTACCTGAACTTCGTCTCCAGCAATCCAACTGCCAACGAAGCGCCGCAGTATTTATTCGATGCCGGGCGTGCCTACGAGCGCGGCAATCTGCTCGACCAGGCTGCCACCACCTGGGAGCGCTTGATCAATGAATACCCCACTGCTTCTCCCAGTTACCAGGCTTTATTCCTGGCCGGCGTCACGCGCTACCGCCTCGCCCAGTACGATAAGGCATTGACCATCTTCCAGCGCTGCCTGGTTCTCGCCACCAACAGCGATGATTCAGCAGCCGACTACCTTTGGATCGGCAAGACTCAGCTTGCCATGAGTAAATCTCAAGATGCGGACTCCTCCTGGCAGCTTGCTGCGCAGGAAGATCCGACGAATTATTACAGCGTGCGTGCCCACCAATTATTGCTCAACGAAGCCCCCTTCACCACCGGGCCGAACCTCGATCTGAACTACGACCTGGCCAGCGAACGCACCCAGGCGGAAGATTGGATGATGACGACCTTCAAACTTCCCGCTGGCACCGACCTGAATGGTCTGGGCGACCTGGCCGACAACCTCAACCTGAAGCGCGGCGACCTGTTCTGGAGCCTTGGCCTGTATTCGGAAGCCAGTTCGGAATTCGAAACCCTGCGCCAATCGCTCGTCTCGAATGCCGCCGACAGCTTTCGTCTCGTCAATCACATGCTCGACCTGGGCATGTACAACACCGCCGTCTATGCCACCCGCCAAATCCTTGACCTAGCCAATCTCAACGACGTGACCTCGCTCAACGCGCCCATGTTCTTCAACTATGTGCGCTTCGGCGCCTATTTCGCCGACTCGGTACTTTCGGCAGCAAAAGCAAATAACTTCTCACCGTTGTTCTTGTTTGCCACCATCCGCCAGGAAAGCATGTTCCAGCCCTACATCAGTTCAAGCGCAGGCGCTTTAGGGTTGATGCAACTCGTCCCGGATACCGGTAAGGAAACTGCCAGCGGGCTCGGTTGGCCGCAAAACTTCACCACCAATGATCTGTTTAACGCCAACGTCAATATTACCCTGGGGGCACGTTACATGGCCAACCAGCGTGATTATCTCGGTGGTGACTTGTATGATGCCTTGGCTGCTTACAACGCCGGCCCGGGCAACGCCCAAATCTGGCAATCGCTTTCCAACGGTGACCCCGATCTGTTCCTGGAAGAGATCCGATATGACGAGACCCGCACTTACATCCGGCAGATCGTGGAATTTATGAACATCTACCGTGTGATCTACGAAAAATAAAATGATGGGGTGGCTGTCAGGCCACCCCATCATCAATTGAACTTTATCCCATCAACAATCCCAACGGGTTTTCCAAATAACCACCCAGCGCTTGCATGAACTGGGCTGCCTCCACCCCATCGGTGATGCGATGGTCCGCAGAAATGGTAGCCTTCATTCGCATGCCGACCTTCAAGGCATCCCCCGCCACTACGGGCACTTTGTGGGCCGTCCCCACTGCCAGGATGGCCGCTTCCGGCGGGTTGATGATGGCAGCAAAGTCTTCCACATCGTACATGCCCAAATTACTGATGGAGAATGTCGAACCATCTACATCTTGCGGGCGTACTTTGCCCTGCCGGGCACGTGCAGCCATCTCTTTGACCTCGGCCGAGATCAGGCTGAGCGGCTTTTGGTCGGCATCTTTGCACACTACGGTCATCAGGCCACCCGGTACCGAGACCGCCACGCCCAAATTGATGTGCCCATGGCGGACGATATTATCGCCATCCAGTGACGCATTCAAATTAGGGAACTGGCGCAGCGTCAATGCCGCAGCCTTGACCACGAAATCGTTGACCGATAATTTCTTTTCATCTGACACCAGTGCATTGGCCTGAGTGCGCAAACTCAACAGCATTTCGACATCGTAGGTATGAGTGATGTAAAAATGCGGTATCCGCTGCTTGGCATCCGCCATGCGCCGCCCAATGGCTCCCCGCAATCGGTCGAGCGGGATGCGCTGGTCTTCCGGCACAGGGCCGGGTGCCCATTGAAGTACCTGTGCCGCAGCCGCCACAGCCGGAACAGGTTTGCCGTGCAGGCTGGCTTCCGGTGCTGCCTTACGTTGGCCGAGAGCCCCTTCGACGTCTTTGCGTACAATGCGCCCGCCCGGGCCGGTGCCTCGCAAGCCGCGCAGGTCCAGGCCGGCATCCACGGCCAACTTTCGTGCCAGGGGTGAAGCCTTGACCATGCCGGTCCCAGCACCGATAGGCGCGGTTTCGACCACAACCGGCGTGACAACCGCGGCTGGAACAGCAACCGGTTTTACAGCCTCTTTCGTCATTACTTTTTCGGGTGCAGGTGCCTGCACCCCAGCGGGTGCCTGCGCCCCTGCGGGTACAGCCCCCAGGTTTAGGCTGCCTACGTCCACTTTTTCTCCCGCCGCAGCAATGACCGCAATGGGCGTACCTACAGGTACAATGGTCCCTTTAGTGACGAGTTGTTTGTAAACTACGCCGCTGAAATTGGATTCGACTTCCACCGTGGCCTTATCGGTCTCGATCTCTGCCAGCACAGCGCCCTTTTCGACGGTCTCGCCCTCCTGGCGCACCCAGCGCACCAGCGTTCCCTCCGCCATATCGAACCCTAATTTCGGCATGGTGACGATATCAGCCATTACAGCACCTCCTTCACTGCCGCGATCACATCCTTCACTTGAGGCAATGCTGATTGTTCCAGCGTGCGATTATAGGGCAGCGGCACTTCGATCTGCGCCACGCGCTTGATGGGAGCATCCGCATAATCGAATGCCTGCTCATAAATTCGCGACTCGATCTCCGCCCCCACTCCGTAGCTCTTCCAACCTTCCTCCACGATCACTGCCCGGTTGGTCTTCTTGAAAGATTCGATCACCGGTTCCATGTCCAGAGGGCGCAGTGTGCGCAGATCCACCACCTCGGCTTGAATGCCTTCACTTTCAAGCTGCGTGGCTGCTTTCAACGAAACTTCCAACATTTTACTGTAGGTGACAATGGTCACATCGCTGCCGGGGCGCTGCACCACGGATTTGCCAATCGGCACCGTATAATCGCCTTCCGGCACTTCGCCGCGGGTCTGGTAAAGCGTAGCTTCTTCGATAAATAAGACCGGGTCATTGATGCGGATGGCTTCTTTGAGCAATCCTTTGGCGTCCGCCGGCGTGCCGGGAGCAACCACTTTCAGACCGGGGAAATGGGCAAAGATCACATCCGGTGTCTGGGAATGCGTGGCACCCAACTGGCGCCCGCCCCCGCTCACGGCACGGATGACCAGCGGCAGCACGAACTGTCCGCCGAACATGTAATGCAGTTTAGCCGCTTCATTAACAATATGATCCATTGCTACAAAAGCGAAGTTGATCGTCATCAGCTCTGCCACCGGGCGGCAGCCG
>JBEKEX010000142.1:0-6911 GCA_050013615.1 Anaerolineaceae bacterium
CCAAATGCGCCCAAAGAAGCTGACTTTTTGACCGGGGATCTTTTCCACTTCTTCCAGGTCGAGGATGTATTCATCGGCCAGGGTCTCGTCGAACACGATGCCTTTGAGCACCTTGAAATCTTCGATGAGGTGGAAGTTGAGACCCGGGTAGAGCTGCTCGCACGAGCTGGCCAGCCAGGAGGCCGCACACGTGGCCGGTAGCACCGGTTTGTGCCCGATCTGGTGGTCGCGCAGGAAGGGGTTGGCATCCAGACTTAGGTGGCGGCTGATCTGGTAATGTTCCAGCTTGCCGGAGAATTCGCTTGCCAGGCGGGAAGGCACGGCTCCCACCACGATTTGTACCGGCTGATCAGTACCCTGGTAATGGGTTGTGATCTCATTTACCAACAACTCCGCCCCGGCATCGGTTGGAATGAGGGTCATGTTCCTCTCGGCAAAAGCACGCTTGAGCTCCGGCGTGACCATGCCTGAATCCCAAGGCCCCCAGTTGATCGAGACGACGTGGCAGGCAGGGTTATCGCGTTTGATCTGGTAAGCAGCTTTATTCAGCACCTCGTTAGCCATGGCATAATCTGACTGGCCGATGTTGCCGAAAAACCCCGCGATTGATGAGAATAGGACCAAGAAATCGAGCTGGTTGGCTGGGGCGATCTTGAGCAGCTTTTGCAGCCCTGCCACCTTGGGCGAAAGCACGGTCTCGAGATCGGCGGCAGTCTTCTTCTCGATGCGGCGGTCGGCCAGCACGCCGGCTCCGTGGATCACACCGCTGATCTTTCCGCTGCGCTGCACCGGCTCAGCCAGGCGGCTTCGTAACAACTCGATCGGGGCAGTGATGTCCACATCGATATATTCCACTTCTGCGCCGGCCTGGCGGATGCTCGCCAGCGTCGTTTCGATTTCTTTCTGAGCCTTAATGTTGCGGAATTGTTGGGCAACGGCTTGGGGCGTGGGTTTTTGACCTTCGCCGGCCAGACGCTCCATGATGCGACGTTTCAATTCGGCATCATCCGTGCGATCCTGCGCCCAATCCGGTAGGGGCTGGGCGATGCTGGTGCGTCCCAGTAAGATGAATTTGCAGGGTGTATGCTGCGCTAGCCGGATCACGCATTGGGCCGTGATGCCCCTGGCACCACCACTGGCGAGGATGACGGAATTGGGAGAGAGCAGTGATTTTCCGACCATGTTAGGCCTCCATGTTTGGTTGTTCGACAGCCTTAGGCTGTTCCACCACAAGAGTTGTGCGTTCATCGGCGTGATAGCCGATCTCGCTGATCAGGCGATTCGGGTCGTGCATCTCAGCCATGATGAGACCGGCGGCAGTTTGCACATCCATTCCCGGCTCCAGGTCAACCGCCCGGCAGAAAACATTATCCCATTCCAGGTTGAGGGTCTTTACGAGGCCGAAGAAGGCCCCGCTCAACGGCTCCACGTTGCCCGAGGATGCCAGACCGAGCTCGCCATCCAGGTGGGTGACGGTCATGAAGGCTGCAAAGCCTTCTTGCGAGGCGGTGTTCAAGGTTGCCTTGAGTAGCTTGGCGGTCAGGAAGATGGTCTCGACGATGATCTCCTCGCGTTCCGAATGATCGTCGGAGGCGGATGCCATCAGGTCCAGGTGGATGAAGACTGCCACGGGCCCGTGTTCTTCTTGCAGGGCATCCAAGGTGCTCTGGATCCCGGTCTCGCTCCAATCGGGGATCTGTGCGGAACGGATATGCGTGGGCAATGGCCTGTGGGTAACCAGGCTTTCCGGCAGGCGTAGGACGACCACATCTTTGCCTTCTCCGGCCAACTTGTCGGCCAAGGCCAGGGTCAGGTCGGTGCCGTCGTCCATGATGAGGCAGATGTACCCCTTGGCAACCGGCAGATCCAAGCAATCCGGTTCCGGCATGGATTTAAGCATTACAACCCCGCGGGGAAGCTCAAACGTTTTTTCTTTCACTGATGCCGGAGCAGCAGGGCTGGCCTCGTGCATAGGTGATTTGCTTGGCGCTGGCGCGGCCAGCGATTCGATAATTTGCCTGAGCGTGCGCAGCTCGGCCAGGTTGGCGGGGTCGATCTTCGCAAGCTCGGGGTAGTTAGCTTGCATGGCGCCCAGGATCTCCACCCGTTTGATCGAGTCGATCCCCAAATCGGCTTCCAGCTCCATGTCCAGCTCGAGCATTTCCACCGGGTAACCGGTCTTCTCGCTGACGATCTCGAGGAAGGCTTTGGTGACTTCATCCCGTGAGATTGCAACAGGCTCAGGCTGGCTGGTGGGGACTGGTTGGACGGTGGTAGGTGTTTCGAGTGGCTGTTGGGGTTTTACTTCCGGTGGTGCGCTTGGCTCAGTCAAGGCGCTCATGTAGGCTGCAACGTCACCGAGCGTGCGCATCTCGGCCAGGGCGGTGGAATCGACCTGCGGCAGGCTGGGGAAGCGGGTCTGGATGGCACCCATGATCTCGACCCGTTTGATCGAATCGATCCCCAGGTCTGCTTCCATATCCATGCCCAGTTCCAGCATTTCGGGCGGATAGCCGGTCTTCTCGCTCACCAGCTCCAGCAAGGTTTTCTTCAAGCCTTCGACATCCAAAGAGATGGGCGCTTGCGCCGTAGCAGGCTGACTTGCCGGCATCATTTCTTTGACTTTATTCACACTCGGCTCGGTTGGCTTGGGAAGCGGGGAGTGGCCGTTATGGCTGGGAATGCCGCTCGGCACGGCGGGCACAACTGGATTGAAGGTGGCAGCAACGGGTTTCGATTTGATTGGCTGTGCTGCCGATGCAATTTGTGCAGTCGGGGTCTGGAAGAACTGCAATACCTGCTCGGTCAACTGGGTCTGGTTCTGCAAATACTGCTCGTGGACGCGCAGCGTCTCTGCCTGGTGTTGGTGGAACTGGTCCATGCTGCGCTCCAGGGTTTGGAGCGCCTGGTTGAGCTGTTCCAAGGCCTGGGGGGAGGAATTACTGTTCAACAAGTTCAATTCTTGCTGCACCAGCTGGGTGAAGCCGCGCACATATTCGCCATCGTTGGCCAGGAATTGGTTATGTACTTGCAGGGCTTCGCTCTGGAAAGATTCAAGCTGGGCCAGCAAGGCATCTGGATGAGTGACGGCTGGTTCTTGGGCTGGGGCTGCCGAGGCAGCAGCGGGTGTTGTTGCGCTGGCAGAAGCAGCGGCCGGGTTCTGGCCGTTGGGAGGCTGCGACAGGGTGTTCTTCGCCGAAATGGCAGCTTCGAACGCCGAGCGGGTCTTCTCGGTCAGGTAAAGGCTGCCGTTCAGCTTGACGCTGACGCTGGATTTCTGGCGTTCCGGGGCTGATTTCTTCGGCAGGGCGTAAGGGTCAAAGTGTCGCAGGTCCAATCCCAACACGCACAATTGAGCTACAGCCTCACGCAATTGGCGGTCGCTATCCTTCTTCGCGCTCGCATTGACGGCGATGGCGGCGTGCGGTTTGCCTTCCAGGATGTTGTTGACCAGGTTGGTCAGCACGTTCTTAGGGCCGAATTCGACGAATATCGACCCACCGGCGGCGTAGATGGCCTCGATCTCGTCTTTGAACAGCACCGGCTTGAGGATGTGGTCGGTCAGCGTCTGGCGTATTTGATCGGGATCTGAGCTGTATTTCTTGCCGCTGGTGTTGGAGTAGGCCTCGATCTTGGGTTTCTTGAACTTCACCTGCCGGATCGCTTCGGCAAAGGGCTGCTGGGCGTGAGCCACCAGTGGGGTGTGGAATGCGGCCGAGACCGGCAATGGCACCACGGAATAACCCTTTTCGGTCAGCGCCTTCTGGACGGCTGCCACGGCAGCTTTGCTGCCGGCCAAAGCAACCTGGTTGTTGGAGTTTTGGTTGGCCAGCGTGATCTCCGGGAGGGCCAGCAGGTCTTGCTCGAGCTGGCGGATGTCGCCTTTAACCGCTATCATCGTCCCGGCATCGAAGGCGGGATCGTCCGAGGCGGCCATAACTTTGCCGCGCGCTTTTGCTAACGCATAGAATCCTGCTTCATCCAGAACGCCGCTGGCATACAGCGCGGTCAACTCGCCAAAGCTGTGCCCGGCGGTGAAGCTGGCCTCGAAACCGGCTTGCTGGAACAGTTTGTACAATCCCACGCTGAATGTGCCAATAGCCGGTTGGGCGTACTCGGTGAGGGTCAGGCGCTGATTCTGGCGCTCGGTGGCATCGCTGTCGAACGTCGGGATGGGGTAAATGACCTGGGTCAACGGTGCCTGATCGTCCGCCTCGAACTGAGCATCCATGGCGGCAAACGCCTGGCGGATGGGCGGGAAATTGATGGTTACTTCGCAGCCCATGTTCACATATTGTGACCCCTGGCCAGGGAACAATGCTACCAGTTTGTGCTTGGGGTCGAGGCTGTTCTTGCGGTAGTAAACGCCCGATGGATGTTCAGCGGTTTCTTTGTCCCCGATGCTTTTGAGCAGGTCGATGGCCGTGTTCAACTGAGTGCGCGCCTCTGCGGCATCCATAGCCACAAACCCGACCCGCGCGTCTTCCTGCTTGATCGCGTTGGCCTGGGTCGCTTCCACCAGCGCCGCATAAGTCGCGGTTCCCTGGGCGGAGCCTAACTTTTCGGATAGATCACGACACTTAGGCAGCAGTTCGGCCGGCGTGGGGGCGGCGACCAGGATGACCTGGGCGGTGGAATGCAGCCGGTAAGGCTGGCTATGCTCAGCTTCATATTCTTCCAGGGCCACGTGGAAATTCGTGCCGCCAAAGCCGAATGAGCTCACGCCTGCTCGGCGCGGGTACAGGGCCGGCTTGATCCACGGGCGGCGTTCGGTGTTCAAGTAGAACGGTGTATTCTCGATGCCGAGTTTCGGGTTGGGATGCTTGACGTTGATGGTAGGCGGCAGTACTTTTTGGTAGAGCGCCAACGAGGCTTTAATCAGGCTGGCAACGCCGGCCGCTGCCTTGGTGTGCCCGATCTGGGATTTGACGCTTCCCAGGGCGATATATTGTTTGCGCGGGTTGTCTTTTGAAAAGACCTCGTTCAAGCCTTCGAATTCGGCCGGGTCACCTGCCATGGTGCCAGTACCGTGGGCTTCGATCAATCCCACGGTGGTGGGGGAATAGCCGGCTTCCTCGTAGGCCCGGGTCAGAGCCAGCGATTGTCCGTAGGGTCGCGGGGCGTAGATGGACTTGTAGCGTCCGTCACTGGACGTGCCGACGGCTTTGATGACCGCATAGATGCGATCACCGTCACGCTCGGCATCCGCCAGGCGCTTGAGCAGCACCATGCCGATGCCTTCACCTACCATCATGCCGTCGGAGTCCTGGTCAAACGACCGCACGCTCTCGGATTTCGAGAACGCCGGGGTCTTGCTGAAGCACATGTAGGTACCGATGGAGTTGTCAGTATCGACCCCCCCGGCCAGCATCATGTCAGCCCGTCCCTCGATCAACTCGCCCACGGCCATTCTAACGGCGGCCAGCGAGCTGCCGCAGGCCGCGTCCACCACGCAATTTGTGCCGCCCAAGTCCAGGCGGTTGGCGATACGTCCGGCGACCACGTTTCCGATGGAACCTGGGAAGGCGTTTTCTTCCCATTTCGGGTAAGCTAATTTAATCTTGTCTATAATTTGTTGAGAATCGCTCTCGGAAATGCCGTAGCTGCGCAGAACTTTTTCCCACACCGGATATTGCAACCGGGACATCAATGCGATGGCCAGCTTGCTGCCAATGCCGACCATCCCCAGTACGACGCCGGTGCGTTCGCGTAAAGACTTGTTGTCCTCACTGTAGCCGGCATCTTCGAGGGCTTCTTTAGCGATGACCAGGGAAAGGAGTTGGGATACGTCGGTCACTTCCAGCAAATTCGGCGGCAGGCCGAACTCAGCCGGGTCGAAGTCGACGTCCGGGATAAAAGCGCCTCGCTTGCAGTAAGTCTTATCGGCTGCCGCGGGGTCCGGATCGTAATATTCGTCGATCTTCCAGCGTGAAGCGGGTATATCGATCATTGCGTCGATTTTGTTGAGGATGTTGTCCCAATACTCCGGCAAGGTCCTTGCCTGGGGAAAAAGCGACGCCATGCCAATGATTGCAACTGGGGAGGTGATCAATCCCTGTTGCAGTTCTTTCGGGGTAGGTGATTCGTTCGATTTCATTTCCCACGAAGCTCCTGTTCGATAGCGTTAGTGTTAGGGATTGCATCGCTGGGTTCGATGAGGTCTGCGTTGGATGCTGTAATTTATAGATAAAACCCTTGTTTTTTGATTAGATACGCCGGGGTTAGCTCTTGCTTGTCATAATTTTCTGCGAGTTGGGGCAACCAGCACGGGCGACCAGCCGGGTTGCCCCAAAACAGGAAAGTCAGTTAATCAATTTGGTATTATGATGTGTAAGTTAAGAAGCTGATTACTAATGTCAGCGATCAAAATAAATATAACGGCTCGCTCGGCTTTGGTAATGCGAGTGGAGCACATGAATAATGACAGGAGATTGTGATGACCAAAACGATAATGATCACGGGTGCGACATCGGGGTTTGGTGCGGCGATGGCGCGGCGCTTTGTCGAGGCTGATTGGCGCGTCGTAGCGACGGGGCGTCGTATCGAGCGTCTTGAACGCCTGGCGGAAGAGTTCGGCGCAGAGAAAGTCGCTGTCGCGTCTTTCGACATTCAGGATTCGGTGGCAATGGAGAAAGCTCTGGCCGCGCTTCCCGATCCCTTCCGGGGGATCGATGTGCTGGTCAACAATGCCGGCCTGGCGCTCGGCACGGCTCCCGCACCTCAAGCCCGGCTGGACGATTGGCTGACGATGATCAATACCAATATCACCGGCCTGGTGACCCTCACGCACAAACTTTTGCCGACCTTGATCGAGCGCAAGGGTGCAATCGTCAATTTGAGTTCGGTGGCCGCCAGTTATCCCTATTCGGGCGGTAACGTGTATGGGGCGACCAAGGCCTTCGTGCAGCAGT
>JBEKEX010000143.1:0-6907 GCA_050013615.1 Anaerolineaceae bacterium
GACGAAAACGTCCTCCATGTCGAGCCGTTCTGTCCTCAACATTACCACCTCGAGTTTTTCCTTTTTGAAACGCTGATCGAGCGTTTTCATCACGGTCTTTACATTGCCGTTTTCATTGATGATCGACAACCGCAGCCGGTCACCCACCGTGCGCCATTGCTGGATGCCGCCGGTTTCGGTGACCACCCGGCGCATTTCTTTGCGGGGTTTTGCCTTCACCTCAATGATGGAAAAAGGCAGTCTGCTCACCAGTTCTGCCGGCGTCCCGCTGGTGAGGAGATGGCCATCGTACAATATCCCCACCTGGTGGCAGCGTTCCGCCTCGTCCATATACGGGGTGCTCAACATGACGGTGACGCCCTGCTGGACGACATCGGTGAGAATGCGCCACAACTCCTGTCGGGAGACCGGGTCCACGCCGGTGGATGGCTCATCCAATAGCAAAATCTCAGGCGAATGCACCATGGCGCAGGCCAGCGCCAATTTTTTCTTCATGCCGCCTGAAAGTTTGCCAGCCCGCCGATCGCGGAAGGGTTCCAAATGGGTGAATCCCAGCATGTTGGTAATGCGGGATTCTTTATCCGTAGCCGGAACGCGGAAAATATCTGCAAAAAAATTCAGATTTTCGGTGACACTGAGGTCCGGATACAGGCTGAAATTCTGCGGCATATATCCGATCCGCCGGCGCACCTGTTCCGGATCCTTGCGCACGTCACATCCGGCGATCCAGGCGTCGCCGCCGCTCGGCTCCATCACCGAAGCCAGCATCCGTAAAGCGGTCGTCTTCCCGGCGCCATCCGGTCCGACCAACCCAAAGAGTTGGCCTCTGGGAATTTCCAGGTCAAGATCATGTACAGCCGGTCGATCCGCCCTGGGAAATCGTTTCTGTAGCCCTTTAGCTTTAATCGCAATATCCATACTTCGAGCCTCAGTCTCAATTCTATGTGTCAGGCAACCTGCTGACCAGTTGCCGACCGGCATAACCCACGATGACGCGCGTCATCGAACGAAATGATGCGCGTCATCGACCATCGCTCGGCGGATAACAAATGTGGACTGCTATGGTATGATGAATCCATGAATAAGGAAATCGAACCGGGGCTGTTACAGGTTTTCCGCTACTTTTCCAGCGCCGAATTATGCTATTTTTCCATCCTGATCCTGTATTCAGCCTTGCAGACGGGCCAGGGATTTGCCGCCGTCCAGATCCAGTGGTATCTGAACTTCGCCAATAACTTGTTGCTATTCATTTACCTTTCGTTACCCAGTCTGCATCGGCGCCTGGGACGTTTCTATCTGCCGATCGCCCTGAGCTTGGCGGCCGCCATTCCCGTGCTCAGTAATTTGGTTTTCCTCACTCCCCAAAGTACCTGGCAAAATGTGGTCGAGCCGACCTGGCTCCTGGTGCCGACTCTCCTCGTGATTGCCGTATTGCTGGCCTGGCAGTACACCTTTTTGGCCGTTTTGGCCTTCACTGCCGGAGCCGCCCTCATTGAGCTCATTGTGGTTTATTCGCTGGTCGGTCAGATCAATGCAGATACGCTACCCATCGTAGGGTTGCCCCTGGTACAGGCATTTACATTCGGTATGATCGGTTACATCGTCTCCCGCATGGTCGCCATCCAACGCGCCCAGCGCCGGGAACTAATCCGCACCAACGTCATGCTCAGCCAGCATGCCGCCACGCTCGAACAGCTCACCTTGAGCCGGGAACGCAACCGCCTGGCGCGTGAACTGCACGACACGCTGGCGCACACCTTGAGCGGACAGGCGGTCAACCTGGAAGCTACCAAGCTCATGCTTGCATCGGGACAGCCCGAGGTCGAAGCCATGCTGGATCAAGCCCTGGTGACCACCCGGAATGGACTGGCTGAAGTGCGCCGGGCGTTGAAAGACCTGCGTTCCCAGACCGTCGAAGACCTGGGACTACCGCTGGCGATCCGTAACCTGGCCATGGAGGCTGCGGCGCGCGCTAATTTTGCCATCGATCTGGAAGTTGCCGCTGACCTTCCCCGCCTGGATACCGAAGTGGAACATGCCGTTTACCGCATTGCCCAAGAATCACTGGCCAACGTGGTCAATCATGCCAACGCCAGGCAGGTCAATCTGCAATTGGCAGTCGAAGCCGGGATGCTGAAATTAACCATCACCGATGACGGACAAGGGGTCGATCTGGACAAAATCGATTATGGCAGCAAGCATGGGCTGCTGGGGATGAAAGAGCGCGCCACCATGGTGCATGGAAACCTGGAGGTGAATAGCCGCACGGGTGCGGGAACAACGGTCTGTTTCTCGCTGGAGGTGAAAGATGATCAGAGTTTTGATCTGTGACGATCAAGCCATTGTCTGTGAAGGCCTGTCGAAAATTTTGAGCACCGATGCGGAGATCGAAGTGGTCGGCACAGCCCAGGATGGCGCCGAAGTGGTGGAGATGGTTTCAAAAACCCAACCAGACCTGGTGCTGATGGACCTGAAAATGCCGGGCGTCAACGGTATCACCGCCACGCGTAAGATCCACGAACAATTTCCCTCCGTCGCCGTGCTGGTGTTGACCACCTACGACGATGACGAATGGGTCTTCGATGCGCTCCATAGCGGAGCAGCCGGCTATTTGCTGAAAGATACCCCGCCCAAGAATCTGATCGAGTCGATCAAAGGCACAGTCGCCAAAAAAGTGTTCCTCGATCCCGCCATTGCCGGCAAGATCCTGGATGATTACCAGCGTCGTCCTGCGGCCAATCCGCCTTCCACCAACTTCCGCCTGAATGAGCGCGACCAGGAATTGCTCAAACTGCTGGCCTGCGGGCTGACCAATGCCGAGATCGCCCAGCAACTTTTCCTCTCCGAAGGCACCATCCGGAATTACACCAGTGAATTGTTCAAGAAATTGAACGTCTCCGACCGCACCCAAGCCGTGGTCGCCGCACTGCGCTATGGGTTGGTAGATCTCAAAGATATTTAGTTACTCCCCCATTATTGAACAATATCCCGACATTACTATCAGTACAGGTTGCGCTACTTTAACCCCAGCTTTTCACCTCTTTCCAGGAGTGCCACAGCTTCCTTGACACGTTGTGCACGCGTCTCCGGCCGCTTGGCCATCACGATCCACAAGATGTAGCGCTTTCGGAAGCTCGGCGCCAATTGTTCGAAGTTCTTGAGTGCCGCGGCATTCTGCTCCAATGCCGATTGCAACTCGGCCGGCACCTCATCCCCCACTTTGGGCGGCCCAAAGACTTTGTCCCATTGTCCATTAGCCTTGGCCGTTTCGATGAGGGCCATCCCTGCCGGCGTCATGCGGCCCGTGGCGATCAATTGCGCAACGCGGCGCTTGTTGATCTCCGACCACTGGCTGGTCTCCTTGCGCGGCGTGAATTTGCGGGCATAACGCTGCTCGTCGAGCTTCTTGATGACACTATCCACCCAGCCGTAGCACAGCGCTTCATCCAGCGCGCCGTCATAATCGAATGTCTGGTCACTGAGGCCTTTCTTGTAGAACACCAGCCAGATCTCACTCTCTGCGGCGTGATGGCTCGCGAGCCATTCCCGCCATTGTTCGACGGTCTTGCAGTAAAGTTGCTGCAAGTCGGAAGATTTTTCAACCATCGATAACCTCGCGATAACGTTGATTTACCTTATAGATTTTACACCTACCGCTTGGTAGGGGTGAGGCGATGCTTCGCCCCTACGAGCCGACGTAGGTTTGCGACTCAGAAACATTCTTACATAATTCAGACCATTCGCTAATGTCGTTCTATCACTCATCGCTTACCCTTATTACCAGAAAGAAACCTTGCGCCGGTGCTTCACCAACAGGCTAGAACTGCTGTACTAGCCGGCGCAAATGTATGAAGGAGAGATTACCATGTCCAAGATTATTGGTATAGATTTGGGCACCACCAACAGCGTTGTCGCCGTCATGGAAGGCGGCCAACCGACCGTGATCACCACGGCCGAAGGCTCACGCCTCTGCCCATCGGTGGTTGCCTTTAGTAAAAATGGAGAACGTCTGGTTGGCCAGGCTGCCAAGCGGCAGGCCGTGGTCAATTCCGAGAACACCGTCTCTTCCATCAAGCGCTTCATGGGCCGCCGCTACGACGACGTCGAACAGGAGCGCCGCATGGTGCCTTATAACGTGGTGAAAGGCCCCCTCGGTGAAGCGCGGGTGAAGATCCCGGTCAACAACCGCGAATACTCGCCGCAGGAGATCTCGGCGCAGATCCTGGCCAAACTCAAGACCGACGCCGAAAATTACCTCGGCGAACCGGTGACCCAGGCCGTCATCACCGTGCCGGCTTATTTCAACGACAGCCAGCGCCAGGCCACCAAGGATGCCGGCAAGATCGCCGGCCTCGAAGTGCTACGCATCATCAATGAGCCGACGGCGTCTGCCCTGGCCTATGGCCTGGACAAAAAAGAGAACGAGAAGATCCTCGTCTTTGATCTGGGCGGCGGCACGTTCGATGTCTCCATCCTCGAAGTGGGCGGCGGCGTCTTCGAAGTGCGCGCCACCAACGGCGATACGCACCTGGGCGGCGACGATTGGGACGCAGTGGTAGTCAACTGGATCGTCGACGAGTTCAAGAAAGAGCAAGGCATCGACCTGCGCCAGGACCGCCAGGCGCTACAACGCCTGCGTGAGGCTGCCGAAAAGGCCAAGATCGAGCTTTCCACTTTGATGGAGACCGAGATCAACCTGCCCTACATCACGGCCGATGCCAGCGGCCCCAAGCACTTGCTGCTCAAGCTCAGCCGCTCGAAATTCGAGCAGATGACTGCCGCGCTGCTGGAGCGCTGCAAGGCGCCGTTCGAAGCTGCCCTGAAAGACGCCAACCTCGCCCCTAGCGACCTGGATGAGATCGTGCTGGTGGGCGGCTCCATCCGCATGCCCGCCGTGCAACAGCTGGTGCAATCGTTTACCAACAAAGAGCCCAACAAGAGCGTCAATCCCGACGAAGTGGTGGCCGTGGGCGCCGCCATCCAGGCCGGCGTACTCTCAGGCCAGGTGAAGGACGTGCTGCTGCTGGACGTTACCCCGCTCAGCCTGGGCGTCGAAACCATGGGCGGTATGATGACCCCCGTGATCGAGCGCAACACCACCATCCCAGCCAAGAAGTCACAAATCTTCAGCACAGCCGAAGATAGCCAGACCGCCGTCGATGTGCACGTGCTGCAGGGCGAGCGGCCCATGGCCGCCGACAACATGAGCCTGGGACGCTTCCGCCTGGAAGGCATTGTGCCCGCCCCGCGCGGTATGCCGCAAGTGGAAGTAACTTTCGATATCGATGCCAATGGCATCCTCAACGTCACAGCACGGGATCAGGCCACCGGCAAGGAACAGAAAGTGACCATCACTTCCTCCACCAACCTGAGCAAGAGTGATATCGAGCGCATGGTTCAGGAAGCCAAGCACAACGAGGATGTGGATCGCCAGCAGCGCAGTCTGGCCGAGGCCCGCAACCTGGCAGACAATATGATCTATTCTATCGAAAAGCTGTTCAAGGAGCATGCCAGCCTGCCGGATTCGCTGCACAGCAGCGTGGAAGGCAAGGTCGGCGAATTGCGCCAGGCCATGAGTGGCAGCGATCTCGATCGCATTCAGAGCCTGTCACGTGAGCTGGAACAAATGGCCGGCCAGTTGCAGTCGCCGGTTGGCGCTACACCCTCGGGTGCTTCACCGTCAGGTGCCAACCAGAATAGCAATACCGGAAAGCAAGGCGATTCTGGTGATGGCGTCGTCGAGGGCGAATATCGTCCTCTCTAAAAATACGTAGAGGCGGACCGATGATCCTGTTACCAGGGTACGGTCCGCCTCTACTTCTATCCAGTGCTAATGAAGGGGATTACATTCCTGAAAACCATTTCGTCAGCCATCTCCTGAAAATGGATGGTTCATGACCCGCTAATATGTAGAATCAGAGAGTATATTCTTTACGACTATTTGCTAAAATTTATCCAATATTTCCTTGTTCATTCGCGTATAATCTATATAAAATTCCACTTTTAGCGATAAAGATTGACCACGGTGCACCTGCCGTCCAATGAAATGTTGGAACAAGCCACGCGCCTGGTCGTTAGCGGCAGCACCGGCAAATGGGCTGGTAAAATTTGAGCAGTGTTGATCCAGCAGCACCGCGAGGAGCCAAGAAATGAAACATAAAATCCGTCCGCTCGCCATTGGCATCTTTAGCCACACCAGCCGCATCCTGCTGCATGAAGGTTACGACCGTATTAAACAGCAAACGTTCTACCGCCCCCTGGGCGGAGGCATCGAGTTTGGCGAGACGGGCGCCGAGGCATTGGCGCGTGAGATGCATGAGGAGATCGGACAAGCCATCCGCGACATCCGATATCTCGGCACATTGGAGAACATCTTCACTTTCGAGGGTGAACCGGGGCATGAGATCGTCCTGGTGTATGATGCCGCGTTCGTCGACTCGGCCATTTACCAAAAAACAAAGATCGATGGCATCGAAGGGGAAGATATCCCCTTCGTCGCCGTGTGGAAAGCGCTGGAAGATTTTTCGAACAGCCGCGGCCCGCTCTATCCAGATGGTTTGTATAATCTACTAATGAAAGAGTGATTGCTGCTTAATAGATCCAATAACTGTCCACCTAATTGCATCTTGTAAGAAATCATTGATTGTCACTATCCATTCCAAAGGAGGAAATCATGTTGAAGGAATTCAAAGAGTTTGCCATGCGCGGCAACGTGCTCGACATGGCCATCGGTATCATCATTGGTAGCGCATTTGGTCAAATCATCACAGCCCTGGTAAATGATATCATCATGCCACCCATTGGCTTGGTGCTGGGCAAGATCAACTTTTCCAATTTGTTCATCGATCTTTCAGGCTGTGGTTACACAGCGCTGGCCGATGCCCAGGCTGCCGGCGCGCCAACCATT
>JBEKEX010000144.1:0-6897 GCA_050013615.1 Anaerolineaceae bacterium
TCTCTACAGCTTCTTCGACGCGTTGTTGGACGCCGATGCGGCCGGGGATGGGTGTCATACGGTGACCACCTTGACGAGCGAACCCTGGGGCGTCTTTTCGACCTCGATGCGGGCCGGGAAAGCGTCTTTGAGTTCTTCCAGGTGCGTGATGACCAATATCTTGGCGAAATCGGGCTGCACCAGGTTGATGGCTTCGATCAAGCGCTGGCGGCCGTCGGTGTCCTGGCTGCCGAAGCCCTCGTCGATCACCAGGGTTTGCAGTCGTGCGCCGGCGCGTTGTGCCAGCAGATGCGAGAGCGCCAGGCGGATGGCAAAGTTGACCCGGAAGGCCTCGCCGCCGGAATAGAGCTCGTACTCGCGCTGCCCCATCGGATCGCTGATGAGGATGTCAAGGGTTTCCTTGCGGTCCTCACGGTTCTTGGCCTTGTAGTCCTTTTGCGTCTCGAAGTGCACCGACATGCCGTTGGGGCTCAAGCGGTCGAGCAGGGCATTGGCCTGGGCTTCGATCTCCGGCAGGGCCTGCTCGATCAGCAGGGCGGGAATGCCGTCTTTGCCGAAAGCGTGCTCAAGCGTTTTCAGGCGGGCGATGCGCAGCTTGATGGTGCTGCCATGTTCCTTGATCTCGGCTTCGCGGGTACGCAGGTCTTTGAGCACGGCCACTTTTTGCTTGGCCGCGCCCACTTCCATGCGCAGGCGGTTTTCGTCTTCGCGCAACTGGTACAACTCGCCATCGGCCTGGGTCAGGTCAGGCAGGCTGGCGGCAATTTCTTCATACTTTGTCGCGGCCAGTTGATGCTCAGTATCTTGTGTCTTGGCTTCCTTCTCTTGCTCGCTGCTCTGCTTCTTCAGGTTGGCGATCTCACGCTCCAGCGGCTCCAGGGCGGAACGGGCTTTTTCCAACGAGCGGAACTGTTCTTCGCTGGTGCGGCTTTCCTGTTCCTGACGCCGGCAGGCGTCGTGGGCAGCAGCATCGTATCCCAATTCCTTGAGGGCGGCATCCGCTTCGGCCAGTTGGCGCCGCGATTCAGCGGCATAGTCCTCGTTCTTGAGGTGGACAGTGACTTCGGCCAGCCGTTGGGCGCCGGTCGATTGCCAGGCGTCCACGGCCGATTGCGCCTGGCGGAACTGGTTTTCCATCTGATCCAAGCCGCGCTGCTGCTTTTGGCGGTCACTTTCCACCTGCTGCAACCCGGCCAGATCGCTTTCCAACTCGGCCCGGCGCTGTTCACCTTCCTGGGTTTTGGTCAGGTTCTGGCGGTAGCGGTCGCCCATGTCTTTGCCCTGCTGCTTTAAATCCTTGATCAGCTTGGCGCGGTCCTTGGCGTTGAGGGGTTGGCCGCACACCGGGCAAGTAGCGCCCTCGGTGGCATCCAATTGGTCGATGCGTTCCCTCAATGCCTCCATGTCATCTTTGAGCTGGCGGTTTTCGGCTGCGCAGGCACCCAGGGCTTCGATCTGGCTGCGCTGCTCTTCTTCGAGGTGGGCGCGTTCGTCCAGACGGTTGGCCAATAGCACCAACGCGGTTTGTTTTTCTTTGATCTGCGCCTCGGCTTGCGGCAGTGCGTCGGAAATGTCGTCGATCTGGCGCTGCTGCTCCACCAACCCACTGCGCTCTTGTTCCAGGCGGGCCTTCTCGCTCTCAATGGCCGTCAGTGGGGCGGCACGGCGCTGTTCGTGTTGGCGGAAGCTGGCAGCGACTTCATCCCAGTGCTCCAACTCTTTGCGCAGGGCGAGCCAGTCCTGGTAAGCTGCCTCGATCTTGGCGGCATGCTTCACCTGCTGGCGGTAAGTCTCCTGCTCGGTGCGGCGCTCGGCCATTTTCGCCGTCGTATCGTCCAGGCGTTGGCGGGCGGCGGCGGCTTGCCCGGCGAGCAGATCCACCAATCGTTTCTGTTCCTTGATGGTCGCTTCCTGGCGATGCAGCGTCTCCAGCGATTGTTCCTTTTGCTCACGCAGCTTGGCGGCGCTTTTGAGGCTGTCTTCGAGTTGTTTCAAGCTGGAATGGCGCTGGTCACTTTCAGCAAGCTCGGACTTGATCTCTTCCAATTGGCTTTCCAGGCCGATCAGCTCATTTTCGGCGACGCGGCGCTGCTCGATGGTCGCCTGGCGCATCTCCTCCCATTTTTCCAGGCCCAAAATATTGCCGAGAATGCGTTTACGCTCGGCGGGCGTCTGCTGGGAGAATTGGTCGGCACGGCCCTGCAAAAAGAACGAGGCGTTGGTGAAGGTATCGTAATCCATGCGCAACACCTGGACGATGCGCTCCTCGGTCTTCGCCACCGTGTGCTCGGTGAGGGGTTTGAAACTGCCATCGGGCTGGCGCACGGTGAACTCCAGGACGGTAGCCTTGCCGGGCTGCTTGGTGCGCCTCACCCGGTAGACGTTATTCTCATATTCGAAGTCCAGGATCACTTCAGCTTTTTTGGCATGGCTGTTGATGACGGTATCGTCTTTGCGGCGCGCTTGGCCGAACAACACCCAGGTGATGGCGTCCAACAGGGACGATTTTCCGGCGCCGTTGGCGCCGGAAATGCATGCCAGATCAAAACCTGTGAAGTCGAGGTCGACAGCCTGGTCGTAGGAAAGAAAGCCGGAGAGGTGAAGGTTGAGTGGGATCATGGTCAATTCCGGTCGATCGGTTTGCGGCCTGGCAGGTCAGTCATCCGCCGGCAGTTCCTGCTTCTTGTTTTGTATGGGCGTGACGAGGACCTTGTCGACGCGGCGGCCGTCCATCTCGACCACCTCGAAGCGATAACCCTGCCACTCGAAATGCTGGCCGGCGCTGGGGATGCCCCCGATCTGGCTCATCATCAGACCGCCCAACGTTTGGTAACCGGCACGTTCTTCGTCAGGCAGCGCGTTGATGTCGATCATGTCTTCCAGCTCTTCCACCGGGATCATGCCGTCCAGAAGAAGCGTGCCGTCTTCGTGTTCGACCACCTCGAGCTCCGGCTCTTCGCCGCTGCCGGGGATGTCACCGACGATGGTAGTCAGGATATCGTGGAGGGTGACGATGCCCAAGGTGCCACCGTACTCGTCGATCACTACGGCGATTTCGACTGCCCTTTGCTTGAACAGCTCCAGCATCTTGAGTGCCGACATGCTCTCCGGGATGAACAGAGGCGGTTCCACCAGGTCGAGCAGTTTAGGAATTTCATTATTGACGCAGCGGGCCAACAGCTCTTTCCCGCGCAAAATGCCCTGGACATTATCCAGGCTTTCGTGTCCCACCGGGAATCTGGTATGCTTGCTGGTAGCCACCTGCTTGATGATCTCGTCCATGGGCTCATCCAGATCGATCCACTCGATCTCGGTGCGTGGGGTCATGATGGCGTCCACGGTGCGGTCGCCGAAGCGGAAGACACTCTCCACCATGTCCTGCTCCGTCTCTTCGAACACGCCCGTCACCGTACCTTGCTCGATCAGCCCCATCACCTCGTCTTCCGTGACGACGGGTTCCTGGGAGGGTTTGATGCGCAGCAGACGCATCCCCAAATCAGTTGAACGGGTCAATAGATGGACGAACGGGTGCGCCACCCATTCCATTGCCCGCATCATCCCGGACATGGCCATAGCCACACGTTCCGGGTTATTGAGGGCAATACGCTTGGGGATCAATTCGCCCAACACCAGAGAGAGGTACGAAACGACGATAACGATGATTGCCAGTGCCAGGCCTTCGGCATAGGGGGTCAAAAAAGGGATGGTGGCCAGCAGGACCGCCAGGCGGCTGCCCAGGGTTTCGTTGCCCACGGCGCCGATGAGGATGCCCACCAGGGTGATGCCCACCTGGGTGGTGGAAAGCAGCCGGTTGGGAGAATTCGCAAGTTCAAGGGCAGCTTTGGCTTTTTCGTCCCCCTCGTCAGCGTGTTCTTCCAGGCGGGCTTTGCGTGCTGAAACCAGCGCGATCTCGGTCATGGAAAACAAGCCGTTCGCAAGAATGAGGATGAGGATCAGCAACGCTTCGAGAAGTGTTTGAGACATGATGACAGAAATCTTTCCTTAACTTAACTTTACAACTACTACTATTATATAGGGATTTGGGCTACAGATTGGGTGTATTATCCGCAGCGGCGTCGGCCTCGACCATCACTTCCTGGGCCAGCTTATGCAGCTCATCAGCTTCCTGCGGGTCTGTTTTGACCGTTTTCCAGTATAGATCCAGCAATTCCAACGGTGCCAGGCTGTTGAGCGGCTTGTCGGTCGATAGACGCAGGCGGGCTTCCATCTGTGGCCGGCGAATGAGGTGGAATTCGAAAGCGGCCGCTGTGTGCTCGCGCAATGCCGGTTCGTCGATGAGTGTCTCCCAACCGCGCAGGTATTCCAATGTCAGGCGCACGACGGCATCCGCCAGTTCTTCCTTGCTCGGCAATTGCTGTAAGATGCGCTGTAACAAGATGGGAGGTTCGGGCAGGTGTTCTTCCTCGCTAAACTGCACCTTACAATCGATGAAACGCCGTCCTTCGAGCTTGCGCCATGACACTTGCGTATCTTTTCCTTTTTCAACCGAAGCGATCACAAAATATTTTTCGTCCTGGGCTTCGCCAAAATCGACACGCTCGATGGAACCGGGGTAGACTACCGGCGGCTGGTGCTGGTCGTTGACGTCCTGTGCCTTGTGGATGTGCCCCAGGGCCACGTAACTCAAGCGCGGGTCGCGCACTAAATAGCCGGATAATACAAAATCGTTGCCGAGCATCACGCTGCGTTCGGCGCCGTAGACCGCCCCCTGCACGGTGGCGTGGGCGGTCAATACCACCGGCAGTGCCGGGTCAGCCTGGTCCAGCCATTGATGGAGCGTATTGGCCATGCGCATTTCGAACGCCTCGTTGACCTGTTCCAATTCATTGCCGCCCAAGTCCAATGAGGCCATGATTCCGGAACGCGAGAGCCAGGGAAAAGCGATCACTTGCAGGGGCAGATTCCACAGGTCGACAGGTCCCAAGAAACAGGGGCGGCTGAGCACTTTCACGTGGGGGACTTCCAGCGTATCGAATTCGTGCAGCGTGTTGGCGCGTCCCATGGCAGGGGAGATATCGTGGTTGCCGACCAACAGCAGGGTGGGGATGCCGGCCTGGGAGAGGCGCATGATGCGCCGTCCCCATTCACGCTGATAGGTGGGAGCTGGGTTGCGATCTTTATAGGCGTCGCCGGCGAAGATCACCAGGTCGACTTTCTCATTGACGGCGGTATCGATGATCATATCCAGCGCTTTGAGGAAGTCCAATACGCGCAGCGGCAGGCCCGTCTCGGCGTCGTGGCGCCCCTGACTGGCCATGTCGATGTGTGCGTCAGAAAAATGCAAGATGCGAAGCATAGTCATGGATCACGTAGCAAATTAGCTGGACAAAGCGCTGCAAATGCTAAGGGGCCACCCCCGTTGGGGGCTACACCTGTTAAGGAGTCACTCCCAACTGGGCAAGCTCCTGCACTGCGGGCGGGAAATCTTTGTGATAGTGCAGCGCAGTCTTCAGGTCATCGATGGCGCTCTGAGTCTGGCCGATGGCGGCTTCAGCCATGGCGCGCCAGTAGTAGCTTTCTTCCAGCGCCGGGTCGTTGTCACGCACGACGGCGAGCGAGTTAGTGGTGGCCAGGTCGATGACGTCCTGGTAGCGCTGCGTGTAATAATAGGCGAAGTACGGGCCGGTCTCGTACCAAAGGATGCGGTAAGGGCGTACTGAGACGTCTTGCGGCAGAGTGTTGTATACGGCGAATGCCTGATCGTAGGCTTTGGCGGCGCCATTGTAGTCCTGCAAAGTGACCAAATTGGTACCCACGTTGTAGAGGGCATAGAACTGGTCAACGCCAGTGGCCTTTACGGCTTCATTCGAAGCTTTGATGTAAGCATTGCGGGCGTTGGCGGTTTCATCCGCATCCGCGCCCAGCAGATTCATCACGTCGGTCTCGCGATCGGTGGAGTAGATGATGATGTAAGTGTAGTTGAACGAGCGCCATTCCTTCAGCAGTTGGTCGTAAGTCTCTGCATAGTTCTCACGAATGTAAGAATCTTGCGCCGTGAAAGTGCCGAGGGCATCGTTGTAACCGGTGATGACTTGGTAATGGCCCATCCAACTGTAAACGCCGGTCAGGTCATTGAAGAAGACGCCTTTTTCCACTAATACCGGATAGTCAGCAGCAATGAAGCGTTTGATGGTGTCCAGGTCGCCTCCCACGCGGACCAGGGCGCCGTAACCCAGGGATTGGGCATAGTCCGCCATTTCATAGGGCATCACGTTCTTGTCTTCCGGGTAAGGCTTGATGGCATCGCCGATGTCGGTGATCTTGCCGGTCCAACCCCAATAAGAGAGTGCCATGGCTAGGTTGGCCGGGGCGCAGTAGTTTTGATAGCCGTGCTGGGAGTAGTACGTCACTCCCGACAGGTTGATCGAGCCGGGGATGGGGGTGGCCGCGGGTGTGTGAGTGGCCGAAGGGAGCGGTGTATCTGCCGGCGGCTGAGGGGTCGATGTGGCAGAGGACTGGTTGGCAAGCGCGGTGAGCGTGGCTTGCAGGTCCAAAGTGCTCTGCGCACCGGGCTGGAAGGAGACACGTTGAGGAGGGTTGAGCCAGCCATGGATCTGGCCGATCCAATCATTTAGATGATAAACGACCCGGTCTCGGATGGGCGGAATTGTGAAGGTTAGCACCCCGACCACGATGACAGCCAGGATGAAAACCAGTAAAAGATTGATTTTTCGCTTAAACATCATTAAATTATACCTTGATAGTTTGTATAAATTGGGTAATGTTTAGTGTTGGCGGTTGCCGAAGTTCGGTGTACAATATACGTATCGAAAAGCTGCAGCAGGTGACAAGCAGCGTCAATTTGAGAAGAGGAACTTATGAACATTTATGTAGGGAATCTGTCGTTCCAGGCGAGCGAAGACGATGTTCGCCAGG
>JBEKEX010000145.1:0-6894 GCA_050013615.1 Anaerolineaceae bacterium
CCTCGTCCATCTCTTCAGGAGACACAGCCGTCAAGTCTGCCCAAGTATTACGCAGAGGCATATTCAACATGAGCGCACTTTGCCCATTCACAAAGCACATATCCATTAATAAAACGGACGGCCCCCAGATTTGCTTCAAGCCCGCGGCAATATTAGTCGCCAGCGTCGATACACCGCTGCCGCCACGCAGTGAATAAACACTGATCACCTTACAATTGATCGGTTTTTCCGTTGGTTCAAGAGGAATTGCTCGTTTAAGAAGCGCCTTGACCCGCACCACCAATTCGGCCGGTTGAAACGGTTTGACCATGTAATCATCTGCGCCGGCTTCAAACCCCTTTATCTTTTGTTCGACCGTATCTAGCGCTGTGAGCATGATAATGGGGACCTTGGCCGTGATCGGATTCTTACGCATCCGGCGGCAAACTTCATATCCATCCATATCCGGCATAGACACATCCAGAACAACCAATTCTGGTAAAGTCTTTTCCAATGAATCAAGGGCTTCCGGGCCACTTTGAGCAGTATGTACCTCATAGCCCGCGTTCGTCAGTGATGTACTGACAACTTTCAAGTTTATTTCATTGTCATCGACAGAGAGGATTCGATTCGGCATATCTACCTCATAGAATATGACATTAACGATATACAAAATAGGATAACACAATTCCAAAAGTTTTTCTACTACCTTGCAAAAGTAATAACTTCCCCAATCAGCGCCCCCGGAACAGATGAACAAGCTTTTCGATGTACAAGAAACCATCGAGGGAACCGAATAAGGTATATCTTTTACGATTATAATTACAACATCTCACAATCCCTCGAGGTTATATGTCGTTGCCACTGGTGGAATGTATCCCCAATTTTTCTGAAGCGCGCCGTCCTGAAGTGGTCGAAAGTATCCTGCAATCTATCAGTTCTGTGCCGGGAGTGCGCATCTTGGACCGCCACTCCGATCTCGACCACAACCGCACGGTCGTCACTTTTGTGGGAGACCCTACCTCGGTCGAAGAAGCGGCATTTCAGGCGATCGCAAAAGCAGCCACGTTGATCGACCTGGACAAACACACTGGCGAGCACCCGCGCATCGGGGCTACCGACGTGGTGCCATTCGTGCCGTTGAACAATGTAACCACCCAAGAATGTGTCGAAATGGCAAGACGACTGGGCCAACGCGTGGGCAGCGAATTGAATATCCCTGTTTACCTATACGAAGAAGCCGCCACCAAGCCAGAACGCCAGAATTTAGAGAACATCCGCCGGGGACAATATGAAGCGCTCAAGATGGAAATGGGCGTCAACCCGGCGCGCGACCCGGATTTTGGACCCAAATCCATCGGGCCTGCGGGCGCGACCGTCATCGGCGCGCGGCAACCTTTGATCGCTTTCAACGTTTATCTGACCACCGATGACGTTACCATTGCCCAAAAGGTCGCCAAGGCCATCCGATTTTCCTCTGGAGGAATGCGTTATATCAAGTCGATCGGTCTGTTGGTCGACGGTCGCGCTCAGGTTTCAATAAATATGACCAATTATCGGCAAAGCCCTATTGCCCGCGTGGTCGAGTTGGTGCGGCGTGAAGCTGTTCGTTATGGAGTTGCCATCCATCATACGGAATTAGTCGGTTTAACACCCCAAGAAGCGCTGATCAACGCCGCAGTGTGGTATCTGCAACTCGATCAGTTCGAGCCGGCGCAGATCCTGGAGCAGCGGTTGTTCGAAACCCAGCCAGCACAACCCGAGGAAAAAGGTATCAACGCAGAACCCAGCTTTCTGGATCAACTCGCTTCTGCTTCCCCCACACCCGGCGGTGGCTCTGCCTCGGCACATACCGCAGCCGCAGCAGCCGCGTTGGTGGCCATGGTTGCCCGTCTGACAATCGGCAAAAAGAAATATATCGAGGTCGAACCGCAGATGTGGCCGATCATCGACCAGGCTGATGCACTGCGGGCCGACTTGATCCATGCTGTCGAGGAAGATTCTGCTGCCTTCGACGCCTTTATTGCCAGCAGCAAACTCCCTAAAGATTCTCCCGAACAATTGTCAGTGCGTGAGGCTGCCATGGAAAACGCCAATCTGCAAGCCATCAAAGTCCCCTTGGGAGTGGCCGGTAAATGTATCACGATTTTGGAGCTGGCACAAAAAGTTTCCGAGTTGGGCAATCTCAATGCCATATCGGATGGCGGAACCGCAGCAGCGCTGGCCGGGGCAGCCCTGGCGGGAGCAAGTCTGAATGTGCAGGTCAACTGCCAGAGTTTGCATGACCAACAAGCGGCTGCAACGTTCCTATCCGAGTTGCATGCGCTCGAAAAAAGAGCCGCCGAGTTCCAGGCCGCCATTAAAAAGATCATCACCGCCCGCAAAGGTATTAACCTGGCGTGAAGCCGATTACCCTCCTCGCACAACTTTTCATCATCGGTCTGGTAGCCAGTTCGGGTGCTTGTGCTGAAGATGCTCAGGCCACTCCCGGTGCAACAGCACCCAGCGCACCATTGGCTACTTCGACCTCGACACCTATTATCGTGAGCACCTCAATACCCACCAATACACTACTCCCCAACCCAACCCCCACAGAGGCTTTGCCCTGTGGGGTCAATTGGTGCGTGAAGGAAGGTGACTTTTGGCTGCAGCGTCCCATCCAATCCCCAGGCAATAATCAATTCGATCCTCTGTATTCTTATGGCAATACACAATTTGGGACACGCGAGCCTCATCCGGGGGTCGATCTTGCCAACGCAGTCGGCACTCACGTGACGGCAGCGGCCGATGGGATCGTGGTAGTTGCCGGAAATGATAAAACCATGCTTTATGGTCCCGCACCCGATTTCTATGGCAATTTGGTCATTCTGCAGCACCGTCTGCCACAAACCGACCAACCGGTGTTCACGTTATATGGGCACCTTTCCAAGGTCGACGTGG
Organism: Anaerolineaceae bacterium; assembly: GCA_050013615.1. Lineage (GTDB taxonomy): Bacteria > Chloroflexota > Anaerolineae > Anaerolineales > Anaerolineaceae > JBEKEX01. Next base: position 2,920 of record JBEKEX010000145.1, read on the forward strand.
CAGTCGGTGATCCTGTCAACGCCGGACAGGTGATCGGCGAGGTTGGATCAACCGGCTATGCCATTGGCGCCCACCTTCATTTCGAAGTGCGGGTGGGTTCCTATGATTTCCAATCGATTCGCAACCCGGCACTTTATTTGATGCCCCTGCTTTCGGCCAAATCTGGAGAGCCTGACGGTCTGGTCATTGGGCGCATCATGGACGCTGGCAATAAAATCATTCGTACCAGCCTCACCATCCAGCAGCTCGACAAGAACAACCGGCCGGTGGAACAATTCTTCCCGGAAATTTACGATCCCTCGATCCCGTCCGACCCTGCCTGGAACGATACGTTTAGCCTGGCCGACTTGCAAGCCGGTCATTATCGATTGGTGTTCGAGTATATGTACAAGCTTTATGATCTAATTTTCGAAGTATTGCCAGGAAAGGTAACAGTCATCGACATGACCATTCCGGCTTCATAAAACAATATCATTCATACGCTATCCAAGTTATACTTTAATATCCAAAACGACGGGAGAAATAAAATGGGTCTCAAATCAGACAGTTGGATCCGCAAGATGGCAATAGAGCAAAAAATGATCGAACCTTTTATCGATCACCAAGCCCGCGAAGGGGTGATTTCCTTTGGTTTATCCTCATATGGCTACGATATTCGTGTGGCCGATGAATTCAAGATTTTCACCAACGTCTTTTCGGCAACCGTTGATCCAAAAGCCTTCGATCCACGCTCTATGATCGATTTTAGAGGTGAGGTTTGCATCATTCCGCCCAATTCGTTTGCCCTCGCCCGGACGGTCGAATACTTTCGTATCCCGCGCGGCGTGCTGACCGTGTGCCTGGGGAAAAGCACCTATGCGCGTTGCGGCATCATTGTCAACGTGACGCCATTCGAGCCGGAATGGGAAGGATTCGTTACCCTGGAAATCTCCAACACTACTCCCCTGCCCGCCAAGATCTATGCCCATGAAGGCATTGCACAGGTGCTCTTCTTCGAAGGTGATGAAGTGTGTGAGGTTTCCTACGCAGATAAAAAGGGCAAATACCAAAAGCAACAGTCTATCGAATTACCCAAGTTGTAATTTGTTGACTGCATCAGCCTCGAGCAATTGCGCATGACACTCAATCCCTTCCGCCGACATAAACCCATCCGGCGTGATCATGCCGAGCGGTACCTGCTGATTACACTGCTCAGCTTTGCTGCCTCGGTTTCGCTCACGCGCTTGTTCTTATCACTAACAGGCTATCCCCAGATCGGCACGGGAGAACTCCACATCGCACACCTGCTGTGGGGCGGCCTGTTGCTTTTCATTGGCTGTCTATTACCCTTGATCTTCGCGAACCATTGGGCATTGGATATCAGCGCTTTCTTGGGAGGCGCAGGTGTGGGTTTGTTCATCGACGAAGTGGGCAAGTTCATCACCCGCAGCAATAATTATTTCTATCCATCCGCTGCACCCATCATCTACGCCGTCTTCTTGCTGACCGTTCTGCTTTACATCACCGTCAAAAGAGGCAATGACCATGACCTGCGCAAAGAGATGTACGGCGTCTTGGAAGACCTGGAAGAAGTGGTCGACAGTGACCTGAATGCCGACGAGCGTGACGCCATGCTGCGCCGGCTGGAAGAAGTGAAAGACGCCAGCAACGATGTCGATCTAACACTGCTCGCGCAGAGTTTACGCCATTACCTCTCGAATCGTAACCTGCAGATCGTGGCGAAAACGCCGTCCCTGCTGGAACGCGTTTACGCCCACTGGTTGTCGTTCGAACGCACCTGGCTGACGCGTCCCCGATTCAAAACCGTGCTTGTTGGCGGCCTGCTGGCTTGGGGACTCTGGTCGCTGGTGATGCCATTGGGTGTTCTCATTTTGTCGCACACCTCCATGCCATCACAGGGGTTCTTCTTCAGCCTGGTCAGCAACCAACTGGTTAACAACCCGAGAGCACTTGACTGGTTCCAGGCACGTGTTGGGTTGGAAGGTGCGATGGGATTGCTTTTACTGATTGGCAGTACTTTGCTGTTGCTGGGCAAAGAGCAAGCCGGGATTGCACTCAGCCGCATCACGCTGCTCATCGGCCTCACCATCGTCAATTTGTTGGTATTTTACTTCGACCAGTTTTCGACCATCATCAATGCAGCCATCCAATTTGCGCTCATCGTAGGTGTGATGCATTATTATCGTCGTTTCCTGCGTTTTCGAACCCTACCCAAACCCATATCTCTACCAAAAAGAGCATGACCGAACACACTATCGCTTTGCCTTTCATAGATACTTATTGGGTGCTGCCCGGCCAATTCCTGGCAGGGGAATACCCCACCACACGTAACCAGGAAGAAAGCCGGAACAGGCTGGCCAGATTGTTCAAGATTGGCATCCGCTGCATCGTGGATTTGACCTGGCCCGGAGATGATGCGTCTTACGAATCACTGTTAAAGGAAGTAGCGGCCGAGAAGCATATTGAGGTAGCTCACCTTCGCCGCCCGATCCCGGACCTTTCTATACCGACCAAATCTGATTTGATCGTCACGCTGGATTTGATCGACCAGGCACTCGAAAGCCAACAACCTGTATATGTCCATTGCCTTGGCGGCGTTGGCCGTACCGGCACCATCGTCGGATGCTACCTGGTGCGGCATGGGATGGAAGGCCCCCAAGCCTTGGAGCGGATCACTTTACTACGAAAAGATACCCCAGGTTGGTGGTATCCTTCCCCCGAATCCGCTGTGCAACTGGAAATGGTGAAATATTGGAAGATCGGCGAATGACGCCAGTATCAAACGGTACGCTGAATGCTTTTCCGCAATATATACAGTATTGACTTTAGTTGAACCAAGCAAATTACTTCACCACAATTTTCGTGATGCCCTGTACCCATTGCAACTTCGAAAGATCTGGGGACGCCAATCTCACAATGCCATGATAAGTGAGATCGATAATGGTCTCATCTGTTACCTGATCACTGGTCAAAGTGACTGTCAGATTTCCATTACCTGTGAGTGACACCTGCTCAAAGCTGATGATGGCCGCCAGAGTGAGCGCATCCTTTAGCTTGGGCCCTTCCGCTGTTTTGCCCCCAACGGAGATCTGTGTTTGTGGGAGGTTTTTTAGCCCCGCTAATGTCACCGGCACCACCGCACCACTGGGCGTCACGATTTGAAAGACAGCATTGGGTATCATGGTTGGAAAGCGTGTGGCGGTCTTTACTGGCCGGGGTTGGTTAACAACAACGACTGGCGCGGTTGTTGCCGTATCCGTTGGGGTTGCTTCGGCAGCCGCTCCACTGTCACAAGCGGTCAGCAAGGCAATGGAGAATAGCAATCCAAATACCGCTAATATTTTCTTCTTCATTTTTGCACCTCGGCTGGAATTAACTTTTCTCCGCACAAGTTCATTTTGCATTGTACAGCGGGAAAAAAGGAGCGTCAAGCAAACGCCGCATCGCTTGTCCGCCATCTCACCTGGCACTATACTTAATCCATCAGTGGAATTGAATAAAAAGGGAATACATCATGACAAACAGCCTTGAACATCTCATCGCCGTGCAATGTGAGCTTGGTGAAAATCCCCTATGGGGTGTGGGGGAAAACGCCTTCTACTGGACAGATATTATCGGCCGGTGCATCTATCGCTACTTCCCCACTAGCGGAAAGCAGGAACGCTTCGAGACCGACGTCCAGGTGGGATGCTTTGCTTTCCGGCGCAAAGGGGGCTTGGTGATGGGCGCTAAAAACGGGCTGGCATTTTGGGATTTCCGTGATAAAAAAGTCGATTTTCTGACTCGCTTCGACGACATTATCTCCCCAGCGCGTTTCAACGATGGCAAAGTCGACCGCCAGGGGCGATTTTGGGCTGGGGCGATGAGCGACCTTCCGGAAAACAAGCTCTACCGCCTGGATAGCGCCCATCGAGTTGCCGTGATGGAAAGCGGCGTTACCATCGCCAATGGCCTCGGTTGGAGCCCGGATGATCG
>JBEKEX010000146.1:0-12362 GCA_050013615.1 Anaerolineaceae bacterium
GATCGTATGTCTTCCCGGGCCAAAACTATCCAAGGCTTGTCCATCGCGAAAGAACACAGCCTGTTGGGCTTCACGCACGATCACCTGCGACCCAAGACGCAAATCAGCGACGTCGGTCTCAGGAAAGCGATGAACGATTTCATCCATCATCTCGCTTGGATATTCGACTACATCAAAAATTCTAGCCATAGAAATTCTCCATCAAGATAAATTTCGAAATATGAGGCGTGACCCTGCCCAAGCTAATTATTGGGCAGGCGTAGTGCCCGAGCTCGTGTTCCCATTCGCACCGCCCATGTTCTTGATGACCTCGACCCGCCCGTTGAAGGCATCGACGCTCTGCTGGCTGACGGCAATCATATTGCGAAGCGCCGCAGGAAAGCCATCCGTGCCGACCGAAGCTTCGACGTTATCGATTGCATGACTGACCGAATCGACCGAGTTAAGCAGTGCTAGGTCATATTGATAGATCTGTGTCAATTCGCTTTCGTTGACTTTGATAGCATCGAACAAGCCCGCATAACCATAGGAAGCAGTTTTCACCCGATCGATGAATTGGCGGAGTTTGATCGCCGCATTCTCGACGTCATCGACATATTCGATTGCGCCTTGGTTCACGAGGTCGCGTTGTATACTAGAAAGCCTTTGCCATTGTGCTTCAAAATCGTGCGCAACCGTTTCGCGCAACAATTTATCAGCTGCACGTCTGTTTTGCCGTTCCACATAACCGCTAAAACCGGGTACTTTGCTAGCTAGTTTCTTGAAAATATCCTGACTATTCGTTACGCGTTCAAATAAATCGCTCATTCTGCCTCCTCAAGCTCATCTTCACGCAGTGAATTACAGGAAAAAAAGACTGCACTGATTGATTATATCGTTATTTATAGACAAGAACAATATATTCGCAGCGTTTCTTTCCTCAATTAGGATATACGCTCTATTTGATTTAAGGTTTCTAAAATAGATTAACGTTCTGGGTTCAAAATAGAAAAGTGTGACTGGCTTTTAGACAGAACCTTTTGAGTCAATTTGATATATAATTATCAAAAGGGAGAACAGTTGGCGCATTCTTTGCACCTTATAGTTCCGTAAGGTTTTAATTAAAAGATAATTATTTGCCGTATAATTAAACGAATCTACATGTAATGGTTTACACAATAAGGAGGAGATCATGGCTTCTGCGGGAAGACGACGTGGTACGATCATAATTCTCATCGCTGTCATCTTGATATTGATTGTTGGAGCTGTTTATATTTACTTGAACGTTTTCAATAAAGCACAGCCAATTGCACAACCCTTAACGGCGCCTACTCAGGTGACCACCATGGTTAACATCGTCATTACAACCCAAGCCATCCAACGTGGGACAGTCTTGACCGAAAGTGTCTTGACCACCATTCCCTATCCTCAGACTGACCTGGTGGCCGGCACTTTTGTCACTGACATGAGCCAGATTGTTGGAAAACGGGCGCGTTATGATCTCGATGCCCGTATCCCTTTGACCCCCAGCATGGTGGTTGATCAACCTCAGGGCTCGACCGCCTCGTTCCAAATCCCATCCGGAATGACAGCATTTACTATCCCTATACAACGGTTAACCGATGTGGCTTACGCTCCCCAGACTGGTGACCATGTCATGGTAATTGGATGCCTGTTGCTGACAGATTTGGATGTAAATTTTCAAACTCGTCTCCCCAATCTCACCGCCAGCGTCCTTTCACCTGGCACTGGTGCCGGAACATCGGTCACAGCCACGATCTCTACGACCGGGACGGATTCTGCACAAGGGCGCACGGAAGTAGATCAAAACTTAAATCTGCCTGTCTACGTGGTAGGATCAGAAAGCAGCCCGCGGCCGCGGGTGGTTTGCCAGACTGTGATCCAAGACGCAACGGTTCTACAAATTGGCGATTTTCCGTCAAACGAAACGCTTCCTGCAGCAGGCACATCTGCTACTGAGGCTACACCCACTCCCACTGCAGAAGCCGCTACTGCCACTTCCACCGGTGTTAGCACTGGACCTCAGGTAATGACACTCATCGTGAATCCTCAAGATGCGGTCATGCTCAATTATTTGGTCACAGTGAACGCACAGCTTACTTTAGCCCTGCGCGGCGCTGGCGACCTGCAAACAATCACTACACAGTCCGTTTCGCTTCAATTCGTGATGGATCAAAAGAATATCCAACTGCCAGCAAAGCTCCCGTACGGAATCGAGCCAAGGATCGATTCATTGAAATATCAATGCAATGATATTGCTAACTGCGGAGATAAATAATCACAACGAACTGTTTAGAGGTAGCAGGAACATCATTAAATAAGTTGTCGGAGAGAACATGCCAGCACCTGATAAAATTCGGGTTTTGATCGTTGACGATATTGCTGAAACCCGCGAAAACTTAAAACGCATGCTTCAGTTCGATCAGAACATTGAAGTTGTTGCAGCTGCTCGTACAGGAAGAGAAGCCATCGAGCTGACGCAACAATTCAAACCCGAAGTTGTCTTGATGGACATCAACATGCCTGACATGGATGGTATTTCAGCTACGGAAGCCATCCGCAAAAAGACACCTACAACTCAGGTCGTTATTCTCTCAGTACAAAGCGATTCGAATTATATGCGCCGTGCCATGCTTGCCGGGGCGCGGGACTTTCTAGCCAAGCCGCCGATGATTGACGAATTGATTGCCGCCATTCGGCGAGCTGGCACCATGGCGCAAGAGGAAAGGGCGAAGGTTCCACAAGCTTTTTCTTCCTCGGGGCAAAGTGGATCGTCATCATCAGCTGGCCAGTTTGTCGAATCTGGTAAAACCATCATGATCTACAGCCCCAAAGGTGGTGTTGGTACAACAACGATCGCAACCAATCTGGCTATCGTCTTTAATTCAGAAACTAAAAGGTGTGTACTGGTCGATGGAAACTTGCAGTTCGGCGATGTTGCAGTTTTCTTGAATGAGCAAGGCAAGAATACCGTATTGGATTTAACCCCACGCGTCGACGAATTGGATCCAGAAGTTGTTCAAGACGTGATGGTAATCCATGCAGATTCAAACTTGAACGTTCTTGCCGCCCCACCCTCACCTGAGCTTGCTGACTCCATTAGTGGCGAGCAATTCAGTAAACTTCTGACTTATCTCAAACGGTTATATGCGTATACGGTGATCGATACAGCCTCTTACCTGACTGATTCAGTTCAAGCTTCGATGGAGATCGCAGATCTGATCGTCCTGATCACCACGCAGGAAATTCCATCGATCAAGAACGCCAACCTCTTCCTGACCCTGGCCGACAAAGTCGGGATTCGTCGCGACCACATCTTGTTCATCATGAACAAGTACGATAAAAGGATCGCCATCGCACCGGAGAAGATTGGAGAAAGCCTACGACAACCCATCCTGCTCTCCATACCATTGGACGAGCGGATAGTCTCCAGTTCAGTCAATCGCGGCATGCCGTTCGTTATCGACAATAAGGCCGCTCCGATTACTCGAAGTATTCAAGCACTTGCCAGTTTGATCAACGAACACTTAGCGAAACTGGAAAGTGCAGCCGAGGAAAGCAAGAAAACAACGAAGTAAGTAAAGTGGAAGGAAACGTTTAATGTCAATCTTGAAGAGAATCCAACCCGGTGATGGTTCACCGCAAAACACCCAACCCGGGCAGGGAGATGCAGCGAAAGGCACATCAAGCCTGCAAGCACGTAGGGTTGCTGCCCCACCTGTCTCTTCAGCGCAGGATACCTATCAGGATCTAAAGAACCGCGTCCAGACGAAGCTGCTCGCCGGTTTGGATCCTTCGATGGATGTTACCAAGACCTCTGAGGTACGACGAACCATTCAGGAACTTTTCGAACAGATCCTGAACGAAGAAAATATCGTTTTGTCCAGGCCTGAACGGGCGCGGTTGTTCGAGCAGATCGCAGCCGAGATCTTGGGCTTTGGTCCCTTACAGCCGCTGTTGGAGGAAGACTCCATTACCGAAATCATGGTCAATGGAGCAAAGAATATCTACGTCGAGCGGCGTGGGAAACTTCAACGCGTCCCACTTACTTTCGAAAGCAATGAACATGTGATGCGCATCATCGAACGCATCGTTGCTCCCTTGGGCAGGCGTATCGATGAGTCCAGCCCTTATGTTGATGCACGTTTGCCAGACGGTTCACGCGTCAACGCTGTAATTCCGCCCATTTCTCTGGTAGGCCCCGTTCTCACCATCCGTAAATTCTCCAGAATCCCGATCACTGTAGAGCAACTGATCCAGTTTGGCTCTATCACTCCGGAAGCAATCCAATTCCTTCAAGCCTGTGTGGAAGCACGTCTAAACATCGTCATCTCGGGTGGTACCGGATCTGGCAAAACGACCCTGCTGAACGTCCTTTCCGGGTTCATCCCATCGGACGAACGTATCGTCACTATCGAAAATGCCGCTGAGTTGCAGCTTCGGCAGGAACATGTGGTAACGCTGGAGTCACGCCCTTCCAATATCGAAGGGCGCGGTGAGATTACCATCCGTCAATTAGTGGTCAATGCCCTCCGTATGCGCCCTGACCGCATCATCGTCGGTGAAATCCGCGATGAAGCTGCAATCGATATGCTCCAGGCCATGAACACCGGCCATGATGGCTCAATGACCACGGCACACTCCAACAGCCCACGCGATACTCTTGCCCGTATGGAAACGATGGTCTTGATGGCAGGCATGGACCTTCCCATGCGCGCCATTAGAGAGCAAATCGCTTCAGCCATCGACCTGATCATTCACCAGACACGTCTCCGTGATGGCACCCGTAAAGTGGTCAACATTACCGACGTTACGGGCATGGAAGGCGAAGTGATCACCATGACCGATATCTTCGTTTTTGAACAAGTCGGTTACGAAAACAACAAGGTGGTCGGCAGATTACGGCCGACCGGCTTGAGACCGAAATTCATGGAAAAGATCGAGGCGGCAGGTATACACTTGCCTCCATCCATTTTCTCACCCGGTTCTGCTTCAGGTAAAAGGTACTAAGTGGATTCTCGATCTTCGATTATTTCTGTAATAGGATAAAGGTATGGACCTCACCCTTATTCTCTATCTCGGCGGCGGCTTAGCGATCGTTCTTCTGATCGTGGGAATAGTGGTCACGATCACCAGTGAGAGATCATTCGTAGAAGAGCGTATCGGAAGATATGCAGAAAAGCCACAGAACCAATCGCGGGAAAAGAAAACCGCCGCAACACCTTTGACCGATTGGCTGAACCGCCGTGTAGAACGTTCATCTATTGGTGAGCAGCTCTCAAAAAACCTGGCCCGGGCAGATCTGAAATTAAAACCCGGCGAATATGTCGCCTTAATGGTGATCTGCGCTTTTATCGTAGGCTTGCTCATCTGGTTTATCGGACACCAAAATATTGCTCTGGGTCTTGTCGGGGCAATTGGCGGATTTTTTATCCCAACTTTCTATATCAAGCAGCAGCAGGGCAAACGGTTGATCAAATTCAATGAGCAGCTCCCCGATATGCTCAACTTGATGGTCAATGGTTTGCGAGCCGGTTACTCGACCATGCAAGCTATGGAATCCATTAGTAAAGAGCTGCCACCTCCGCTTTGTGATGAATTCCGTCGGGTGGTTTCCTGGATACGATTTCCTTCACCATCCGTGAACGCGTCAGAATCAAAGGCGAGATCAGGACACTGACCTCTCAGCAGATGTATTCTGGCCGTTTTCTGTCATTATTGCCCATCATCGTGGTCGGAATTCTATACCTGCTGAACCCAACCTACATGAGTGAATTTTTCTCGCAAGATAGTAATGGCAGTTTTCCGTGTGGATACCTGGCATTGGGTGTTGCGGGGCTTTTGATCATCTTGGGTTATGTCGTTATGAACAAATTGGGACAGATCGAGGTTTAGTCAGGAGGTTTGTATGATTGCGGTCATTATTGCTGTAGCGATCATTATTGGCACTGCGGCCGTCCTCGTAGCTATTGGTCTGCGTAACCCACAAACATCCGATGAAAAGCTCATCCAACAACGTTTGGAGGAATTCAGCCAACGCGGTGAGGTGGTGGACCTTGAAGATATCGAGCTTTCCCAGCCCTTTACGCAGCGTATCATCTACCCCGTCGCACGCACTTTAGGACAATTGGCGATCCGCTTTACGCCGCAAAACGCACTACAATCTACGGCAAAGAAATTGGAGTTGGCTGGAAGCCCAGTTCAGCTTGATCCCACCATGTTCCTGGCGTTGCAATTCATTGCAGCCGTTTTATTTGGCGGTCTGATTACGCTGCTGTTCTCCACCCTGCATACCGGTTTCTCCCTCGTTCTGAGATTGCTATTGATAGCGGTAACAACGTTCGTGGGTTTTTTCTTCCCACAAGTATGGATCTCAAGCGTCATCACGCAACGTCAGAGGTCCGTTCGCAGGGCCATGCCAGATGCACTCGACCTGCTTACGATTTGCGTGGAAGCCGGGCTTGGCTTCGACGCCGCCATGGCCAAAGTAAGTGAAAAATGGGTAAATGAACTTTCGCTGGCTTTCGCCCGTGTGCTTCAGGAAATCAACCTGGGCAAATTGCGCCGGGATGCCCTGCGCGATATGGCAGAACGGATTGGGATTAGTGAGATGACCAGCTTTGTCGCAGCGGTGATCCAAAGCGAAATGCTGGGCGTCAGCATGGCAAAAGTATTGAGGATCCAATCGGATCAAATGCGTGTTAAGCGCCGTCAACGTGCAGAGGAAGAAGCACATAAAGCACCGATTAAAATGCTTATACCAATGGCGTTATTGATCTTTCCTTCTCTGATGATCGTATTATTAACGCCGGCAGCCTTGAAGCTGTTCCATTCTTCATTGGGCGGCATGTTCAAATAACAAACCAGAGAATACCATATGAACACACTGGCAAGCCTAAAAAAGAGCTCTGCCTATTTTTCATATCATGCGCTATGGGTTGCAATAGACTGGCTGTACCCACCGGAATGTGGCGGATGCGGCAAAATGGGTGTCCGTTGGTGCGCTGAATGCCACGCGAAAATCGTTCCGTTGAAGGAAAACCTTTGTGAACTATGCGGCGAGGTCTTGACCAAGCCCGGCATTTGTGATTCTTGTAAATCCCACCCACCGGCTTTCAGTTCTTTGAGATCAGTAGCAGCTTTTGAAGGCCCCCTACGCACTGCCATCCATCATTTAAAATACAATCAGGACATTGCATTGGCGGAAAGCCTTTCGGAAATATTATTCCAGAAAATCCTCGAAATGAAATGGGATTTCGACATTATCACCAGCGTGCCTTTAAGTAAAGAGCGAATGAAGGAACGCGGTTATAACCAGTCCAGTCTGCTGGCCTATCCACTCGCCTTGCGACAACAAAAACCTTTCATCGAAAAGGCAATCGAACGCACCCGTGCAACTCACTCACAAGTCGGGCTCAACAAGCAGGAACGCCAAGAAAATGTCCGGAATGCCTTCAGCGCAGATCCAAAACGGGTGGGACACAAAGCTGTACTGATCATCGACGATGTTGCCACCACAGGAGCGACGCTGCGGGCATGTTCAGTTGCACTCATGGACGCCGGGGCCAAGGAAGTATACGGGCTGACGTTGGCACGTCCTGTAATGAGCATGGACGATTCATTTGAGGAAAGTTCAGATAAAAGTAACCTTAACCGCATCTTTCCCATCCAACTTAACACAGCTTGATTTCAAAGGAGGCATAAGATGACCGAGAAATTGAACATCAGTGTAAAGAACATGGAAGAGACCGAACGGATCAAGTCCTATATCTCTAGTAAGATTTCCAAGTTGGATCGATATATGGGCGACATCGAAGAGATTAATATCGATCTCGCCTTTATGAAATCGGCGCGCAATGCCGCTGACCGTCACGCAGCACAAATCACTTTATATGGACGCCACGTAACGCTACGCACAGAAGAGTATGCAACCGACGTCCTCGCCGCCTTTGATAATGCGTTAGATAAAATGCAAAGGAAAATCGAGCGCTACAAAGGTAAACGGAATCACGGCAGAGGCGATGGGACCCCGGCATCAGAAGCTGTTCCTGAGGCCGTTATCATGGAAGATGAAACACAAGAGGAGCCGGTCATCGTTCGGCGGAAGCAATTTACGCTTTCCCCGATGAATGAACTCGAAGCGATCGAGCAGATGAGGCTACTGGAACACGATAATTTCTTTGTCTTCTATAACGCCGATACGAGTGCTATTAACATCCTATACCGTCGCCGCGATGGCACTTACGGCCTGATCGAGCCCAAGCTGGGCTAATCATTTTCACATCTAGCAATTTGAGCACCAGGTGATCGATAACCCTGGCGCTCTTTCTATTCAGTTTTATCATGCTTTCTGCCATCTTGCCACGCCACTAAGCCTGCGCTATAATCCTCCTGTTAATTTCAATTGAGGGAATGAGGTAAAGGTGCAATGATTGATGTAAACGATCTCCGTAAAGGCGTAACGTTCGAAATGGACGATAATCTGTATCGCGTTTTGGAATATAAGTTTAACAAACCCGGCCGTGGGCATGCCACCATACGCGTAACAGCCCGCAATCTGCGCACCGGCTCTACTATCGAAAGGACATTCAATTCAGGTGATCGTATCCCGGAAGCGCGTCTGGATTACCATAACGTTCAATACCTTTACAACGATGGTGAAATCTATACTTTCATGGATCTGGAAACCTTTGATCAAACTTCCATCAACAAAGAAACTCTGGGCGAATCCGCAGGTTATTTAAAAGACGGGATGGAAGTCAAGTTGACGCTCTATCAGAATGAACCTCTTGATGTCGAGCTTCCCACCTCAGTCGATTTGAAAGTAACGCAGGCAGAGATGGCTGTCAAGGGCGATACGGCAACCGGCGTCACCAAGCGAGTGACTGTGGAAACCGGTGTAAAGGTGGATGTCCCCTATTTCATCAATCAGGGCGACATGATCCGTGTGGATACACGCACCGGCAACTACGTGACACGCGTTCAATCCTAACCAAGACTCAAACTAACCACCAGGCACGGCGAACATAACATCACGTTCTCGCCGTGCTTTGTTCTAGAAGATTATGATCTATGCGCACACCAGCAGGAACCGAATGTAGTTTTTTTTATGGCGATTACTACAGAGGCCGCGACCTGGAAGAATGTCGGCTGATTGGAAATATACCTGCGCCGAAGAATTGGTCACCTGATCTATGCCAAAAATGCCCCGTACCGGCCATACAACGCGCCAACGCTTGTGAAAACATGATATTGCATGGGGAAGTTAAACCAGGCTTCTTGAGAATGCACCGCCAAGTCGTCGTTTCCGCATACTGTAAGAAAAGCCAACTTAACGTGAAAGAGCCGGAGATTGGCTGCCCACTATGCCATGATCTCGGTGTACTTATCCACGACTCGACAAAATAACCTTCTTTGACCAGCTACTTTATTCAAATATTGCGCCGGATAATCGGCATTTCCAACAGATGCATAACATTATCCGAAATATATGAGTTTCATTAATACGGCCGTTAATCGCTTCCCATACCTAGCTTCTATGTCCATAGGTTGGTATAATTTCATAATATTTAGATAAATATTAATAGAACTCGGGCTTTTGCCTGGGAGGTATTTGTGAATCAAAGAAACCAATCTTATATCGTTTACATTTTGCTGATCATTGGCATCCTGGTGTTAGTGTTCATCAACCTGCAAAACAACAGTCAACCTGAAGTGCTAACGATCAACAAGCTGGCCCAAGATATTCAAGCCGGTTTGGTCAAGAAGATTGATGTCTCAGGGGATAATAACACTCTGACAGTTACTTATAACGACGGCACCCAACGGACATCGACCAAGGAATCGGAAACAACCTTGGTTAATCAATTGCTATCATTGGGTGTGACATCAGACAAACTATCCTCAGACAAAATTGCGATTCAAGTTGAACAACCTAGTTCGTGGATCGGCATCTTAACAGCCGTGGGGACGATATTGCCCGTCATCATCCTTGTGGTAGCTTTCTATTTCCTGTTCCGTCAGGCGCAGGGAAGTAACAATGCCGCCATGTCTTTTGGAAAATCAAGGGCTCGGATGTTCAGCGGTGACCACCCCACCGTTACATTTGAAGATGTAGCCGGGGTCGATGAATCGAAAGAAGAGCTGAGCGAGGTTGTAGAGTTTTTGCGTGAGCCGCAGAAATTCATCGCCTTGGGGGCACGCATCCCTAAGGGTGTACTCCTGGTCGGCCCGCCCGGAACCGGTAAAACACTGATGGCAAAAGCGGTATCTGGAGAAGCCGGCGTACCATTTTTCTCGATCTCCGGTTCTGAGTTTGTGGAAATGTTCGTCGGCGTTGGCGCCAGCCGTGTGCGCGATCTGTTCGATCAGGCCAAGCGCCATTCCCCCTGCATTATTTTCGTAGATGAAATCGATGCAGTGGGTCGTCAGCGCGGAGCCGGTCTCGGCGGCAGCCATGACGAGCGCGAGCAGACGCTGAACCAATTGCTGGTCGAAATGGATGGCTTCGATACTGATACGAATATCATCATCATGGCAGCCACCAACCGGCCGGATATCTTGGATCCAGCGTTACTGCGCCCGGGGCGGTTCGACCGCAGGGTTATCTTGGATCGGCCGGATGTGAAAGGCCGCGAAGCCATCATGAAAGTTCATGTTAAGGGAAAGCCCATTGCTCCTGATGTTGACCTGAACGTATTAGCCCGGACTACCCCAGGGTTCGTCGGCGCAGACATCGAGAACCTGGTCAACGAAGCTGCCATTCTGGCCGCCCGCAAGAACCAGAAGAATATTACCCAAAGCGATTTTGAAGAGGCCATTGAACGGGTCATTATGGGCCCTGAACGTCACAGTCGTTTGATCAGCCAGGAAGAAAAACGCGTCATCGCTTATCACGAAGCTGGGCATGCCGTTGTGATGAACGTTCTTCCTGAAGCAGACCCTGTCCAAAAAATTACGATCGTTTCCCGCGGAATGACCGGTGGTCACACGCTGGGATTGCCGTCTGAAGACCGCACATTGGTCTCACACAATAAGTTACTGGCTGAAATGGCCGGCGGTTTAGGTGGTCGCGCAGCAGAACAAATTGTATTTAATGATATTACGTCGGGTGCATCGAATGATATCGAACATGTCACAGAGATTGCTCGCACGATGGTTACCCGTCTCGGCATGAGCCAGGACATGGGGCCTATGATCTATGGTAAAAAGGAAGAAATGATCTTCCTGGGTCGTGAGATCACCGAACAGCGTGATTATTCCGAAGCCGTGGCCGAACAAATCGATAGCGAGGTGCGGCGATTGGTAAACGACGCTTACAAACAGGCGCTTGACATTCTCACTCAATACCGCGAAAAGCTGGATGCCGTGGCAAAAAAACTTTTGGAGACTGAAACCCTTTCCAGGGATGAATTCCTAAGCATTTTCCCCACACCAACACCAAAAGTTAGTGGAACACCGGTGATGAACTCCAATTAGGAGACTTGATCAACTACAAAAAAGCTCTGCTCAGTCGGCTATGCGACAGGCGGGGCTTTTTTATTTTCCAGATGCATTCTGACCAGCTCGCGCCGGAGAAGTTTCCCTACAGAGGTGCGCGGCAATGAACTCAGAAATTCGACCTGGATCGGCACTTTATATTTCGTCAATCGTTGGGCGCACCAGGCAATAATCTCTTCCGGAGTTGCTTGCATACCCTCTCTTAAAACGATCCATGCCATGGCTGCTTCGCCATGCAGCTCGTCCGGGATGCCCGCCACCCCCGCTTCGAGGACCTTGGGATGGGTCATCAGGACGTCTTCGACCTCTCTTGGCCATACCTGAAAACCGCTGACCTTGATCAATTCTTTCTTTCTGTCCACCAGGTAAAAATAACCATCCACATCCATCCGGGCTATATCTCCCGTGTGCAGCCAACCGCCTTTTAAAGCGATTTCCGTTTCTTGGGGAAGGTTGTAATACCCCTGCATCACCTGTGGCCCGCGTACGATAAGTTCGCCAGCCTCGCCCACCGGCAAATCCCTGTCGGCTCCGTCCGGGCTGACGATACGGCATTCCACATCTGGCAATGGCAACCCAATCGAACCAATGCGATTTTCTCCGAACATCGGGTTGCAATGAGTAGCGGTGGGCGCCTCCGAAAGACCATACCCCTCCATCACCTTCCCGCCTGTGCTGGCCTCGAAGGCCTCTTTTGTTTCTTTATGTAAAGGCGCCGAACCGGAAATGCAGGCTTTGATCGAATCCAGTTTGTACTTGCCGGCGCGCACTGCCGGTGACTGGTTGATCATATGATAGATCTGAGGCACGCCGGGGAACAAGGTAACATGATAGCGCTCGATATTATCGAGCAATTCGTTTAC
>JBEKEX010000147.1:0-6822 GCA_050013615.1 Anaerolineaceae bacterium
GCGGCGGCAAGCGTCCTCGTCCAGGCCGGTATATGGCTCATCGAGCAGCAGCAACGGCGGTTGGTGCAATAAGGCGCGCCCAATCGCTAGACGCTGCATCATTCCACGCGAGAAGGTCCGGGTCAGGTCGCCGCGCCGGCTCGACAGGCCGGTGAGCTCCAGGAGGGCTGCGATCTGCACTGCTGGCTGCTCAATCCCATAGAGGCGGGCATAAAAGCGCAAATTTTCTTCGGCGGTCAACTCGCCGTAGAGCAGCGGTTGGTGAGTGACCAACCCGATGGAACGGCGGATGGCCGATGCCTGCTGCGGCAGCTCAAACCCGTTGATCGCCACATTGCCGGACGTCGGACGGAGAAGCGTAGCGAGGATGCGTAACAGGGTGGTTTTACCGGCGCCGTTGGAGCCCAGTAGAGCCACGAAGCGGCCATCCGGAATTTCCAGATTCAAATTACGCAGCACTCGACGGCTGCCAAAGCACTTGGAGAGCTGCGTGACTTGGATCATACCCCTGGACCCTCTTTCAGGACAGCACGCAAGCGTTCTTTCAATTCCGACCGGCGCGTCTGATACATGGTATCTTCCAGTTTCCCGGCCTTGTGCAGGTCGTCCAGGAACAGGATTTGATCCATGAGCTCTTCGGAAGTCTCCGTTGCAACTTTGACGGGTGAGGCAGCGACGGCCGGTTTGCGCCGGTTGAGCAACCATAACCCGCCGCTGATAATCACTAACAGCAAAGTTGCCAGACCGATGAAGGTCTCTTTGGAGGGAGTGGACTGCGACGCTTGGAGGGATGGGGAGCCCGAAAGCTGGATATCCAGACTGTTCCCTGAGAGACTATTGGCCGTGTAAAGGCTCAGTAGAGATCCTTCGACGTTACGCTCGCCACTGCTGGTCAGTTGAGAGCTGTGCAACTGTACCCCATCACTGGGCAGCATGGCGATGACATCTTCGACGGGCAAAGGCGATTGGAAAGATAATGAAGCCTTGCCGTGATAGGGCAGGGAATAGACGAAAACGACCTGGTTATCCTGGTCAGGATAAATGGCCTCCCGATCGCCGAAACCGGAGACCATGGAAATGAAGCGGTCACCCAATGCACCATCGGAAAATTGCAGATTGGAAGCGCCGTCAGGCAGGACGAAGCGCAGCACGGCGCTGGACGAGTCGGCCGGGACGATCACTTTGTCGGTGGGATTATCGATGATATACATCTCAGCGACCTGCAGGTTGCCGGCGGTATCAAAGCTCAAGATCACGTGCAGACGCTTGACCAACGCGCCGTTAGGATCGGTGGTGGTATCGTGGATCGTGATCGGCAGAATGACCGTCTGGCCGGTAAGCTGGTCGTCAACGGAGACATCCTTGGAGCGAAAGGTCAGTTGATGGTATAGGATGGACGCCTCAATGGTCATACCGGAACTGATTAGGATAGAATCGAATTGATATGTCCCATCCGACGAGAGCGGACAGGTGGCTTGGAAAATGGTGACGCTATTATCGCCATTCGCCCCGGGTTGGGAGCCGGTGAGAACCACTGTCAGCCCATCAGGCAGGCCGGCACCACCTGGCATGATCACGTTGCCCTTGATCGAAAAGGTCTTCTTGGGTGTGGGGCTGGGCGAAGGCGTCACGGCGGCAGCCGTTTGCGTGGCGTTTGGCGTAGGGGTAACCGTAACCGCGGGAACGGCGGCAGTGGTACTTTGAGCGCTCAAAGCTCCGGAGACCATCCCACTGTTGCCATGAAAGGCCAGGCCAGGCGAGATGAGTAAAAAAGATGCCATTAAGACAAAAATAATGCTTTGTTGCATACCTTTACTGATCAACCTTTATTATCCACCGGCTTGCCACAGCGTGGGCAAAACTGGTCGGAGGGCGTCAGGGGTTTACCACATTGTGAGCAATAGCCGGAAATTTTCGCCTGCCGGGCGCGCCGGCGGGCAGCGATAAGCGCTTCGACCTCGTCCCGTTCGATAAATGGCTTGGACGCGACAGCCGGGCTTTTCTGCGCCTGGGTTTGATCGGCGGCGGCTTCATTGGGGTCCGGTCCGAGCACGTCCAGGCGACGCAACACATCGGCGCCGGCTTGCGCCAACTCAGACCGCTGCTGGGAATAGTCACCATCCGGCAGCTTGCCAAGAGTGTGGTCTGAATCCAATTCCTGTATGGCATTCAAGCTGCGATCCAGTTCGGCTTGCAATTGAGCCCGGAGCATCTTATCGGAAGATGCAGCCGAACCATCTTCATCGATATTGGCATTGCGTTCAGCAGTAAGCAGTGGTTGGCTCACGAACAGCCCAACCGCCAGGGCAATAGCCAGGACGAAGAACATCGAACCCAAGTCCATATCATCTCCTTACATATCTGCTCATTGGGTGAGCAGGCTACCGATCACATCTTTAATTTGCTCATAGCTGGCGAACGCCCCGATCTGAACGTAGGCCAGCTTTCCATCGCGTCCGACGATGTAACTTTCGGGCACGGCTAGAACGTTGTAATCGTGTGAAATCTGGCTTTGCTGGTCAGGGCCGGTGGGGTAGGTCATCCCATATTGTTTGATGAATGCCGCAGCCGCAGGATTAGTATCCATGTAGTCCACGCCGATGAAAACGACCTGTCCGCCGGGGGCATACTGTTCCCAGGCTTGTTGTAGCCATCCAGCTTCTTGTTGGCAGGGGACACACCACGATGCCCAAAAGTTGACCACCACGATCTTGCCAGACAAAGCGGCGAGGCTGACCGAACTACTGCCGTCGAAGGGTTGAAGCATGAAATCCGGGGCTGCATCGCCGGGTTTGAGTGAAACACGTTGCCTGGATGCAACGCCGTAGGCCATCACGGCTAAGAACACCACCAACACACCTACCAGTAATAAGGTTATCCACACAGGCCGATGTGGTGGTTGTACATTCGATGAGGAAGGAGAAATTTGATCAGTCATCATCGCTCCAATCAATGCTGCCGGTGCTGTAACTCGTCTTCCAGGCGGATCAGGTAAGGGTCTTCGGGGGGCAATGCGCGTTGAGTCGATTTGCGCCGAGGCTTTTGGGCATGGCGGTAGACCTGAACCACGAAGGCGGCACCCGCCAGTAATACCGCCGGTGGCACAATATAAGCCAGCAGGTTCCAACCCTGGGCGGGCGGCTCGGCCAGCACCGCCGGGCCATACTGCTGGACGAAATAGTCATCGATCTGTTTGGCGCTCCAACCTGCAGCAAGATCCTGTCGGATCAGGTCACGCCACTGGGCGCAAGCCTGGGTGGGGCAAACATCAAGACGCACGTTTTGACAGAGAGGGCAATATAGCTGGCTGGCGACCTGATTGACCTGGTCATCAGAAGGCGTGGGCTGCTGGGCGGCCACGCTGCCGGTAGCAACCAGAATGGCAGCCAGGGACAGCATCGTAGCGATGGCTAGTCGGATGGGCTGCTTCATGAAAGCACCTGCTTGTTGCGCCGCCGTTTATCCTCGGACGGCCAGGCGGCCGTCAGTGTGCCCAGGACGAGCACGGCACCGCCAATCCACAGCCAGGCGACCAAGGGGTTATGGTACACCTTGAAGGTGGCGCTTTGAGTGGATATATCCTGCCAATCGGCCAGCACGACGTACAGATCATCTTTCAGGGTACTGCGGATGGCGGGCAGGGTCACATCCTGCTCGATGGCGTAATAATAATCCCGGGTGGGGAACATTTGGCCCAAAGGAGCACCGTTGTATGAAATATCCAGCTCGGCCTGCGCGAGATTGCGCCCGTCGGCGGTATCGGTTGTATCCAGTTTACGATAGGCAAGCGTGTACCCGTCCAACTGGATACTCTGGCCAAGGGCGAGGGTGGCCTGGGTTTGGGTCTGGAACATGTTAATGCCGATGATACCCAAAGCCATGAGTGAAATACCCACGTGGATGATGTATCCGCCATAACGGCGGCGACTGACGCCAGTGGTGCGCCAAAGCGATTGGAGGAACGTCTCACCCCGGCTCCTTTGCCTGAGCCAGACGGAGCGGCCGTAGTCGTAGAGCGTGACACAGCCCGCCAGGGCTGACAGACCGATGCCCAACAGAGCCGTCCATTGGCGGACACCCAGGGCAAAGGCGATTGCCAGCAGGACCAGGGCGGCTGCCAGCGGCTTCCAAATGGCAGAGCCCAATGTTTTTAGCGACGAGCGCCCCCAGGCAGCAAGAGGCACGATGCCCATGAGCAGCAGCAGGCCGGCAAAGAGTGGCCCGGCGGCGTGCTCATAGAAAGGCGGCCCAACCGTTATCTTCTGGCCAGTGATCCATTCGGAGACAATCGGGAACAGCACACCCCACAAGCAAACGGCCAACACCCCCATGATCAGTAGGTTGTTGATGATGAACATGGATTCGCGGGATAGCAGTGAGGTGAGAGTGCCGTGGCTTTCCAAATCATTCCAACGATACAGGAACAAGCCAAACATCCCGATGAGGGTGAGGCTGAGAAATATGAAGAAAGGAACCCCAAGGTTGCTCTCGGCGAAGGCGTGGACGGAGGAAAGCAAGCCGGAGCGGGTGAGGAAAGTGCCCAAGATGACCAGGGCATAAGTGAGCATGATCAGGAAGACAGTCCAACGGCGCGCCAGGTCACGCCGCTCCAGGATGATCGCTGAGTGTAAAAATGCCGTGCCTGAAAGCCAGGGCATCAGCGCAGCGATCTCCACCGGATCCCAGCCCCAATAACCACCCCAGCCCAGTACGCCGTAAGCCCACCACATGCCCAGCAGCAGCCCGGCGGAAAGGAACAGCCAGGCAGTCAGCGTCCAACGGTGGGTCAGGGCGATCCAACGGTCATCTTTTTGGCCGGTGATCAGGCTGGCTATGGCAAACGCAAAGGGGATGACAAAGAGCACAAAGCCGAGGTAGAGCGCGGGAGGATGGATGACCATCGCCGGGTGACGCAGCAAGGGGTTCAGGCCGACGCCGTTATAGGGGAAGATGGGCGTGGCCCCGGCCGGCTGGAAGACCGAGGTGACCTCGGTGCCATCCGCCAAGGTCCAGAAGCGGTAGAAGGCGTTTTCGGCGAAGATGCTCATGCCGAGGAAAAATGCCAGAGTCACCATGGTGACGACGATTACCCAGGGCAACAATGGACGGTCTTCTTTCCAATTGCGCAGCATGACGATGAAGGCCGCACCTGCCAGCAACCAACACCAAAAAAGCAGTGAGCCATTCTGGCCGCCCCATAGGGCAGTCACTTTGAGATAAAGCGGCATGCTGCTATTGATTACTTGATAGACGTAGGCCACTTCATAATGGCCGGTCAACATCAAGACGATCAAGGCCACCACGGCTAAAGTGATGAGGAAGAACACCGACATGACGGCGTAACGCGCCGACTCGACCCAGGCTTCGGCTTTGCTGCGGACGCCATACAAAGCTGCACCCACGCTATAGAGCGCCACAACGAAGGCAATTGCCAGAGAGCCGAAACCGATGTTGGTGATCATGGGGTGGGGGTTTCTACCTGGGCGGGAAGGGCATCTTCATAGCGCGTGGGGCATTTGAGCAACAGCGCGTCGGCGTAAAAGGTGCCATCGGTTCCTAAATGACCGGTGATGATGGCTTGGGCTTCGTCGTTCAGCAAATCGGGGCGAGGGCCGTGGTAAACAACCTGCAGACGAGTGCGACTGGGATCGATGACGGCTGCGTGCAATGCGGCTGCCAGCCCGCCTTGCTGTTCGATCAGATTGTTATCGGCGGGGATATCAGCAATGGTGAAATTCAGGTTAAGCGATTGCGGGTCATAGTGGATAGTGCTGCCGATCACAGCGCCGGAAATACGCACGGCTTGACCTTGTACGGCGGTACCGCGCCCGAGCAATTCATCGATGGTAAGGAAATACTGGGCGTTATTGATGGTAGATGAAATGATGAGAAAAGCAATCGCTGCAACAATCACCACGCCACCGATAATGAATTTTATGCGTTTGGCAGTTGCAGGCCTATCATGCGGAGTGGACGACATGCAAAACGTCTCCGATATTATTACGATATAAGACCAATTAGGGTTATTTTACTTTAATTCCTGACTTTGCACATTAATTCATGGTGAGAAAAGACACAGGGATATTTAAGTGTCGAAATTTTCACCCCCAGGTTCGAATGCGGGAAAACATCACTTCACCCGTGTCAATTCCATGGCCTGGTCTTCGGAAGTAAGATAAAGCGTGTCGCCATCCACCCGCCAGGATTGGTCGGTGTTGGGCACCATCGCCTGGCTATCGCTGTTGGGCAGAAAGCGGATGGTGGAATCGTCGACGAACTGGTAATGCAGATCCTGGGTGACCTGCTGGCCGTTGGCCAGGCTGACGGTGAGGTGCAGGGAGCCATCGGACTTGAATTCGAAGATTAAATTGCCCAGGCCGCCGCCGGTGCCATCCGGGTTGGACATTTGCCAGCGCCCATAGAGGGCGGCGCGCGGGTTGCTACTGCAGGCGGCAGCAACTAAAATCAATGCGACCAACACAAAATATGCTGCCCTGACTTTGACCATCTCGTGCTCCTTGCGATCCTATGACAGGCTGATTCCATTATAGGCATTAACCGGGCGGGTGCAATGCCTTCAGGAAAATAGTCTGATAAGGTTGGACGCTTTGCCAATTCGGCGGTTGGTGGGCAGAGTTCAAGATATAATTCTTCCGAATTCGTTTCGACGGGAGTAGCGACATGCCACAGGCCACATTCCATTTTCCAAACGGTTTCTTGTGGGGCACCGCCACGGCTGCGCATCAAGTGGAGGGGGACAACCGTAACAACAACTGGGCGGCGTGGGAGAATGACCCCGGGCGCATCAAAGACGGTACAAAA
>JBEKEX010000148.1:0-6710 GCA_050013615.1 Anaerolineaceae bacterium
ACATCAGTTAACGATCTTTGATGTTCCTGAATTAAGGAAAGGAAATTTCAGCATTTTTCATGACGAAAGTGGTGTTGATGCTGCCCATGACCGTTTTCAATTACATGGCGCATTGATTGTGCCACAGCAGAAATTTCAGGAGTCTCTTGAAGCATTAATAAAAGTCAGGTAGGGTTATCCATGCCGAATTCACTTTGTCGATCTACGAGATAATACCGAAAATCCAAGAGCAGCAATCGCTTTAGAGTGGTTGAAACTATTTGTTGAGGAGTTATCGAATTATTGTTTTTATAAGTGTCTCATCGTTGACCGATACTCACCAGCCTTCGATGAAACAAGGTTTACAAATTTCAATCTTGGCAAAAGATCAACTTAAATTTGACTTCTGAAAATGATGTAACTACGGGTTTCACATGTTGGGGAAAGGATATGTAACATGAAAAAGATATTTGCGATACTTTTTGCGGTGGTTTTGACCTTTGGGTTATTGGGATGCGCCTCAAATGCAGAACAAATTGCGCAGGCGGTTGCCCAAACGCAGACCGCCATAACATCAATTACTGCAACTGCCATTCCAATTAGTCAAACTGTGACGCTTTACCCAACCAAGACAGCTACAATTATTGATGTCATTCCACCTACTGAAATTGCTGCAACTGCGAGTCAATCCTGGCGAATTAAGGACTATCCGGGTTCAGTGCTATGGGCGACAGACAGTTCCGCCGATACGGACACAACCAATTGGGTCGAAAGCCTTGCTCGCAATAATGCGATACCCCAACCATACTATTGGAGCTGGTATCAGCTTCCACAGTCCACAAGGTTTGCAGATATTGAAGATTATTTCAAACCCATCGCAAGTGATATGAAATATAGGCTTGGTCAGGATGAACAATGGAATACGAATACCGGTTCCGATACATTCTTATTATCCTTTTTAAAAGGATCTGATAAGGATACTTCAATGATTTCTATGGAATTCTGGTCACACACCACAAGTTATGATGCCCAGCTATTGATTTTTTACGTAAATCCACAATAGTCAAAGAATGTGTGATGGTAAAAGTTTAGAAATCCTCCATAAAAATAGTGACAAAAATTAGTCTAATTAAGTAAGCACGAACACCAAAGGTGCGCAGAGCGGAGGCTCGGATTACACCCTAATGGGGTGCCCTTAACCAATGGCTTAAAAGGCCACTGCTCTACCAAGTTACAAGTATTAATCATTAGTTGGAAAGTTGATGGAATCCCCTTGACTTCAGATATTCGGCGTGCTATACTACAGTAGTAGTTGATAAATATGGTATATAATATATATTATTAATTAATAATATTTCTATTGTTATCCAAAAATATTTTTTACGAATAAATTTTCCCCTTTATGGGGTTTTTGTGTTTAATATTGAAATATTACTAATCTTTAGAAGGGAGAAGTTGTGACCTAAATATATTAATCAATAAATGATTGAAAAATAAATACTCATAATTTTCATAATGACAATCCCCGTCCAAAGGGGATTTTTTTATCCAGAAAGGAGGTGATAGTCAATTGAGATAAGAAACATACATTGCCAGTGTATTTCAAAAATTTATCAAATAATAAGGATGAACTGAAATGAAAGGAGAAATAAAATGAAAAATAAAACGGTAAAAAAAGGATATAAGGTTTATGCGGCTTTACATGAGGATATTAACTCAGGTTTGGTTTGGATTAGTCCATCAGGATTTAGCCAACGGGCAATTGTGTGCATAGAGAATGTATCTGATCGAAAAAAAGTTTATTGTGAGGCTCTTGAAATTGATGGTAATTATCTGAGGGAATATAACAAGGAAGAAAATGGGAGATATAAAATTGATATCAACGTTCCTACATTGGTAATTAATCAGTGGTACAGGAAGCAGTTAGGTGACCTGTCTACACTAAGAAAATATAATTTACAGATAACGACTTCTGATAATTGTTATTGGAGACTTAAATCTTGTCTTCAACATCCTCAAATTGTTGTGAAGGTAGCTACTTGGTTGGGAATTATTAGTGTGGCTTTGGGGATGCTTGGATTTATTCTTGGTTTAATAAGCATTCTTAAATAACTGCATTTCTACAAAAATTATCATTGCACACTCCCCCAGAAATATTTTTAAACGCAAAGTGAGCGCGAAGGGGCTCGAACCCTTAACCAATGGCTTAAAAGGCCACTGCTCTACCATTGAGCTACGCGCCCAGAGTGAAACGATTGTATCATAACCACGTGGAGAGCGTCAACAGTAGGTAGATCAATCGGCTTCGTGGAGCGAAAGCTCGCGCGAAAAATCGGCCACGGTCTCGAAACGCTCGTCAGGGCTGACCGACAGGGCGCGCAGGATGCTCATCAGCGTGGACGGCATGGCGGCCAGGCTGGCGGGCAGGTCGGGCGGCTCGGAGTGTTTCTCCATGATGGCCCAGGGGGTGGGGGCGTCGAACAGCGCCTTGCCGGTGAGCATTTCCACCAGCACGCAGGCCAGGGCATACTGGTCGCTGGCGGGAGTGGCGGTCATGCCGTGCCATACTTCCGGCGGGATGTACTGCGGCGTGCCCAGCATGATGCCGGTGCGGCTGCCGATGCCGATGGCTTCCATGGCTTTCACCAGGCCGAAATCAGTCAACACCGCGCCTTCATGCTGGCTGATGATGATGTTCTGCGGCTTAACGTCGCGATGGACGAGGCCGATGTTGTGGGCGAAGGACAGGGCGTCGGCCACATCGGACGTGATGCGCACTGCCTGGCGCCAGTTCAGCGGGCCGTGCTGCGCCAGCACTTTATCCAACGAATAGCCATTGATATATTCCAGGGCCAGGAAATAGCAGCCGTTGACTTCACCCAGGTCTAGCACTGTGGCGATGTGGGGATGGTTCAACCCTGCCACCACTTGCGCTTCCTGGATGAAGCGTGAGAAGGCTTCTTCGTCATCCAGCAGGGTGGACTTCAGTACTTTCAGCGCCACCGTGCGATTGAGGGTGACGTCGGTGGCTTTGTAGACGTCGGAAAAGGCGCCCTTGCCGAGGATGGCCTCGATGCGGTACTTGCCCAACTGCTTCATCTCAGGCATGACTGCTCCCGTGCTCCGAGAGGCCGGCAAGGCGGTCGGCAAGCTGGATGAAGTCGGCGGCGTGCCATAGTTTACCCGATCCCAGCGGCCATTCGCCACGTAACGCGTCACTCCAACGGGCCGGGATGGCCTCAACGCCGTAGAGTGCACCCGCCATGGCGCCGGTGACGGATGCGGCCGTATCGGTGTCGTTGCCGAGATTAACGGCAAGCACGAGCGCTTCCTCGAAGGAGTGCGAGTTGAACAACGCCCACACGGCGCTTTGCAGTGTGTGGCGCACCCAGCCGCTGTTCTTGAGCTGGTCGTGCGACAGGCCGGGGGCGGCTTCCACTATTTCCAACAATTCATTACGGAGAATGTCCGAGCCCAGCATGGCCTGGAAGGCTTGCGGCAAGCTGGCGCCCTGGCAAAATTCGAAGATCATGCCGTTGACGAACACGCAGCCGGCAACGCATTCCGGGTGAGGGTGGGTGATCAAGCTTTGCGTTTCACTGGCCGAGCGCAGAGCTTTGTGGTCGGCGTGGCAGGCGATGGCCACCGGCCAGCAGCGCATCATCGAGCCGTTGCCGGCCGAATCGGGGGCGTCACGGCGGCTGCGGCGGGCAGCCTCTTCCCATGAGGCACCGGCGGCGATCAGGCCGAGGGTGAAGGAAGTCTGGTAGCCGATGTCGGGCGGGCTGCTGTGGTACCAGCTTACAAAACGCTGTGCCAGGTCTTCGATATCCAGCGGTTGGTGCGCCAGCAGGCTTTCGGCCAGGGCAAGCGCCATTTCGGTGTCATCGGTGAAGCTGCCGGCGGGCAGGCGCCCGGGCAGCATGTCACGCACCGGCGCGTCCGGCGGCGTTGGCGGGTGGAACTCGAGCGGCATGCCCAGGGCATCACCCACGGCAGCGCCCAGCGCCACCCCGCACAACCGGGATTGAAGTGAAAGCGTCATGGATTAATTATAGCGTCAATCCCGGCTCGATTGCAGTCTGCAGCCTATGAAATTTTAAGATAAGCGTTCGAACGGTCAGATGAGCGGCAATCCGGCGGGAATCATCACCAGGCGGCCCCAGTCGGTGCCGAACAGGATCGACATAAGGATCATAAGGAAGATAATCATCAGGATGAAACCGCAGCCGCAGCCCATGCAGGAGCCGCTGCGGTAGCCGAAGGCGCTCTGCAGCCAGTTGAACAGCCAGCCGAACAGTAAGAATTCACCACAACCGCCTAAACATCCGGGACGACGAGTGTACATAGTGAGCCTCCAAGTTATGCTATCAAAATATACGCAGGGGGGCTGTGGGGGTTGCGGAATCGTAGGGGCGAGGCGGTGGCGTTGTACGGGCACCCCCGCAAAGCCGGGGGCGGGCGGCTTACCCGTGCACCTATCGGTTAGCCAAAAGTTGGTAGAACACTTCGGTGCTGGCACGCACGGCGTTGATCTCGGCGCGCTGGCGGATGATCTCCAGATTCTTTTCGGCGGCCGAGGCCCGCAAATTGGGGTTGGCGAGCGCCAGTAGGATGGCTTCGGCCAGCGATTGAGGGCTGGACGGTTCCACCAGCAGGCCGTTCACGCCGGGAGTGATCCACTCGCGGATCGATTCGATGTCCCCGGCGATGGGCAGGCAGCCGCAGGCCATGGCCTCGAGCAGCGAATTGGGTGTGCCGTCATGTTCCGAAACGGAGATGGAAGCCTGGGCGCGCCGGAAGAGATCCCAGAGCTGCGATTGCGGCAGATAGGGCAGCAGGCGCACGTGGTCTTTGATCTTCAGTTTCTCCACCCATTGGATGGCTTCTTTTTGGTCCTGCATGGCGGCGCAGGCGAACATCACCCGGCGCTCGCGCTCCAACACCAGGGGTATGGCGCGGAAGAAGGTATCATTGCGCACGCTGCCCGGCCGGAAACCGCGCGGGTTGACCAACAGGGGAATATCCGCTGGTATATTTTTTGCCCAGGCGGGTGCCTTGGAAAGCGGTCGGTGGAGCTCGAACAGGTCCACACCTCCGCCGCCGGGCACGACCAGCGTGGGTTTCTGCGGATCGAAGCCCCAGGTGTGCCCCAGGCGGATGTCGCGGTGGGCGTCGACCAGCAAGCCGTCGGCGCGCTTCAGCACGCGCTGGGTGAGTGCGCTCATCTGTGAAGAGCCGCGGGCGTGGAAGGTGAGGTCGTTGCCCCAAATCGAAACCGCCAGGGGGAAGGGCCGCGGGGTATAGGCCGCCAACATGCCCTCGAAGGGGATGCGCAGGGCGTGCACCAGGTCGGGCTGCAAGCCATTGACCAATCGTTGAAAAGGAGCTTTGAAGAAGGGCAAGGTGAGCGGGCCGAGGATGTAGCGGCTGCCCATGAGCAGCGAGCGGAAGCGTCCCACCTCGCGGCGGATGCCGGTGCGCGCCTGCTGGGTATGCGCCCCGGTGCTCACCTGGCCGCCGGAAAAGGCGCCGAACGCCACCGGCATGACCAGCATGTGCGGCAGGTTTTCCAGGGGGGCGCAGGGGAAGGTGGACACGAGCACGATCTCGTGCTTCAGTTTGAGCAGGTTTGCCACCCAGGCCCGGGTGATGGGGCTGCGCCCATCGGCTACCAGCAAGATACGCATAGGATTATGATCGAGCTTTCGATTTAAGATGACAAGACGGCGGAGATCGCCCGGCCGAAGGCGGTCACCATGGCTTCCAGGTTGATCTCATTCGAGACGATATGATAAGAAGCTTGTCCCATCTGGCGCAGGCGGGTCGCGTCTGAAAGGGCATAGCCCAGCGTTCGGATCAGGGTTTGCAGGTCGCCGGGCGGGAGCTGCCAGCCATTGCCGGGACGCACCAGGTCGGACTGCGTGCCATCCGCCTCGGCGGCGATCACAGGCAGGGCGTGGCTCATGGCTTGCTGGACGGCCAGGCCGCCGGTGCCGGGCAGGACGAAGAGGTCGGCGGCGTCGAAGTAAGCATCCAGTTCGGCACCTTCTTTGGCGCCGGTGAATTCCGTGGTGGGGTAGAGCTGATCGGCCAGCGCTTTCAATGCCGGGTGTTCCGGGCCATCGCCCACAATGACCAGGCGTGGCTGAAGGGCTTGGGGCAGGGCCGCGCAGGCTTGCAGCAGCAATTCCAATCGCTTGCGTGCCTGCAGACGCCCGACGAACAACACCACCGGCTTGCCATCCTTGAAGCCGGCGGGGCGCTGGGGGGCGACCTGTGCGGGACGCGGCGCAACGGCGTTGGGGGCCACGAAGATGCGTTCGGACGGAAAACCGGCTGCCCGGTACTGACCGGCGCCCAGCTGGCTGTAGGTGATGAGAGCATCGAACTGCTTCAAAAAGCGGCTGCGCAGAGCTTGTTGCAAACCGCCCAGCGCAGAATCAGATTGAGGTGCGCCCAACCCCCAACCGATCACTTTGTGCTGGTGGGCGTGCATCCAGTGCACGGCATCTGGCAGGCTCAAATTGCGCCGGTTGGCTTCGGCGATCAGCACGTCCGGCTGCCAGGCTTCCAGCCATGCGATGATATTGGGTTGGGAGAGCAGATAGAACGGACCCTTGAAGCGATGGACGTTGGTGGCAGGGTAGCGTTTTGCCTGCAGTAAAGTCGCACTGCCCAGGATGCCATCTTCGGGCCGCGGCTGCCCGGCAAACACACTGACGCCTTGC
>JBEKEX010000149.1:0-6701 GCA_050013615.1 Anaerolineaceae bacterium
GACGCCGGCCATGTCCTTGATTTTTGCCTTGGATGTGCAGCTCGACCGCATCCTCGAGGAAGGCTTGGAGACACGTTTCGCCCGCCACGCCGAGATGGCCAAGCGCACCCAGGATTGGGCCATCAAGCATGGCATGCCGCCCCTGGCGCCGGAACCCTATCGTTCCAAAACCGTCTCCACCATTCAAAACAGCAAGAATATGGACATCAAGAATCTGAACAAATTCTTGCTCCAACGCGGTATGCGCATTGCCAACGGTTATGGGAAGATGAAAGACGTGACCTTCCGTATTGCCCACATGGGTGAGATCCAAACTTCCGACGTCGACAAATTGCTGGGCCTGATGGACGAATTCCTGGCACAAATGCCCAAATAAGAGAGTCGCTTAAACTAAAACAGCGCACACCTTAAAGGTGTGCGCTGTTTTCTTTAAAAGCTCATGCATTTCCGAATAAAACATATTGGAGCAGGAACTTTTCCACCTGCTGATAATAATCCAGCACCGTTTCGGGCTTGCGGAAACCGTGTCCTTCCCCCTCGTAAAGGTGGTAGATGTACGGCACGTGATTGCGCTGCAGTGCCTGCACGATGATCTCCGCTTGATCAGGCAGCACCACTTTATCCTCTTTCCCCTGGAAGACCGCCAGGGCATCGCGGATGGCATCGAGGTGGAATTGAGGAGACCAGGCGTGGAAGCGCGCCGCGGCTTCGGGGAGGATTCCTACCAGCGTATCGTTATAATGTGCCTCGAACTTATGGGTTTCCAGGTTGAGCAGGAACAGGTTGGAAACGCCATACAGGCAAATGCCTGCCTTGAACAAGCCAGGGTAGCGGATCAGGGCATTCAATACAGTAAACCCACCGGCGCTGCCGCCTCTGATCACCAGTCGTTTCGCATCTGCCAGGCCCTGATCGATCAAGGCATGTGCAGCACCCGAAGCGTCTTCGGTATCCAGATCGCCCCAGTGCTGGCGCAGCGTCTCCCGGAACGTGCGGCCATAACCGCTGCTGCCGCGGTAATTGACCTCCATGAAGGCGTAGCCGCGTGAGGTGAAATAAGCTGCCTCGGCGCTATAGCGTAGGGACGCCTCGGAGGTCGGCCCGCCATGGAAATTCAAGATGGCCGGCGGCAGCTCAGCACTAGTGAAGTTGGGGTTCGTCGGCGGATAATAAAAGCCTTGAACCAACGTTTTATCTTCAGTCTGCCAGGTCACCAGCCGCGGCGTCGGCAGGAAATCGAGTGCGATCATCTCAGAATCACAACGAGCTTCGATATGCAATGCCTGCCCATCCCAATGCACCACGCGGTCAGGAATCGACGGTGCTGAAGCGATAAACGCGAGCTCGTCTTTTTGGGGATTGACCGAAAGCTGTTGGATCCAAGTGTAGGGCGAAACATCGATCGGCGTAGAATGTCCATTCCCCAACTCGACCTGCCACAGCGTGGCGCCGCCCTGCGCATAACGCAGATAATACAAGTTTTCTCCAGAATGACTCCAGCCGTACGAGCGGACCCCTTGCACCCAAGCCAGAGGTGCCAGAGCGAATCCGTCCCCTTTCACCAGCACCCGTTTTTCGCCGTTGGTGATATCCATCACCACCAGGTCTTCCCAATCGCCATCTGCAGTCAGGTAGCTCAACCAACGCCCGTCAGGAGAAAAGCGGGGTTGGCTAACGGGGGTCCTCTCATCTCCTGCGACCACACTTCGTGTGGTGATCCGCGGTGGTTCGCCTTCCAGCTTTGCCAGCACGATGCGCGCTCCATCCCAAGACATGTTGGGATGGTCCCATTCCACCCAGGACAGCATCTTGCCGGAAGGATGCCAAATGGGCTGCATGTAGAAATCTGCTACCACGGCCAGCTTGGCAGGCCAGGCGTGCCCCTCAGAGTCGACCATTCCCAACAGATCGGTCTTGCCGTCGCTGAACACGTAGATCAGCCATTTCCCGTCCGGTGAAAGCGTCGGCGAAACCGAGGCACCGAAGGGTGGTGTGAGCAGTGTAGCTTCACCCTGTCCCAAGCCGCGGGTGAACAACTGTCCGCCTCTATCGGTATAGAAAATGCGACCACCTGCCACGGTGAACTCCCCGCCGCCATAGCCAACGCCGCCGTGCACCGATTGTTCACTGGTCAGATCGCGACGGGCATCCCCTTCTACCCGACCTACCAACACGCCTCGGTCGGAACGTCCTTCCAGCCAAACCAGGGTACGGCCGTCGCTATCCCATTGAACGTCCTCCAAACGCAGGCGCTGACTGAGCATCCGCGGGCTGATGGGACTCTGCCACAAACCACAAGTCTCAATCGTTTTGGATTCAGTCATTGAAATTCTCCTCTGACAAAGTATCGAAGGAAAACAACTTCATCACCTGAATAGCTATCCCGAACCAATCAAGAATATGAACGAAAACTTTCTATTAAAATAAACCATTTCCCCAAAGAGAGGCACGAATAAAAATACTGCCAGTCTCATCACTGGCAGTTCATCTATAAAAATTGATGTCCTACTTTTCCCGCGGCCGCCGGACAGCTTTTAGCTCGCCTTCCACTGCCAGGCTCAACTCACTCCAGCTCTTGATCGGCAGCTTGATATAAGCAACCGTGGCTGTCGGGAGCGATTCCACCTTGCGGCTGAGGATCTGCACCAATCCTTCCATCCCGGGGTTGTGCCCCACCACCAACACGCATTTGATCTCGTCCGGGACGGTCTTGAGCACTTCGACGATTGCCGAGGGCTCGGCCATATAGAGCGAATCGAGATAAATGATCTCCTCTTTATAGTCCACTTTTTCTGCCACGGCTTCGGCGGTTTTGCAAGCGCGCACGGCAGTGGAACTATAGATTCGTTGTGGGATCAGATCTTTTTCTTTGAGGAGTTTGCCCATGCGAGGGGCATCTTTTTCGCCGCGTTTGTTCAACGGGCGGTCGCGATCTGAAAGTTCCGGGAACTTCCAACTCGACTTGGCGTGACGCATCAATAAAAGTGTCTTCATGGTATACCTTCTTCTTAGCCCAACCCTTATCACACGAATGAGTTAATGAAGTATAACATAAGTTAATCGAGGCGATATGGCGCCATATCAACTTCCTACAGATTATTATTTCAGGTTGGGTATTGCTTTAATATTTAATAGGAAGCGCTCGTTGCAGCGTGATGCACGCCATGCGCTGCAAAATCCGGCACCACCCTTGGAGGTGCGCGGCGCTGAGCATATCCCTGCCGGCGGTCGTTACCTGGTCACGGTCAACCATTACACTGCGCAAGGGCACAACGTGTTGTGGAGCGCCATTGCCATCAGCGCCGTGATCCCATCAGAGATGCACTGGGTGATGACCAATGCCTGGACGTTCCCTGGCAAGCCCTTGCGCAATTTGCTCCGCCGTGCCAGTGAACTATTCTTTGCCCGCCTGGCCGCAATTTACGATATCTCCCTGACACCGCCCATGCCGCCCGACCCGCGGGAGCAAGTGGCGCGTGCTTTGTCGATCCGCCACCTGCTGGCGTTTGCCCGCCAGGCACCTGAAGCCGTGATCGGTTTTGCACCTGAAGGGCGTGATTTTCCCGGCAACATCCTGGGTTGGCCGCCCTACGGTGCCGGCCGGTTGATGCTGGAACTGGCCCGTTTGGGCTATCGCATCCTCCCCGCGGGAGTGAACAAAGAAAACGATGTACTCGTCCTACGCTTTGGACCAGTTTACAAATTGAAAGTGCCTGAAGAGTTAGTGAAGGATGAGCAAGACCGGCGTTCCAGCCGGCAGGTAATGGCACACATCGCCAGCCTGCTACCGCCACACTTATGGGGTGACTTCGAGCCGGATGATCCATCTTCCCAACCGCAGCCATAAAGTATAGATGAATGAAGCTGCGCATGCCAATATTCGCTATTTGGAAAGTGTCCGGCGATTGTGGTAAGATGAAGCGAAACGGAGCAATATTGGTATGAAAGCCCGACGCTTAGCCCTTTTGTTGGCATTGGTTTGTCTGTTATTCCCCACGCCGGTGCAAGCACAAACTGAAACCAGCTTCGACCAGGTGCAGGTAGTATTGTGGCCGGAATACGACCACCAAGCCGTGTTGGTCGATTTCTACATCGCTCTTTCTCCACAAACCACTCTGCCTGCCAATATCGTCCTGCGCTTGCCCACCAATGCAGAAAAGCCTTTGAAGATCGCTTTTCAAGGGTGGGATGGCATGCTGTACAGCCTCAATGCCGTGACCGCACAATCCGGCGATTGGCAGCAAGTCTCGTTTTTCACACCCTACCCGGAATTGCGCATCGAATATTATGACCCCAACCTATTGCGTAGCGGTGATAAACGCAGTTATCAATTTACTTGGCCGGTCGACTACGCCATCAAATCGCTATCCGTGCTGGTGCAGCAACCCCCCAACGCCAACCAAATGACCATCAATCCCAATCTGGGCGGCAGTCACAAGAATTCGGATGGCTCCATTTATTATGCCGGCAGTTTTGGCTCGCTGGAAGCCGGGAACCAGTTCAGCTTGCAGATCAATTATGTAACTTCCTCCACGCTTTCTACGTCCGCCACCCTGCTGTCGGTGTCACCCACCCAACCCATCCAGCTGGAAAGCATATTCAACCGCTGGGCATCCTACCAGGTGGTGCCTTACCTGCTGGGCACCGGAGAAGGCATCGTGCTGGGGCTTGGGCTGCTGGTGGGCATTGCCCTGCCGGTTGCCTCGGTACTGCTTGTTTCAGGCAT
The DNA here is from genome assembly GCA_050013615.1 of Anaerolineaceae bacterium. Classification (GTDB taxonomy): domain Bacteria; phylum Chloroflexota; class Anaerolineae; order Anaerolineales; family Anaerolineaceae; genus JBEKEX01. The sequence continues at coordinate 4,727 of JBEKEX010000149.1, forward strand.
TTGGCAGCCCGACCTGGACACCTGGCGCAAACGCATCCGCCTGCCGTTGAACAAGTCGCACGACGACGTAAAAAAGGTGAGCTCGCTGGCCGAGATCTATTGTTACCAGTGCGGCAAGAAGGCCCAGCCCGGCGATATCTACTGCCGCTCGTGCGGGGCCAAATACAACTTTAACTGACATTCCTTGACTTGCCGGTATCGGAGTGTTATAATCCGATTTCCAATGATGCGGGGTAGAGCAGTGGCAGCTCGTCGGGCTCATAACCCGGAGGTCCTTGGTTCGAATCCAAGCCCCGCTACTAAAAGCAAACCAGAACCCGTTGGGTTCTGGTTTTTCGTTACCCAAAAGGGCCACCGCCGCGCCCCTTTCGCATGACGGCAACCAGGCTAGCCAAAGAGCAGGTTGATGCCGGTCACTTCAAGTAATGAGAAATCCGCCCATCACGGCGGATTTCTGTGTGCTCCAAGTTTTTAAAGGGCATTTAGAAAGCAAAAACTTGAGAGGTTATCTTCTTCACCTCCGGTTGAATCACTCCCAGCGGAAAGTTTTCACTGAGACGACAACTCCCAACAACAAGACACCGATCAACACGCCCACATCCAGCCAATGCTGACCCCAGGCTTCTCCCATCCACAGACCCCGCAGCAGGTTTACCACATAGGTCAACGGCAGAAAAGCCGAGATCTTCTGGACAGTGTCCGGCATCAATTCACGCGGCCAGGCCGCTCCGGAGAGGATTAGCATTGGGTATAATAATACCATCGCTACCACCTGGGCTGTGCGTGCCGTTGGCATCGTACCTGCCAGGATAAATCCGATCCCGAAAAAGCTCAAACTGCCAAGGATGAATCCACCCAATACGCTAAAGGCGTTACCTTCGAATTGCGCTTGATAAATGAACTTTCCGGCAAGGATCAGCAGCAAGACGCCTAAGCAAGTCATCAGGAAGACGACGATGACCTGCGCTGCCATCACGACCAACGGGCTGATCGGTGTAGTCCGCAGACGGCGCAGAATGCCGTTTTCCCGGTAGGTAGCTAATGTGATGGTTGTCGGCATCAATCCGGTAATACCGATGACCATGGCAATAAAAGCAGGGATCAAGGCGCTGATCGCGTTCTGGCTGCTGGTTGTCCCAGGCACCGGCTGGCTGCCATAGATACTTCCAAAAATAAATAACATCATCAAGGGAAAGATCAGGGTGAAGAAGGCGCTCACCGGCTCGCGCAGAAATAGCTTGGCTTCCATCCAGGTCATTTTCAACAGGCTTTTCATCTCATACCTCACTCTTTTATCTTGCGACCAGTCAAGCTCAGGAAGACGTCTTCCAGGTTGGGTTGCTCCGTGCGTAAATCGCGGAATGGGACTCCTAGCTCACTCAACTGACGAACCACTTCGCTGACCAAAGGCGCATTTATTTCATTCTTACCATAAATGCTCACTTCTTCCCCGTCGATTTCGATCCGGCACCCACTCGGAAGGAATTTATTGAACTCAGATGGCAACACCCCATCTATGCGGAAAGTAATGCGAGTTTCGGTCCCCAATTTCTGCACCAGGGCATCAGGCGTGTCAAGGGCCACGATCTTTCCGTGGTCGAGTATGGCAATCCGATCGCACAGATGCTCCGCTTCTTCCATAAAATGGGTGGTCAAGATAATGGTTTTGCCGCGAGCACGCACATCACTGATCAGACCCCAGATGGTATGGCGCGCCTGTGGATCAAGGCCGGTAGTCAGTTCGTCCAGGAAAATCAGTTGTGGATCGGGCAGAAGCGCCAGTGCGATGAACAAGCGCTGTTTTTGCCCGCCGGAAAGCTTGGCAAAAGGCGTGTTGCGTTTTTCATCCAATCCGATATCGACGAGCAATTCTTTCCAATCGACCACTTTCGGATAGAAAGAAGCATACAGATCGAGTGCTTCCCACACCTTCATCCTGTCCGGAAGGTTGGATTGCTGCAATTGCATCCCAGCA
>JBEKEX010000150.1:0-6595 GCA_050013615.1 Anaerolineaceae bacterium
CGTCGATACCACCGGAGCAGGGGATGCTTTTGCTGCCGGTGTGGTGACCGGATATCTGGAAGGAATGGGTTGGGAAGAGTCGGTCAGGTTGGGCAGTGCGGTTGCTGCTATCAAGATCGGTTATTTGGGAGCGCGCAGTGGCTTGCCTGATCGTGAAACAGTAAGAAAATTCTCTTGGAAATGACGCGTTATAGGTAATTCTCGAGCGAATATGATTTGGTGAAGAATGCCGGTGATGCGATTACTTGTCAGAGAGGTTGAATTATGAGAGCTGCTGTAGCAGACAAACCCGGGAAAGTGAAGATCGTGGAATTCCCTGAGCCGTTGGCAGGTGAGGGAGATATTATCGTTGAGCCGCTTGTCTGCGGGGTTTGTTCAACGGATGTAAAAACCGTTCAGAAAGGCGCCAATAACCCCGAGTTCGCATTGGGTCACGAGGTGGCAGGGGTTGTGGTGCAGGCCTCGCCCCAAAGCAAATGGAAGAAGGGGGCACGGGTTATCGTCGCGCCTTATTTGCCATGCGGAACCTGTTTTTATTGCAGACACAATCAACCGGGATTGTGCGAACACTTATATGAGGTATCCATGAAACCGGGTGGTATGGCCGAACGCATTTTGGCGGAGGCGCCATTGGCCGAACGCGGTACCTTTGCCATTCCCGATGGTGTGCCAATGGAATTGGCGGCGCTTTCGGAGCCGTTGGGCTGTGTAATCATGGGACTGGAAATTGCCAAATTCAAACCCGGTGATGTGGTGGCGGTGATTGGAGATGGCCCGATGGGGCTGCTGGCAGCCGGCGCGGCGCGCGGCTTTGGTGCCAGCAAGGTCATCGTAGCTGGGATGACCCAACATCGCCTGGATGCGGCTGCACGATATTATGCTGACCATGTAATCGATATCAGCAAAGAAGAATTGCTGCCGGCCGTGCAATTGCTCACCGAAAACCGGGGCGCAGATGTGGTGGTAGTTGCGGTCTCGGCAGGCGAGGCACTGACGACCGGGATAAGTGTTGTACGGCCGGGCGGGGTGGTATGTGCTTTTGCCGGTGTGCCCGAGGGCACCAAGATCGAGTTGGATGTCCGTAAGCTTCATTATAAACAGTACTATCTGACCGGCTCTTCCGGCCTGGCACCGGAACATTTTGCCCGCGCCTTGGAATTGTTGAGCTCCCGGCGGGTGGATTTCGGTTCGCTGGTGACGGCACGATTTCCGTTCGATGACGTCGAAAAGGCTGTCGCTTATGCTGCCGGACGGCAGGGCTTGAAGGCAGTAGTCACATTCGAAAAAACAGGGAGGACATTATGAAGGAATTGAGATTACGACGTTTGTTTGCGGCCGACCATCGGTCGGTTATCGTGGCTTTCGACCATGCGGGTTTTATGGGCCCCATGCAGGGCCTGGAGGATCCGGGGAAGCTGATCGATGCTTTGGCTTCCAGCGGTGCCGATGCCGTGTTGACGACCCTGGGGGTTGCCCGTCGCTTTGGTGACCGACTCGGAAAGATGGGACTGATTTTGCGGGTGGATGGTGGCTCGTCGATGCGCAGCCCTGTCCAGGGGACGCTGAGTAATCAATTTTCGATCGAGGATGCCTGCAGGTTGGGGGCCGATGCGGTCATTTGCATGGGCATGATCGGGTATCCCGAGGAGCCTTCATCCTTACACAACCTGGCGATGCTCTCTTCGCAGTCGGAAGTGTGGGGCATACCGCTGATTGCCGAGATGCTGGTGCAGGGCAAGGATGGCCAACCGGCCACGGCCAAAGATGTGGGCTTTGCCATGCGCATTGGCGTGGAATTAGGCGCTGATCTGGTTAAGGCATCTTATGCCCGGCCTCAGGAAGAATTTCGGACAGCGTTGCAAACGTGTTATCGCCCGGTGGTGGTATTGGGTGGTGAGAAAACCAAGAATGAGGAAGAATTATTGACCTCGGTCTCCGAGGCACTCGCTGCGGGCGCAAGTGGCGTGGCCATCGGCCGCAACGTTTGGCAACATTCCGACCCGGCCGGCGTGTGCCGCGCCTTGGTTGCTTTGGTGCATGGCAAAGCCACGGTGCCACAGGCATTGAAGGAATTGAAACGGTGAAACAAAATTTTTGCGGGCTAGATATTGGCACGAGCAGCGTCAAAGCAGGGCTGTTTGATATAGACGGTCACTTGTTGGCCAACGCGGCTGTTCCCATCCCACTGTACAGCCCCTTCGAGGGTTGGGCGGAACAAGACCCAAAAGACTGGTGGTCGGCTGCTTGCCAAGCTCTCAAGCAAGTGATGGAGAAAGCCGGTTCGAGCGAGGTGGTCGCATTGGGCCTCAGCGGCCAATGTCCTGGTCACGTGTTAGTGGATCGTGACGGCAAGTCGCTTGGCCGTGCGATAATCTGGCGTGACCAGCGATCGCAGCAAGAGGCCCACTGGCTGGCCGAATCGATACCGGCCGATAAGGCGCGTGCCTGGGCTGGGTCCGATTTCCTGGGCGAGGCGACCATGCCGCCGGCGCGCTTGTTATGGTTGAAAACACACGCCGCTGCAGAGTTGAAGCAATCTACTGCCATCTTGCAGCCCAAGGATTTTATCGGCTTGCAGTTGACCGGCGTAGCGGCCACCGATGGGAACAGTGCTTATTGCCTGTATAACCCTCAGACGGGGCGCTACGAGGCAGATTATTTTGCCGCCTTGGGGGTGCCGGTCGAATTGATGCCGCAGGTCTTGCAGCCTGTGGGCGTGTTGGGCAAGGTTACCCGAGCGGCTGCCCAGGCGACCGGTCTGCCTGAAGGCGTCACCGTGGTCTGCGGGACGATCGATGCTTATTGCGATAACCTGGCCGGCGGTGCCATCATCCCCGGTTGTGCCGTGGACGTAGCAGGCACGTCAGAAATCGTCTCGCTAGGTGTCGCCAAGGCTGGCGAAGGCGGTGGTGTTTACATGGCAGCTATAGGTGAAGCCGGACGTTTTCTGTGCGGCCCCACCCAAGCCGGTTGCGATACATTGCGCTGGCTGTCGCAGGGGTTTTACCCTGAATTTGACGGGCGTGTGGATTTCGCTAAGCTCGAGCAGGATGCCTCGACGGTTCCTGCCGGCAGCGAAGGGCTGGTATTCCTGCCTTACTTGAATGGCGAACGGGCGCCCATTTGGGATTCACAGGTTCGCGGTGGTTTTGTGGGACTTACATTGGCCCATAACCGTGCGTATTGCACGCGTGCTGTATATGAAGGCATTGGGTTTGCGGTACGACACATCCTGGAGGCATGCGAAGAGGTCAGTGGGGCGAAGGCAAAGTCGTTGACCGTCTGCGGAGGAGGATCGAACAGTACTTTTTGGAATCAGATCAAGGCCGATATTTTGCAGCGCCCGGTTGCAGCGATGGAGGTGAGCCAAACTGGTTGTTTAGGAGCGGCTATGCTGGCGAGCGTGGGAGCGGGTGCATACCCGGACCTGGCGGCTGCCAATGGAAAGATGATGCGCTTGAAGCCGGCGCTTCAACCCAACCCCGACAATGCGGATAAATATGAACGCGCTTATCGGCGTTATCGTGCCTTGTACCCAGCACTTAAACCTGTGTTTCAGACCGATGCAGGTTAGAGGAATAAAGGATTTTGCTTATGCAGAACCGAGAGGATTTGCAACTGATGGTGCAGATAGCCCGCCTTTATTATGAGAGCGAGCAGACCCAGCAGCAGATTGCCCGCAGATTGCAGATTACACGGCAAAAGGTTTCACGCTTGTTGAGCGAAGCGCGTGCTGAGGGGGTGGTGCGCATCTCGATCTATGACCCCACTCCCAGCGATCCTCAGTTAAGTGATGCTGTGTGCAAGGCTTTCCATCTGCATCATGTGGTTTTGACATCCAGTGAGGGATTGGATAACGGCCAATTGCGTTCGCACCTGGGTATGGCGGCTGCCGAATTCCTGCCACAGATGTTTGCCGATAACCAAGCAGTCGGGATTGGTTGGGGACGAACCTTATTCTACGTAATCAATTCATTATCCAAAATTAAGCAGGCTCGCATCCATGTAGTACCGTTGATCGGCGGTATTGGGGATATGGCGCCTTTCTTCCAAGTTAATGACCTGGCACGCGGGCTGGCCGATGCCTTCGGAGGTACATTCCGCAATATCTATGCACCGGCTTTTACTCCTGACCAGGCGACTTGGTCCGGTTTGGTCAAATCACAAGAGATCAGTGCGGTGATCGAATCGTGGGATCATCTACAATGCGCTGTGATTGGTGTGGGCCACGTCGAATTTCAACAAATGTCTTCCATGTTTTTTGCTGATCATATTTCTCCGGGAAACCTGGCAAAACTTGAGTCGCTGGGAGCGGTTGGTGATATTTTGGGACAGTTCTATAATTTTAATGGTGATCCGGTTGAAATCAAAGCTGGCGTGATAGGTGTTAGCCTGGAACAATTGCGAGCCATTCCCGAGGTAATAGCAATTGCCGGTGGATTGGAAAAGGTTAGAGCCTTGCTCGGAGCATTACGGGGTGGCTATATTAAAACGCTGGTAACGGACACTGCAACTGCCCGGGCAGTGTTACTGGAAAACAAGGGAAGGAGGTGATTGTCGAACATAGTTGTGAAGGGTTGGCAACCATCAGGAATTGGGTTGACAACTAATCTTGATGATGTTCGTTCATTCTTGCATAAAATTGGTTCGTAAAACGAAAAACGGAGGAGTAAAAATGAAAAAGAGCATTCTGGTTTTGATCGTCGTCGCAATGCTGATCGTGCCGTTAGCGGCATGCGGCAGTAAGACAGCTGCAGTCGGAACCGCATTGGTCACCGTGAGCGGCAAGATCCAGAATAAGAACAGCGGTGATACCTATGTTCTGGACCAGGCAGCTTTCGATGCTAATTCCGTCGAGAAGCCCTATTCTGATCCCTGGATGAAAGATGTCAAGACCTATAAAGGAATTTTGTTATCGGAATTCATCACCCTGGTGAACCCCACCAGCGATGCCACCACCATCAGCCTGATCGCAACCGATGGCAAATCTCTTGATATCCCGATCGCCGATGCCCAGAAGTATGACATCATGCTTTCCCGCTGGTCAGATGGCACTACAGCATTGGATACTTCAACGGGCGGCCCTGTGAAAGTTGCCTTCCCTGATGCAGCCAAAACCACTTATACCGATGATCAATGGATGTGGTGGATCGTCAAGATCGACGTCAAGTAACCCATTAATTCAGATCGGTTAATTACGACGTAAGGGAATGGGCTGAGGGTCGTTATTGGCCTGAAGCCCATCCCTTCAAGAGGTATTGCAATGCAACCAATTGTCGAACTGCACAATGTAACTTATTCCTACCCGAATACAGAGAAGCCGGCGCTGAAAGATATTAGTTTTAGTATCGAAGCAGGCAAATTTGTAGCGGTGATCGGACCGACTGGCGCGGGTAAATCCACTCTTTGTTATTGTTTCAATGGTGCAGTGCCACGTTTGTTTTCCGGTGATATGCAGGGGCAGGTGATCGTCTCTGGGTGCGACACTTATGAAAATGAAATCCCGGTGTTGGCTCAGCATGTCGGCTTGGTGGTTCAAAATGCCCGTTCACAGCTTTTCAATGTTACCGTACGTGAGGAAGTGGCGTTCGGTTGTGAAAATCTTGGTTTACCGCGCGAGGAGATTCGCCGAAGGCTTCAAGAGGCATTGGCCTTTGTCGGGCTGAGTGATTTTGAGGACCGCGAGCCCACGGCGCTTTCTGGCGGACAGCAACAGCGCGTGGCAATTGCCTGCGTATTGGCGATGGAACCGGAAGTGTTGGTGTTGGATGAGCCGACCTCCGAGCTGGATCCGATAGGTTCTGAGCAAGTGATGGAAGTCATTGCCCGATTGAATCGCGATCTGGGCAAGACAGTCATTCTGGTGACCCACGATATGGATTTCGTCACGCGCTATGCCGATCGTGTGCTGGTCTTAAGCGACGGCTCGCTGGTGGAAGATGGCTCACCCCGTGAGATCTTTTCTCAAGCAGACCTACTGAAGAAAATTCGCATCCGTCCGCCGCAAGTAAGTGAAATAGCTCTGCGGCTGCGCGAATGTGGTATTCCGATTACCAGTATTCCAATTACTCTTGAAGAGGCCGCTCGAGACCTGGAGAGGTTGCACAATGGCTGAAAAACCTGTTATTGTCTGTGAAGACCTTTGGCATGTCTATCCCAACGGCGTCGAAGCATTGCGTGGAGTTAGCTTGACGGTCAACGAGGGTGAATATGTAGCTTTTGTGGGACAGAACGGCAGCGGCAAAACCACCCTGGTGAAGCATTTTAACGGCCTGCTCAAACCGACGCGTGGTACAGTCAAGGTTGGTGGAAAAGACACAAAGGAAGTGAAGGTTTCCGCTCTTTCACGCACAGTGGGATACGTGTTCCAGAATCCCGATGATATGCTCTTTTGCAGCAGCGTCGAAGAAGAAATTGCTTTTGGCCCCAAAATGGTGGGTTATCCTGAGGATGAGACCAAACAAAAAGTGGATCAGATCATCACCGACTTGGGATTAGAGCCGTTGCGCGATGCGCATCCTTTTGCTCTAAGTTTGGGTGATCGTCAGCGGCTGGCTGTGGCTTGTGTCCTCTCTCTTGACCCGGAACTCTTTGT
>JBEKEX010000151.1:0-11655 GCA_050013615.1 Anaerolineaceae bacterium
ACAAAGTATAGCATACCCCGGGAAACCACCCGATCAGGTGCACAATGCATTGGCGATATTCTCACAACAAGTCTCTACTTGACAAATAGATGAACATCGATATAATATCGTATAGAAGGTTATCTATATGTCAGTTAACGACCCCATCCTGTTCGCAAAAGCTTTGGCCGATGAGACCCGGCAGAAGATCATGAAATTGACCTGCTGCCGCTGGCTTTCGGTCAACGAGATCGTCGAACACCTCAACGTCACACAGCCGACCGTTTCGCACCACCTGGCTATTTTGCGCGAAGCCCATCTCGTCGACGTCAAGGAAAATGGGAAGCAAACGTTCTACCGACTCAACCAACAGCGCGTCTCGGTGTGCTGCGGCCAGATCATGACCAAATTCTCATCGGAGGAAGAGATCCCCGAAGCCAGCCGGTAGTTTTTTTAAATAAATGTATAGACGTCGGTCTATATATTCATCCTCATCTTGAAAGGCAAGCACCATGCTCGAAGCAATTCCGAATTCTTCAATTCCAACCATTTCCCCAACCAGCAGTCAGTTGACGGCTGCCGACCGCTGGGACCACTTCCTGACGCGCATAGGGTATCGGCGTGGCGAACACCGTGTCACGCCCGGCCTCTATGCCATCGGCAGCCCCACCCCTGAATCGCCGGTATTCGTCTCGGCGAATTACACGCTCAGCTTCGACGCCTTGCGCTCGGCCTTGGCCGGCGTGGACGGCTACATTTTGGTGCTCAACACCCGCGGGATCAACGTGTGGTGCACAGCCGGCAAAGGCACCTTCGGCACCGGCGAGATCGTGCGGCGGGTGGACGCCACCCAACTCAAGGAAGTCGTCAGCCACCGCAAATTGATCCTGCCCCAATTGGGTGCGCCCGGCGTCGCCGCACACGAGGTCAAGCAGCGCACCGGCTTCATGGTCGAATACGGCCCGGTGCGAGCAGCCGACCTGCCGGAATACCTCAAAACGCATAAAGCTACCGAGGAAATGCGGCTCGTGCAGTTCCCGCTGCACGACCGCCTGGTGCTCATCCCGGTCGATATCACGCAAACCATCCTGCCAGCGCTGCTCGCTGCAGTGGTGCTTTATTTCATCGGCGGCATCGTATACTCACTGGCAGCGATCACTATCCTGCTGGCCGGGGTCGTCTTGTTCCCCATCCTGCTGCCCTGGCTCCCCACGCCCAACTTCAGCACCAAGGGATTCATCCTGGGAGGGCTGGCAGCATTGCCCTTTGCGCTGGCAAGCCTGTTCCTGTATCAGGATTGGAGCTGGTACCGGCAAGCCGGACAGGCTTTGGGATTCCTGCTCGCCATGCCAGCCGCCATTGCTTTCATCTCCCTCAATTTCACCGGCTCGACCCCCTTCACCTCCCGCAGCGGCGTCAGGAAAGAGATCTTCACCTACATCCGGGCCATGGCCGGGATGGCCGGCATTGGCACGATCCTCATGATTATATTTGCCTTCATCCGTTGAAAGGATGCACCCATGTTGAACGCTTATCAAACCAACACGCTCGTCTTTAACCCAGTCCTTTGCAATGGTTGTTCCTTGTGCGTAGCCGTCTGCCCGCATGCCGTGTTCGCCATGGATGGACGCCGAGCCGAGCTGGTGCAACCGGAAGCTTGCATGGAATGCGGCGCCTGCCAGTTGAACTGCGTGACGGGTGCCATCAGCGTCGAAAGCGGCGTCGGATGTGCCAGCGCCATGATCAACGCTGCACTGAAAGGCCAACGCGAAGTCTCGTGCGGTGGGCCTGACTCATGCGATGGCTCTTGCACGTGTTCGTAGATACACCCCTTCCGAACACTTGCCAGATTCATGCCCGCTTTCAGGATACTTCTTCACCTCTGCCATAGGCCACATACCTATGGCAAGCAAGTTCTTATAAAATCCGTTCCGAAGACACTTTATGGTCTCTATTCGTATTTCAATGCATTGACCGGCACCAAAGTCGCTGCCCGCAGCGCCGGGTACAAACCGGAGAGCAGTCCTATAACGGTGGCAAATACCAGGGCAAAGATCGGCAGCCAGAAAGGAGTTGAAGTAGCCATGGTTGGCACAGAACTGCCACCGCTGGCGGCCTGTCCGGCAAAATAGGACAGTGCTACCGCATTCAATAGCACACTACTACCCCAACCCAAGATCACACCTCCCAGACCGCCTACAAAGCCGATCCCTGCCGCTTCACCAAGGAAGATACTCAAAATGTCCTTGTTCTTGGCACCGATGGCTTTCATGAGGCCAATTTCACGCGTACGTTCGAGGATTGCCATCGTCATCGTATTGGCAATGCCGATCGCAGCCACCAGTAAAGCAATGGCGCCCACCCCACCAAAGATCACTTGCAGCACCAAAAAAAAGCTGTTGATGCTTTGCACGGTCGATTGGGGTGTATTGGCCTGGTAGCCCAGGTTGTTGATGGCTTTGGCAATATCCAGCACCGATTTCGTGTCGTTGGCTTTCACCAACAACAGGGAATAGCCCTCTTTGTTACGGTTGATCCGTGTGCCACGCACCCATTCGTTATAGGCCGTCACGTCATCCGACGACATGTAGATTATACTGTCAGAATTTCCACGGGTCTCTTTGAGGATGCCCACAATGCGGACGCTGATAGTTTTGTTGATCGGCTGCCCGTCCGACGTATATTTCGTCAGTACCAATTTGACTTGTTGATTGAGCAAATCAGGAGGTGTCGGAGTGGGATCATTGGGACGGGCCTTTGGATCGTAAAAATTTTTGGTGATCCAACTACCAAGGATGGCTGTCCCTTTTTCCAATGTAGATTGGCCCTGGTCAACCTCCAATCCCATATCGGCCAGATCGGTCACATTTACTCCGGTAATTGTTCCAGAAGCATGTAACTTTCCGTAGATCATGTCCATGCTGGTTTGTAAATAATCTTCGGTCACAACCTGTTTGACATTCGGAATGGCCACAATATTCTGGATAGCCGTCGGCGTAAGATATTTAGTACTATCGCTGCCACTGTTCGCGCTACCACCACCGCCCATCACAACCATCCCACCCGAAGAACCTTTCACTTCAGTTGTGGAATATCCAGGGTACACCTCAATGCTGGTGAGATCGTTGATGCCGTATAACTGGCTGGTGGCGTTCTTTTGCAAACCAACTGCCAGGGAAACCAAGATCACCACAGCGGCCGTCCCAATGACGACGCCTACCGCTGTCAACGCCACCCGGCCTTTACGACGGTTCAGGTTATACAGGATCAATTCCAACAGATCACGAAATTTCATAAAAATTCCCTGCTTGCTCTGAAATCTCTTTATCCACCCTTGCCGCCACTCATTGGGGATAAAGGATTGATCTCGACCGGTGTCGATTCAGTTGGCACAGAGGTAGCCGGAGTACTGCTACCCAAACCGAGCAACCCCTTGAAGAATCTGCCAACCTTTTGCCAGAAGGTCTCCTGCTGGCCGACGATGATTTGCCCGGTGCCAATCGCACCGCCGGAAGTGCCTTCCGGACCCACCGGCGTAATCTCCATGGCTGGCTGCACATCGATGTGGATCTTTTGCTCCACCGTTCGCGGCTGGTTGAAGTCATCGGTGTAATTGATGACCACGTCGATATCCATCGGCCCGTCCTGGTCTGGAATCATGTTCGCATCCAGAGTATAGTAACCGCCCGGGTCGAGCGCTCCCACCAGGGAAACATTATTCGTGATCTCGGCCCCATCCGCCGTCACCTTCATATTTCCCAGAACCGTGCTCTTCTTTCCCAAATTGGTTACCTGCAACGGCAATACATTCGTCGTTTGGGCCGTGAACACACCCGGATCCCGGTAGAAGTTGATATCAAGCTGCGGCAACGAATAGACCAACAAGGTAATCACCTGGTCATCCACGATCTGGTTACCCTTGGTGTTGGTATAGACGAAAGAAATCTTTAGCGTATAAACGCCCGGCTGCGTGGTGGTGTTCACGATCAACTTCTGGGTCAGTGTAGCGGAAGCACCCTTTTTCAAGTTCCCGATATATACCAGGTTGGAACTGTTCAACGGGGCGAAATTTGTCAATTCACCGCTCGAGCCGGATACTCCGCCAACTTGGGGAGTGCCACTGGTCGAGGCGGATGAAGAAGCTCCCCCACCAAGAACCATGGTCACACCCAGGGCGTCCGAACTACCCAAGTTGTTCACAACCAGGTTCAGGCCGAATGCAGTACCCGGTTGTAGCAAATCGACGTCCGTCTTATAGCTGGACACCACCAGTTGAGCGTGATTGCCCGGTGTTGGTGTAGAGGTAGCATAATAAGTCGACCCACTCGAAATAGATGTGGTCAGCGTGAGTGAAAAAGAGTCCGTGTACGAGGTGCCCGTTGCATCCGAATAGGTCACTTTGGCAGTGACCGTCCCTACGCTGGTCCAAGCCAGCTCGTCAGCACCCAGAAAAGTCTGTGTGGCAGTGAATTTTCCACCGCCGTCGATCCCTTGGGTAGTGCTTACCCCTCCCGTTCCCTGTGGGTAGAAGTTGGTACCGCCATCGAAGGCCACTACCACGTTGTAGGCGCGTCCAGTGCCGTTATTTTGCAAGACAACAGCCAAGACGAACTCCTCGCCGGCAGCCACCGCACCGGAATTGAGGTAATATGAATTAACCACCAACATCGGCCGACCCGGCACTGCCGGCGCCTGGACCGTGGTGGTCAAGTTGACGGTTTGTTGGTCACTACTAGAAGATATCTTTATCACTTCCTTGTCATTCTGACCGGAAACGGCGCTGGACGGCACAGGGACGTCCACCGTCACTGATACGCTATCGCCGGGCGAGATCGTCACACTAGATTGCTCGGCACTGGGCGCCGGCGTCCAGCCACTGATCGAGGACACGCTGATCGCCAGGCTCAACGGATCTGCGGCAGAAAGGTTTTGTAAGGTCAGTGTGTAAGAGATCACTGACCCTGGGATGCCCGATTTTGCCGATGAATCCGCAGACACGCTAAAAGCCGGGCTACTCGGAGCCGGAGTGCTGGTCGAGGTCGGCGGCGTGGTGGGTGTCTGAGTATCCGTTGGGGTTTCGGTTGGAGTTTCAGTCGTGTCATCCGCCCACACCGGCTGAGCCAGCGCGAGCAGACTGAATATCAACAATGCGCCCGTGAAAAGCCGATAATTTAATGATTTCATCATACAATTTCCTTTCATGGCAATGCCTGTTTGTTTTTCCGGATTGGTGCAGCGCAAACAACAGCTCCATGATCGAGAAACCACTGTTACTATCCAGGTTGCCGGTCGGCTCGTCGGCCAGGATCAGCGGCGGATCGTTGATCAACGCCCGCGCCACCGCTACCCGTTGTTGCTGCCCACCCGAAAGCTCGGTGGGTTTGTGTCCAATGCGATCTTTCAAACCGACTTCCTCGAGCATCTTGAATGAGCGCTGACTGCGCACCTTTGTAGAAACCCCGGCAAAGCGCATGGGGAAAGCCACGTTTTCTTCGGCCGACATTGAAGCGATCAAATTAAAGGACTGGAACACAAAGCCCACCTTGGTCTGGCGGTAGACGGCCAGGTCATTTTCGTCCATGCGCGCAATTTCTTCACCATCCACCCGAATGCTGCCGCTGGTCGGCCAATCCAGACCGCCCAACAGATACAACAAGGTGCTTTTCCCTGATCCAGATGGCCCCATAATCACCGTGAACGATTGCTGGGGAATATCTAAATCGATGCTGGCCAGCGCCGTCACTTTGCTGTTCCCCAGACTGAAGATCTTGGTCAGGCTGCGGATCTGGATGTACGACAGATCTTGCTGGCTCATCAACCCGCCCCGCCGACCGACCCTCCGCTCGACGATGTCAGGCCGGAAAAGAGCGAACCAATGAATTGCGGCAGCGCAGCCAACAGCACGAGCACCAACAAAGAGAAGGCTGTGGCGCCCCAGGCCTTGGCACGCGTCAACCCGCTGAGCGGCTGCACGCCGTACAGCAGCAGAGCGATTTGCCAGATGAAATAGATATCCACCTGCGCCAAAATCCCGGAGAGAAACGCCGTGCCTCCACCCGAAACGGTGACAAAGCCCGAAAGGCCGGAGGCAGTGATCAGTGAGTGCGTAAAGAGCACCACCCCGATCTGCACCACCTGGCGCACGGCCAGCGGCAGCATCGTCCACGCTACCAGGTTATAGGATCGAACGCTGTGGGCGCGGCTGCCGGTGAGAGTGAGGCTCAAGTGCAGCACAATGCTCAGGAGGAACCAGGTGATCCAGATCTCCAGCAGTGAACTGACGATCGGGAAAACATAGGTGAACAGCGCCGAGCTCTGTGACGATTGGGCGCCCTTGAACTGCGCCTGCTGGTCGGGAGTCAGATATTGGAAATTATCCGGCGTGGTTGCGCTGCTGATGATAACATTCTGGCGGATAGGCCCGGCAATCAGCCCGGCCAGGATGGCCAGAATCGATAATAGCAGGAGTGGCGTCAGCCAGGTGGCTTTCTCCTGTGCGACGATCGTTTGGATGGCGGTTTTGGGATGAATGAAGGTAGGTATCACCCAATCCAAATGGAACCGTTTCGTTCCGGTGTCAGTAGGTTGCATTGCTACAGAATCCATGATTTACCTCGACTGGTGAGTAATAGTACTTATTTTAGACGTTGGAAAGGTTGGTTTTGTTCCCGTCTGTGATATCACAATTCAATAAACGACTCTTCCGCAGAAAAATCGCCTGATGAATTCGGTCAGTCCGAATTTCATAGTCGTACGTTATTAAAACCGTCGCGGTTTTAAAACAAGCCGGTCACAAATCCGCCCCTTAATATAGGAGAGAGACGGCCATTGTCGGCCTCGTCCCTCTCCCGATTCTACCAGTATTAATCCTAATTTGCTTCGGTTGCCAGAGCCTCCACGTTTGGAACTGCCTGTACCGGCACAGCACTCCCATACAGTGACAATGCCACCCCGATGCCGGCAGCGGCGATCAATTCCGCCGCAATGGTAATATACCATTGCGGCCAACCCCAACCAATGTATTGATAGTAAATGCTCGCGAAAATGCCCTCCCCAACGTTCATCCCGGCCTGAATCCCTAATGTGACCAGCAGTGCAATGAGGCTGGCTTTGCTCTGCTCTTTACCCGACGCGGAACGCACGACCCATAGCGGAGCACCCAGCGCAATCACGAAGCGGTAGATCAAAACCGCCACGCAGATCAGCACCAGGTAGATGTTCACTACCTGGTCAGGCAGGGAATTCCAATAATTGGCGAAACGTCCATACAACACCGTAGGGAGCAAGTATCCCATGGCCAGCAACATGGCCAGCTTGCCATGCCGTTTGGCAAAGAATGCACCGATCAGGATCAACAGGAGGAAGCCGGTGTTATCAAAAATAAAGGATGGCGCGACTTCGATCAGGAACTGCCACCAGTTCAATCCACTTTCGTTGTAATAATAACCCCAATAATCGACAAACAGGTAAAAGGCACACAGCAGGACATAGACTCCCATCCAAACCCAGGCGCGGCGCGTGACGTGTTGGCGCCGGGCAATCACCACCAGCAGCAAAAGCACGATCACCGCCATGCCCACCAGCATTGCAATGTTAATCGCATACGGATAGCGCTCTTCAAATTCCGTTAGCGGCAACCACAACGGATTGGAAGAAACGAACTCCCTGTTCAGCAAGCGATATCCGAGATCCCACGCTGTCTTGAAGAGCAGGCCCAGCGGGACAAGTCCCCAAATGGGGAATTTGCGCGTCCACCACCAAACCAGCAACACCGGGATGATCAGGAAGTAGCCTGCCCGGTAAACCATCAGGAAGAATAAGTCCTGGCCGGAAAGCTGCACGATTTGAGCAATAAAGAAGACCAGGCCGGGAACCAGCACCAGCGCCACACCCTTCCAGGGCAGCGGCGCGTTGGGAACGGCTTCAAGCAGCCCGGCAGTGAGTTGCGGCGAGCTGAATTGCTCTTTTAGCGCGCTGACTCCCAGGTCCCACAATGTACGCACCCACATGGAGAAAACACCCCGTCCCCCATTCTCTTGATAAGCATCCCGCAATTGATCGGTGAAAACCTGCAGCATTGACGGGCCGTACTCAATGCGATGTTCATTTGGATAAAGATGCAGCAAACGGGTATACACCCGCCGCGATAAGTCGATCCAGCGGTTCGATTTCATGATCGCCCTCCGAAGTTATAAACTGGCCAGGATGTGTTTCTGCTGCGCTATCTTCACGGCCATGGCCAGCCGTTCGCTTTCCGCACTGACCACGCACTCCCCCACCCCGGTCAGGCGATAATAGCGCCGGCGCTCGTCATCCAATGCCGGGTCGGGGCGCTCGTCCGCCTCCTCGATCAGGCCAGCCACCAGCATGCGCTTGATGCAGCCATAGAGCGTACCCGGGCCCATCTTGATCTGTCCGGCGGTCTGCGCTTCCACTTCCTTCATGATGGCGTAACCGTGTTTTTCGCCGTCAACCAATGCCAGCAGGATATGATACACAGCCGGGGTGAGAGGTTGATAGGGGATCGTTCGATTTTTCATGACAGCCATCCTTTTATTTCCATTACGGATATATCCGTAACAGATATATTAGCTCGATTGAATGGGTTTGTCAACAGGTTTTTATCTATCGTGAAAGTATATTCAAAGAATTACGTGAAAATAATTTTTGGATGATAATGGTCTCAATCTCTTCCACCATGGAGCTTCCAGTGGATAAATCTCTTCCAGAACAACCCTCTTCTCCCACTCCCGACGGTTGGCCGGCGTTGCTGACGGACCAAACCGGCGACGCGGCGAGGCATTATCCCCTGCCCGCCTATTCGGAATTCATGCCGCCGCCCCGCTTGGGTGTCACGCCATTGGGTGAGGTGGATGAAAAATTTTTCTCACCCAACGATCCTTATGGCTGGCCGGTCAGTGAGATCGAAGAATTATATGAGCTAAAACCCGGTCTGGAACAGATCGCTGTGCAAGTGCTGGACGAGCTCTTTCGCTTGGGCCAGGGCCTTCCTGCGCATCACCTGGCCGGGCACCTGGGACAGAACCTCCGTGATAACCCCTACTGGCCGCCTGAACTGGCCGCCCGGGTCGGGCAACTGCCCCACGAGCGCTACGTCATCTTGCTGCCGCTGGCCCTGTCGCGCACCCAGGACGACAAGGGTCGCCTGCGCTGGACTTTGTTCGGCAGCAGCGAGCAGGGCCCCGAGCGTGCCTTCTGGAAAGGCTTCTTCTCCGCTCTCGGTGTGGAACTATCGGCAGACCAAGCACTCTCGTTCTTCATTAACTTGCTACATCGCGCCTACGGTGAGTCCCTCTCCGATCCCCATGACCTGCTTTCCGCGGGCTTCCGCATCCTGCCCAGCGATTCGGATGAGGCTTTGCCGTCGTGGACGCAGCACTACCTCATCGACGATTCTACCCCGTTAAATGATATCCATTACCTGCTCACCTTCCGCCCCTTCGTCCAACTACCCTCGCAGATCAAAGAAAGCTATCTGGACGGAAAGTTGGCGCTGCTGCCTTTCCCCGGCAGCCTGGTCTTTTGGGGCATGCCGACCTATCAGCACTTGCGGCAGCAGTTGCCCCTTGCCCTGCAAATTCCCCTGCTGCAACTCATCACTCGCCACAGCGGCAAGGGCTGCTTTCGCGTGCCGCAATCCGGCTGGCTCTATGAGCCCCACCCAACGGTCGATCCAGCCGAAGTGCAGCAGGAACTGCTGGTGCATCACTATGCCCGCACCAACCGCTGGGACAAGGACACCCGCGACAGCGACGAGGGCGCCTTGAACCCGCGCCTGGAAAAGGTCGCCCGCGTACTCTTCAGTACCGATCTGGATGTGATGGGCCTGTACGACAAGCCCATGGCGCGCAATTGCCAACTTTGGACGCGCCAATTCGACCTGCTGCTGGACGGTCCCAACGCCACCCCCCAGCAGATTCGCACCGCCGAAGCCAAGTTGGTGGCGAGCGGCCTATTCGGATATCGTTTCCAATTCCCGCCCATGCAAGTCGGACGTTACGCTGTCTACTGGCAGCGCCCGCTGGCGGCTTTCCGCTCCCCACAGACCATCGCGGTCGAAATGTTGGAAGATGCCCCACTAGGCTACCTGACCGCCTACCCGGCTGACGCCCCGGAAGTGCAGCATCCCATCACTTTGTGGCCGCGCCTCTTGCAGCGCCCGGCGCATCTCTCAGCGCTGCGCGATTTCAGCCCGCCCCACGAGCACTTCGCCCACCAAACGGCACTCGATATCGTATCCTTGCTGGACCAGTCTCTTCTGGACAGGTGGGAATCATCTGGCAGGCAACCGCTGCCGCGCAACCTGGCCCGCCAGTTATTACGCATCCCCAAGCACGAGTCGCTGGAACAATGGCTGGAATCCCTGCCCAGCCGCGCCACTGACCTCGCCGCCGGTCAGGCCATGCAAGCAGCTCTTGAAAGTCTGCTTGCACCCATCGAGCAGCCCCTTAACGTACCGGCAGAGCTTACTTTTTCCCACACCGCCTCCCGCAGCTTCGAAGAAGCCTACTGGAATGACATTGCCTTCCTCTCGCACGGCGAGTATCGCAACAAAGATAACGCCGACTGCGTCCAGGACACAGCTACACTGGTGCTTCTGACCCACCGCCAGCGCGACCTCGAAGCCTTGGGCAATGCCCTGCTCGCCCGTCACCGCCAGGCCATCGCCGAAGCAGGCATGCAAGATCGAGCCATTTGCGGTGAGTTACGCTTCAAGTGGCAAACGGATTTCGACTTCAACCAATTTGGCGGATGGCAAGCGAACCAGGAAGATAAGAGCTACGAGCGTGACCTGCTGGTGGTCATCCCCGGCAAGAACCGCGGCGAAGCAGTGGTGATGGCCGACCACTATGACACGGCCTACATGGAAGACATCTACGGCGACAAGAAAGCCCGCCTGGCTGCCCCCGGCGCCGACGACAACGCTTCGGCCACGGCCACGCTATTACAAGCCGAGCCCATCTTCCTGCAGCTCGCCCGCGAAGGCAAGCTGGAACGTGATGTGTGGTTACTGCACCTCACCGGCGAGGAGTTCCCCGCCGACTGCATGGGGGCGCGCCATTTCTGTCAGGCACTGGTGGAAAAGACATTGTCGCTAGGGTTAGGTGATGGCCAGTCTATCAACTTATCTAATGTGCGGGTAGCAGGCGTGTTGGTAATGGACATGATCGCCCACAACCGCGACAGCGACCCCGACATCTTCCAGATCGCGCCCGGCCACAGCGCCGCATCGCTGGCACTGGCCAGGCAAGCGCACATGTCCAATTGTGCCTGGAACATGAACAGCAAAGAATGGAATGCCCGCCCCGAGCGTAGCAACCTGCCGCGCGGCCGGCGTAGCACCGATGGCACGACCATCCCCGCCCCGGCTCCTTTCCTGACATTGGACGGCGAAGTGCGCACCCAGGATGATCCCACCAGTTCCCTGTATAATACCGATGGGCAGGTCTTTTCGGATAGCGGTGTGCCGGTAGTGCTCTTCATGGAGAATTATGACATCCATCGCCATGGCTACCACGATACCCAGGATACGATGGCGAACATCGACCTGGATTACGGTGCGGCAGTGGCAGCCATCGCCATCGAGACGGTGACCCGGCTCGCCGCATTACCAGAATAAGGAAGAACATAATGAAGATCCCAAAACATACACCC
>JBEKEX010000152.1:0-6539 GCA_050013615.1 Anaerolineaceae bacterium
GTTGTTGGCGTTCGGCGGCTTGATGTCGATGCGCAGGGAATTGCAAGGGGTGGGCAGCGACCCGGTCAGGTGCAGCGTGAATTGGGGAGGGTTGGATTCCGTGGAGATCAGTTCCTGGCTATTAACAAAAGCATTTTGCTTGGTGAGCAGGGAATCGCCGGCCTGGGGAGAATATTCCGATGTGGGTTGGATGGATGCGGGCGTAGCTGAATTATTCTCGTTGACTTTGCACACGATCTGGCAAGTGGGTGTAAGAGAAGGGGCATTGGGCGAGGCGGCTGTGGGTGATGTGCTTCCGGCGACCGGGCTGCACGCACAAAGCAGCAAAACGGGCAGCCAGGCAAGTTGTTTTATCGATTTCATATTTCCTCCTTGGTGCTATGAATCATAGACGAAGAGAAAGGGATTTGGTTCCCTTCGTAGAAGGTGCACATTCCCTTCACACAATTCTAATAGAAAAACAGCTTTCGGGATTTGGTTCCGGAAAGCTGTTTCAATTGATTTTCTATAGATATTGAGATAATGTTTGTTTTTTTTCCCATAAATTGGTAAGTTCACCGAAATTTGCTCTTTGCTCTAGAACAGGGTATGAATCAACCCGATCAATGCCCCGCCGGCAATCAGCCAGGTCGAATTGAGTTTAAAGCGCAGGAGCAGGAAAAGGCTCACAAGCGCGATAAGGATAGTGATGGGGTCGATGATGGCGGTCGAGGCGAGCTGTATCGTGACCCCCAACATTAATCCCAACGAGGCGATGTTCACCCCATCCAGGAAACCGGCAGTCCAGGGAGAATTACGAATGCGGTCGATCAACAGGCCGGCGGCGGCCACAAAAACAAACGAAGGCAGGAAAATCCCTGCGGTCGCCAGCAGCGCTCCCGGAATTCCGCCGAGCAGATACCCGATGAAGGTGGCGGTAGTGAAGACGGGCCCGGGTGTGACCTGGCCTATGGCAATCGCATCGATCAATTGCCGGTCTGTAAGCCAGCCGAGGCTGTGGACGAAGTCGGCACGCAGGTAGGCCAGTAGCACATAGCCACTGCCGTAAAGCGTTGCTCCTATTTTCAGGAAGTTTAAAAATAAAACGGGCAGGCTGAACGGAATGGAACCGGCTAAAAGACTAGCTCCGGCAATCGGCAGCCAAAATCCGGCAGCGGGAAGGCTTTTTATCCTGGAATGATTCTCCCCAAACGTGGCAATCAACCCAGCGGCCAGAAGCAGGATCAGAATGTTCACACCTAAAAAGTACAGGGCGACCACCAGCAGTCCAAGCGCCCCGAGCGGCCAATTTTTCGCAGCTTTTCTGCCCAGGCTCCATAAAGCCTGGGCGACGATGGCGATCACCACCGGCAAGATGCCGTAAAAAATCCCGCTGGCGAGAGGCGTGGTGCCGAAACGCACGTATGCCCAGGCCAGCGCCAACACGATCAGCATGGCCGGCAGAATGAAGCATATTCCTGCCAGTACCAGGCCGAGCCAGCCCATACGCCTAAACCCCAGGTAAATTGCTAATTCCGTTGATGTTGGCCCTGGGATAAGATTCGCCGCGCCGAGCAGGTCGAGGAATTCCTGCTCACTGACCCATTTGCGCCGTATCACCACCTCGTCGTGCATAATGGCAATATGAGCCGCCGGGCCGCCGAAGGCGGTCAGCCCCAACCGGAGAAAAAGCGTTACGACTTCAACTAATCGACGGCGATAGGAAGGGATGGGTGTCTGCGTTTCCATATCTTGATCCCTATTGACAGGATCTAGAATTTCGCACTTTGAAAATGGGGCGTGCTATCCTGCCCGCAAAACAACACGTGAATTCTGGGAGCGACACAAAGATCGCCTCATCGTTTACCAACTACTATAACAATCACCTGGTAAAGTTCATGACGCTTTTTTGGCTTTGCCCTTTGTTGTATTGCCGTCCTTGCGAAATACCAATTCCTGTTTTTCCTCGTCCAGATCGACCATTACTTTATCGCCTTCGGCGAACTGACCGGAGAGCAGGCTGACGGACAGGGGACTTTCGACCGTCTTTTGCAGCACCCGCCGCAGCGGACGGGCGCCGAAGGAAGGATCGAAGCCGGCTTTTGCCAGCCATTCCCGCGCCTTGGCGGTCAATTCGACGCTCAAGCCATGCTCTTCCATACGTGTCTGGATTTCCTTCATTTGCAGGTCGACGATGGAATACATTTGCTCCAAGGTGAGCGGTGAGAACATGATGATCTCGTCGATGCGGTTGAGGAACTCAGGCCGGAAGGTGCTCTTGAGCGCTGCCTGGATCTTTTCGTGGTTCTGGCGGTCTTCGTCCGTTTCACCCGGCTGCAGGAAACCCAACGTGCCGCCGCGGCGGACAAACTCCGTGCCCAGGTTGCTGGTCATAATCAGCACCGTGTTGCGGAAATCGACGGTGCGGCCCTGCCCATCGGTCAGGCGGCCGTCATCTAAAATCTGCAGCAGCGAGTTCCATACTTCCGGATGCGCCTTTTCGATCTCGTCGAACAGGATCACGCGGTAAGGCCGATGGCGCACTGCCTCGGTGAGCTGGCCGCCTTCTTCGTAACCCACGTAACCCGGAGGGGCACCGAACAGGCGCGAGGCGGTATGCTGTTCGCGGTATTCGCTCATATCCAGGCGTACCATGGCATCTTCGTCGCCAAACATGAACTCTGCCAGGGCCTTGGCCAACTCGGTCTTGCCGACGCCGGATGGGCCGATGAAGATGAAGGAGCCAATGGGACGGCTGGGGTCTTTGAGCCCGGAGCGGGCACGCCGGATGGCATCCGCAATGGCATGGATGGCTTCGTCCTGGCCGATGATGCGCTCATGCAGGCGTTCTTCCATGTGCAGTAGCCGCTCGGCATCCGATTCCATCATCTGGCTGACCGGGATGCCGGTCCATTGGGCGATCACTTCGGCAATGTCATCTTCATCCACGACCTCGTCCAGCTTATGCTCGGCTTCCCAACGGTCGCGCAGTTGGTTGAATTCACCTTCCAGGCGCAAGCGCTCGGCCTTTTTGGTCGCGGCGCGTTCGTAATCGCGTTCGATGCCCGCCTGCTGTTCTTCCGCGGCGAGTTTATCGATCTCAGTCTTCATATCTTTCAGGTCGGATGGCAGGGAGTACAACGCCACGCGCAGCTTGGCCGCAGCCTCATCCATCAGGTCGATGGCTTTATCCGGGAGCCGCCGGTCGGTCACATAGCGCGCCGAAAGGCGTGCGGCTGCTGTCAGGGCTTCGTCGGAGAAACGCACCTTGTGATGCGCCTCATAACGGTCGCGCAGGCCGTGCAGCATGGCAATGGTGTCATCGATACTGGGTTCGTCAACGAACACCGGTGCGAAGCGGCGCTCAAGTGCGGAATCTTTCTCGATATATTTTTGATATTCGTCGAGGGTGGTCGCGCCGACGCATTGCAGCTCACCCCGCGCCAGGGCGGGCTTGAGCATGTTGGATGCATCCATGGCACCCTGCGCTGCGCCGGCACCAACGACAGTGTGCAGTTCATCGATGAATAGAATGATCTCGTTTTTCGAGTGTTGAACTTCTTCGATGGCGGCTTTCAGGCGCTCCTCGAACTCACCCCGGAAGCGCGAGCCGGCGATCATAGCGCCCAAGTCAAGAGAAATCACCCGCTTTCCGGCCAATATCTCGGGGACGTCATTGGAGGCAATCTTTTGGGCCAGCCCTTCCACAATAGCTGTCTTGCCGACGCCAGCTTCACCGATCAGCACAGGGTTGTTCTTGGTGCGGCGGGAAAGTACCTGCATCACGCGCATGATCTCATTATCACGCCCGATGACGGGATCCAGCTTGCCTTCACGTGCCAACTGGGTCAGGTCACGCGAATATTTCTCCAGGGTACGATAGCGGGTTTCGGCCTGGGGGTCAGTGACACGTTGGCCGCCGCGCAGTTGCAGGATGGCATCATAGACCCGGTCGCGGGTCAAGCCGTTGCTTTCCAACAAGCGTGCTGCCGGTGTGTTCTTTTCCGACAGGATTGCCAGGAAGATGTGCTCGGTCGAGATGAATTCATCCTTCAAGCGACTGGCTTCTTCGTTGGCCAGGTCGATGATGCGCTTGACACGCGGGGTAATGAATATCTGCCCGGCACCGCCGCCAAAAATGCTGGCTTTCGGGCTGGCGCGCAGGATGTAATCCAGGCGTTCGGAGAGCGCATTGGCGTCCACCTTCAAATATTCGAGAATTTGGGGTACCACGCCCTGCGGTTGTTCGATCAGAGCGAGAAGCATATGTTCGGTATCGATCTGATTGTGCCCGTAGCGCTGGATGATCTCAGCAGCGTGTTGGGCCGCTTCCTGGGCACGTTCAGTAAATCGGTCAAATCTCATCATAGGGGTTATCTATCCTTTTTCGCTAATTCGTTAGCTGGTGGCATTATAGCATTTTTGTCGTTAACAAAAGGTAAAGCACATGTTAGAGAATTGTAAGAACAATCATGGAAAAGATTGCAACTTTTACGCCAACAATCTTAAGCGCAATGTACCGGATGGCCAGTTTACATGGCACCGGTCATTTTGGCAGCCCTGGAGCCATCGTAATTTACTTCCATCCAGATCAGGGTGTTTTGTAAGGTGTATCCTGCCTGTTTGAATGCTTCGACGCCCTGCCCGGCGGGGTAATTGACCGTCAGTGGCTTGAGGGACGACCATGACTTGCGCGCTACGGGCAACAGGGCAGAAAGTGCCAGGCCTTCGAATTCGGGCGCCGCGGCCGCCCACAAGATGTCGCTATGCATGGGGGTCATTTCACGCGACAAAGAACCGACCAGTTTCTCATTCAGCCGTGCCGTCCAGTGGGTGATCTCTTCGCCGTTCAAAATGCGTGCCATACTGCGCCAAAAGTTCGGACGCAACTTTTCCTCGTGGAAAGCCAGGTTCCATGCGACTTCGGAGGGATAGGTTTCGGCCAGCCAACGTCTTTGCAGTTCCCAATCTCCGTTGCGGCGCGGGCTGATGCTGACCTCGTGCGGCCTTGCCATCGAGGCCAGGGGAGCGGGGCGGCAGGTCCAGCTTGTGCGTTGTGCTCGTTCCACAAAGCCCAGGGAGCGGTAAAGATTGTAGGCGATGGGATTGTCGTCGCGCACTTGCAACCAGGCGGCCGCGTCGCCGCGCTCGCGGGTGGTCTGCAGCGCTTGCAAGGTGAGCAGTCTGCCGATCCCCCGCCGGCGATAATCGGGGTGCACGGCCACGTTGGCGATCAGGTAGATAGGCTTGCCATCTTTGGTGAATGGGATCAGCGTCAAATTACCAATGATCCTACCATCCGCCTCGAAGACGAAGCCATCCATGCCGCGTTCCTGGGGCGAGGAAGCCCAACTCATATAATTGACGTCAGTCGCCATCCGCCGCAGGTAGCGCAGATAGTCGTGTCCGTCTGTATCGAGCGTATCGGCAAAACAAAGCTCGATCAGGTCAGCCACACGAAGCAGGTCGCGACGTTTATCCAAAGGTCGCAGGGGAGATGTTTCCATCTACCATTATTTTACACCGATACACCAGATGTTCCCGATCTTTTTGCCAAATTCAATGCAACGAAAGCAAGAACTTTTCGTAAATCATTATTGTAAATAGTTTTATGGTACGATAGAGATCAAGTACCATTGGAGGCAGATATGAAAAAATTCCTCTTACATTTGATTGCCAACAGTATTGCGTTGTACGTGGCCGTTTACCTGCTCAGAAATAATGGCATCACGGTTCAGAGCAGCAACTGGCTCGCGTTCCTTTGGTTGGCCCTTATTTTTGGCGTGGTCAATGCCATCATCAAGCCCATCCTCAAAGTGTTGACCTGCCCGTTGATCATCCTTACCTTGGGCTTCGGCACCTTGTTGATCAATACACTGCTCTTTGTGTTGGCAGGCTGGATCGGTACCCAGTTCCAGGTAGGCTTCACCGTGGATGGCTTTATCCCCGCCTTTCTGGGAGCGCTGATCGTCAGCGTGGTCAGCTTCGTCTTGAACATCGTCTTTGGCGTCTAAAAGTATGGATGACGATCAGGGGGTAAATTAGCCCGGCGTGATTGGAAAAATGTGCAAAAATCCCTGCTTCGGAAAAGCAGGGATTTTTTCATGAGTTATTTACTTGACCGGCAATGTAAACCTTAGTAGGTCGTTATTAACGCTATCGCTGACCCAGATGTGGCCCGCGGTGTCGATGGCGATGCCGGAAGCCAGGCCAAAGCCATCCGTACCCTGGCTGTAATTGCCCCAGCCCTGGATAAAGGTTCCATCCGGGCCAAATTCGAGCACACGGTAATTTTCAGGGTCGGTGGTGAAGACATCGCCTTTGCTATCCACTGCCAGGAACGGCTTGTTCTCGGTCGAATTTC
This sequence comes from Anaerolineaceae bacterium, assembly GCA_050013615.1. GTDB lineage: Bacteria > Chloroflexota > Anaerolineae > Anaerolineales > Anaerolineaceae > JBEKEX01. The sequence continues at coordinate 6,344 of JBEKEX010000152.1, forward strand.
CGTACCAGGCCGAGACGTCCCAACTCGTTACCGGTGAATAGGTCGTGCCGGCCTGGTCGGGGGCAAAGACCTGGATGCGCTGGTTCCAGGTATCGTCGACGTAGACTTTGCCATCGCTCCCCAGCGCAATGCCCACCGGCTCGTCGAATTGCCCGACATCGACCCCGGAAGAGCCGAATTGGGTGATGAATTTGCC
>JBEKEX010000153.1:0-6533 GCA_050013615.1 Anaerolineaceae bacterium
TAGTCAATAACGTGGAAACACTGGCAAATGTCCCTCCCATCCTCCGCAATGGAGCGGAATGGTATCGCAAGTTTGGAACCGTCAGCAGCCCGGGTACCAAGGTTTATACAATCATGGGTAATGTGAACATGACCGGACTGATCGAGGTTCCCATGGGGATTACGCTGCGCGAAGTGATTGCCATCTATGGCAAAGGAATGAAAGAAGGCTCGAACTTCAAACTGGCACAGACGGGCGGTTCCAGCGGCTCGATCATCCCAGCCAGCCTCCAAGACACCCCAATGGATTTCGATTCGTTCAACAAAACCGGGGTTTCGCTGGGCTCGGGTGCCTTATTGATCTGTGACGAAGACACTTGTGTCGTCGACCTGGCCAAAGTCTTGCTAAACTTCTTTGTCAGCGAGGGTTGCGGCAAATGCAATCCATGCCGTATTGGCGTGCAGCGTTCCTATCAAATCCTCGAAAGCATTTCTGAAGGCACAGCAACGCTCAAAGATTTGGACGACCTGCTCATGTTGAGCGACAATTTATATCAAATGTCCAACTGCGGCTTGGGCCAAACTGCAGGTGTCCCACAGCGTGACATCCTCAAGTATTTCCGTGCCGAAGTGGAAGCACATATCCGCCTGAAGGTATGCCCGGCGGGCGTTTGCCCCATGAGTGGGCACACACATTAAGTTATTTTCTTTAGAGAGGGTCGATAATGGTCAATATAACGATTGATGGAAAAGCGATTGAGGTTCCTGAGGGGACGACAGTATTGAATGCAGCCCGCACTGCAGGGATTGAGATCCCCACTCTCTGCGCTCATCCCGCACTGACTCCTTATGGCGGATGCCGGTTGTGCCTGGTGGAGGTCGAAGGCGCTCGCACCCTGCAACCTTCCTGCACCCTGCCGGTCAACAACGGCATGGTGGTTCATACGGATACTGAAAAGGTCAAATCGGCGCGGAAGTTCGTCCTGACGCTTATCTTCAGCGAAAGGAACCATTTCTGCCCTTATTGCCAGGTCAGCGGCGGCGATTGCGAACTGCAAAATGCAGCCTACCACGAGGGCATGACCCACTGGCCGCTCCAACCTAACTGGCAGCCTTATCCAATGGATGCTTCGCATCCGTATATCATCCTCGAAAACAACCGCTGCATCCTTTGCCGGCGTTGTGTCCGTGCCTGCGGAGAGCTGGTGGGCAATTTCACCCTTGGATTCGAACAGCGCGGCGCCAAAAGCTTGTTGGTTGCCGACCTGGGAGTTCCCCTGGGTGACAGTTCCTGCATCTCCTGCGGCGCGTGTGTCCAGGTCTGCCCGACCGGTGCTTTGATCGACCGCTGGAGTGCTTATCACGGCAGAGAGACCCAGGTTGAAAAGACCGAGACCGTTTGCACGGGATGCAGTGTCGGTTGTACCCTGGAAGTGCTCACGCGCGACAACAATCTTGTCCGTATCGAAGGCGCCTGGGACGCCCCGGTCAATAAAGGCATTACCTGCAAAGTCGGTCGCTTTTTGCCGATGACAGACGAGCGCGAACGGTTGACCACGCCGTTGGTCCGCAAAAACGGCTCTTTGAAAGCAGCCACCTGGGACGAAGCCCTCGAAGCAGTGTCAAGCCACTTGAAACCGCTTGCTGGCAAGATTGCAGCACTCACCTCCTCACGCCTCTCGGCCGAATCGTTGTATCTATTCAAGCAAATTTTCGCCGATCACTTGCGCAGTGAGATGGTCACCACGATTGAAGAAGGGACTACCACCCTGGCCGCCTCGTCGCTGGCCAATGAGAAGGGGAAGTCCTTCGAAAGTAAGCTCGAGGCCATCCAGAAAGCCGACGTGGTGGTGCTCTTCAACACCGATTTGGTCGATGAGCACGAAGTTGCCGGATTCTTCGTCAAACGCAACATCCCTAACGGCACCAAAGTTGTGGTGGTCGATTCCCAGGAGAACAAATTCAGTGTTTTGGCCGAAAAGACGCTCAAACCCGTCAAGGCCACCGATGCCGACGTTGTCGAAGGCTTGATAGCTGCCCTGTTAAAAATGGGAGTAGCCAAGAACAAAACCGAAGAGTCGAATGAGAAGCTCCTGGTAGCGAAGATCGAAAAAGCAGGTGTACCTGCCGATGAACTGAATGAAGTTGTAAAGCTGGTCGCGGCTGCTGAAAATGCCGTCTTCATCTATGGAAAGCGCACCTCGGCGGAAGGCTTGAAATCCATTGCTGAACTGGCTGAGCTGTTGAGCGCCTCCCTGGTGGGCGTCAAAGGTGAAGCCAACAGTCTGGCCGCCGCCCAATTGGGCCTCGAAAAGACCTTCAAGCTGGATGGACATCAGGCGGCTTATCTGGCGCTTGGCGATGATGAACCCAGCCAGCAGTTGCTCAAGAAACTCGAAGGCGTTCCGTTCCTGGTCGTGCAGGCCAGCTATGTTTCACCACTCACAGCCATTGCCGATGTCGTTTTGCCGGTTGGGAACTGGATGGAGCAGGAAGGCCATTATCTGAGTCTCGAAGGCAGGCTGCAGGAAGCCCACCAGGCCATCAAGCCGGCCGAGGATATTCTATCCAATGAAGCCGCCCTGCAGGCCGTTGCGAAGAAGCTTGACGTCAAAGCTAACGACCATTGGAAGAAAGCACTCACCCAGCGCATCTCGCCGATTGAGATCGCACTTTAATGGTAACTTTGAACTAAAGGAGAACACCATGGGAAAACCAAAAATTTCCAGTGATTGGTTGGCAGGTTGCGCCGGCTGTCACATGTCTTTGCTCGACATCGACGAGCGGATTGCAAAAATAGTGGAATTAGCAGACTTACGTTCAACGCCTATCACTGATTTGAAACAACCCGATGAAAGCGGTGTAGATGTGGGCATCCTGGAAGGCGGGGTCAACAACACCTATAACGAGGAAGTCGCCATCCGCATGCGCAAGCGCTGCAAGTTGTTGGTGGCATTGGGCGACTGCGCCGTTTTTGGCGGCGTTCCGGCCATGCGCAATTTCGTCGGCGAGCAAGCTGCACTGCAGCGGGCCTACGTCGAGACGGAAAGCACCGACTCCGAAGGCAAGATCCCGGACGATCCTGAACTGTGCAAGCCCACTCGTGTCCGTGCCCTCAGTGAAGTGGTGCCCGTGGATATCTTCGTCCCTGGTTGTCCTCCCGACGCGGATGTGATCTTCTACGCCCTGGCCGAATTAGCCCAAGGCCGTAAACCGGACCTCAAGGACGACACTTTGCAATGGCAGTAGAGATGGGAGAAAATAAAATGGTAGCTCAGAAAATTACAATTGAACCCGTAACCCGAATCGAAGGCCATGCCAAGATCACCATCCGCATGAATGATCAAGGTAAAGTCGATCATGCTTACCTGCATATCAACGAATTCCGCGGCTTCGAAAAGTTCTGCGAAGGCCGTATGGTATTCGAAATGCCGTTGATCACCCCGCGCATTTGCGGAATTTGCCCCGTCAGCCATCATTTGGCCTCGGCCAAAGCCGGTGATGAGGTTCTTGGTTGCCCACCCCCGCGTCCGGCTTCCCTGCTGCGTGAATTGATGCACATGGGTCAGATCATCCAAAGCCACGGTATGCACTTTTTCGAGTTGGCCGGTCCCGATCTGTTACTTGGCTGGGACGCCGATCCAGCTACACGCAATGTCGTGGGATTGTTGCAGGCCAACCCCGAATTAACCTTGAAAGCAGTCCAACTACGCAAATTCGGCCAGGAGATCATCCACACCGTCGGCGGTCGCAGGATTCACCCGAACTTCGCCGTTCCCGGTGGGGTTAACAAAGCTCTTAAGGCCGAGGATCGCCAGGCCATTTTGGCCGGTCTGGACGAAGCCATCGCCACCACCCAACTTGGTATTCAGATCATGAAGGACTGGGCCTCCAAGAACATGGAAGACATCAATAAATTTGCCGTTCTAAAAAGCGGCTATTTGGGTTTGGTGACACCCGACAACGGCCTTGAATTGTACGATGGTCAAGTCCGCCTGGTCGATCAAGCCGGCAAGCAACTCGAAAAATTCGACGGTCGCGATTACCTGGATTACATTGCGGAACACGTCGAAAGCTGGTCCTACCTCAAGTTCCCCTATTACAAGAAAATGGGGTACCCACAAGGTGTTTATCGGGTTGGGCCGCTGGGACGTTTGAACGCCGTCGACAAGATTAGCACGCCATTGGCGAATGCAGAGTTTAAGATCTTCAAATCATTGAATGGCGGCGCTCCCGTCGAAGCAACGCTTTATTATCACTATGCCCGCCTGATCGAATGCCTATTTGCGGCCGAGCGTGTCCGCACCCTGTTGGATGATCCCGATCTGCTCAGCACCGACATCCTTAACACCCGACACAATTTCAAGGGCGTTGGCGTGGGCGTCATCGAAGCCCCGCGCGGCACCTTATGGCATCATTATTGGGCCAAGGAAAACGGCCAGCTCGAACGGGTCAACCTGATCGTGGCGACCGGCAACAACAACTGGGCCATGTGCGAAGCGGTGGACAACGTGGCAAAGACATACGTCAAAGGCCCGCAAGTGACCGAAGGCATGTTGAACCGCGTGGAAGCCGCCGTACGGGCTCACGATCCTTGTTTATCCTGTTCGACCCACGCAGTTGGACAAATGCCGATGGAAATAGAGATCCTTGACCCTGAAGGCAATTTGATCCAAAAGATCGTGCGCTAAGGTACAGCTCCAACTCATCCTGACTTCAAAGAGCGATGTTGATCGGCTGAAACATCGCTCTTTGTCTATCACGAAATTTATGAAGAAATCACTGATTTTAGGTGTTGGGAACCCGGACCGCCAGGACGATGGAGTCGCCTGGCATGTGTTGATTGCATTGGCAGGCCGCCTGAGCCAGAAGATCCCAGCCAGTCCTGAAGAGGATTTTGAAGAAACGAACCCTCAACTACTTTTCGTGCTCCAATTGACCCCCGACCTAGCAGAGATGTTGGCTACCTACGACGAGGTTTGTTTTGTCGATGCCCATACTGCCGAGGTCCAGACAGAGTTACAAAAGCTCGAACTGGAGCCAAAATACCAGCGCTCACCTTTCACCCACCACCTCACCCCTGAAACATGCCTGGCGCTCTCGGAGATGCTGTATGGTGCAGTTCCAAGCTCGATATTAGTCTCGGTACGAGGTTATAGTTTCAATTTTGGCAACCAGCTTTCGCCCCAAACGTCAGTGCTGGCAGAAAAAGCAGCAACGATGATATTCGAGTGGCTTTCCTCCAATACAAGAAGTTAATCCCACTGATATTGTCCGATTAGGATATAATGAAGCCATGCACGAACTTGCGGTGACAGAAAGCCTTCTGAACACAGCCACCGATTACGCACAGAGGAATCAGGCAACCAAAGTGACTGGCCTTTTTATGGTTGTCGGCCAGCTTTCTTCCATTGTCGATGACTCGGTGCAGTTTTATTGGGACATCATCAGCAAAGACACGATCTGCGAAGGCGCCCTATTGCATTTCGAGCGCAAGCCTGCCATCATCCAGTGCCTCGACTGTAATACGGAATATGGAATTAACCCAGAATTGACCCCTTGCCCGGCCTGTGGAAGCATCCGGGCAAAGATCATTGCCGGCGAAGAGTTCAACCTGGATAGCATAGAAATAGAGAGGCAAACATAATATGATCACTCGCGTTCCCATCGTCGAAAACATTTTGAATGCCAACGACCGAATTGCCGAAGCGAATCGGCAAAAATTCGATACTGCAAAGAATTTCGCCATCAACTTGATGGCTTCTCCCGGAGCCGGAAAGACCAGCCTGATCCTGCAAACGATCCAGACCTTGAAATCGTCGCTGCGAATTGGCGTCATCGAGGGCGATACTGCCCCTGTGACGATCGACGCGGATAAAGTCACCGCGGTCGGCATGCCCGCCGTGCAGATCAACACCGGCGGTGATTGCCACCTGGACGCGACCATGCTCAGCCAGGGGCTTTCTCAGCTATCACTGGATACCTTGGATCTCATCATCGTCGAAAATGTGGGCAACCTGATCTGCCCGGCCGCTTTCAAGCTGGGCACACACGCCAACGTGCTGATTGCCAGCATCCCTGAAGGAGATGATAAGCCGTATAAATACCCCAACATCTATCGTGGGATCAGCGCACTGGTCATCAACAAGATCGACCTGATGCCCTACGTGAAATTCGATATGAAATATTTCACGGATGGTGTACGCCTGCTCAACCCCGGCGTCGAAGTATTCCCGGTCTCTTGCACCACCGGCGAAGGTATCCCTGCCTGGTCGCAGTGGATCAAAGATAACATTGCAAAAGCAAAGCATTGATGGCTATTGGAATTACTGCCAGGAAGATTTGGGTGCGGGGCATCGTGCAAGGCGTGGGGTTCCGCCCTACGGTGTACGTTTATGCCATCCAATCCCATTTGACTGGCTGGGTGCGCAATACCTCCAGCGGCGTTGAAATTCTCATTCAAGGCCTGCCGGAGAACGTAGATCGTTTTATCAATAAATTGCAGCATGAACCGCCGACCCTGGCACGCATCGATTCTTTCGAAGTGGGTGATTG
>JBEKEX010000154.1:0-9906 GCA_050013615.1 Anaerolineaceae bacterium
CGTGGGAAAGCCTCCCACATTTGCCATCCGCGAACGTATTCGCTTCGATGGGCATATGGAAGTGGGCGCAAAGATGGCCGAGGAAATCTGCGGCCGATTCCGAATCTCCACCCGAGAAACCGAGCGCGTCGTGGAATTGGTGCGGCATCACCTGCGGTTCAAAGATTTTCCCCAGATGAAACGCTCAACGCAACTGCGCTTTCTCCGCATGGAGGGATTTGAAGAGCACCTGGAACTGCATCGCCTCGACTGCCTGTCGAGTCATCGTGATTTGACGAATTACGAAATGGCGCGAAGGATGTTGGAAGAGACGCCCAAGGAAGAGATCAAGCCTGAGCCGTTATTGCGCGGCGAGGATTTGATTGCGCAGGGATATGATCCTGGACCGATCTTTAAATCGATCCTCCGAGCCGTGGAAGACGCGCAGTTAGATGGGCGCATACACAACCACGCAGAAGCCTTGCGGCTCATCGAAGAGCAGTTTCCCGTCAATCACCCGTAGTTCTTGCATCACCCGCTAGCTGAGGGACCGCATGCAAAGGAATATCACGCCGCCTACAGCAGCAATAGCCACTATGAACATGCCGATTTTGTGCAGGAGGGAGGTCGGGAAGAGATCGGAGCGTTTCGAATTGCAGGCTGCAGTTCGGAGCGCCGCCATCCCCCTGGACCCATCATGCGGCGAAACCGCTACTTTTCCTAGGTACACTGTAGTCCAAATTTGTTAAAAGTCAAGCGCCTTCGGTGCCCGGTCCTGAGTGTCGAGAAGACTGCCGGGCCCGTCTTTTTGGGCGTGGATTTGCTCATGATGAAGGCTGTCTATTGGGATGATGAGTACGGCAAGGAAATGCGCTTTACCGACGTGCCGGAGGAACTTCAGGCACAGGCAGAAGAAATGCGTGCTCATCTGGTCGAACGCATCGCTGAGATGGACGATGACCTGACTGTCAAGTTCCTGGAAGGCGAAGAGATCAGCGTGGATGAATTGAAAGCCGCACTGCGCAAGGCTGTGATTGCCAATGCTGCGGCACCGGTGTTTTGCGGTTCTTCGCTGAAGAACAAGGGCGTCCAGCTAGTCCTGGACGGCGTGATCGATTATCTTCCTTCGCCAGCCGATGTCCCCCCTGTAAAAGGCATGGATCCTGAAAAGGATAAGGAAGTTGAACGGCCGGCGGAAGATGATGCTCCTTTAAGCGCCCTGGTGTTTAAAATCGTCACCGATCCCTATGTCGGCCGTCTGGCTTACTTGCGTGTTTATTCAGGCAAGTTGGTGCAGGGGACGATGATCTACAATTCCACCAAGCGCAAACGCGAGCGCGTTGGTCGGTTGATCCGCATGTATGCCGATCGCAGGGAAGAGATTGAGGAGATCTACGCGGGGGATATTGCCGCTGTGTTGGGCTTTAAAGAGAGCTTTACGGGCGATACCTTATGTGACCAGCATTATCCAATTGCATTGGAAAACATTACTTTCCCCGAACCAGTCGTTTCGGTAGCCATCGAGCCTAAAACAACTGCTGATCAGGATAAGATGGCCGAGGCGCTACGTAAACTTTCTGAAGAAGATCCCACCTTCCGCGTCCACACCGATGAGAATACCGGTCAGACGATCATGTCCGGCATGGGCGAGTTGCATTTGGAAGTGCTGGTGGATCGAATGTTGCGCGAATTCCATGTCCAGGCCAATGTCGGACGGCCGAGGGTTTCTTATCGTGAAACCATCACTCGCCCGGTAAACGAGTATTCGTATAAGTATGTCAAGCAATCGGGCGGACATGGCCAGTATGGCCATGTGGTGTTCAATATGCTTCCTTTGGAACGGGGCAACGGTATTGTATTTGAAGATAAAACACGTGGCGGTACTGTTCCGCAAAATTTCATCCCGGCTGTTGAAAAGGGTGTCCGTGAAGCCGCTGAAAGTGGTGTAATGGCGGGTTATCCTGTGACAGATATCAGGGTCGAGCTGGTCGACGGTTCTTCGCACGATGTCGATTCGAGTGATATGGCTTTCAAAATGGCGGCAGTTTTTGCTTTCAAAGAGGGCATGCAGCGAGGCACCCCTGTTTTGTTGGAACCTATGATGAAAGTCGAGGTGTTAATACCTGAAGAATACTTCGGCGATGTGTTGGCTCAACTCAATTCACGACGTGGGACGATCTTGGGCACCGAGGCGCGCACGGGCAAAGCTCAAGCTATTAGAGCCCAGGTTCCTCTAGCGGAAATGTCGGGTTATGCTACTGAATTACGCTCTGTGAGTCAAGGACGTGGTGTATTTTCAATGGAATTTGATCACTATGTCCCCGTACCTGATTCAGTCGCAAAGAAAATATTGAATAAATAAAGAAATTATCGAAGGAGATCATGAATCATGGCGAAGCAAAAGTATGAGAGGAATAAGCCGCATCTGAACGTGGGGACGATGGGGCACATCGACCATGGGAAGACGACGCTGACAGCGGCGATCACGAAATACTGTGGGTTTTTAGGGCATGCGGAATACCGGCCGTATGATTCGATCGACAATGCGCCGGAAGAGAAAGCGCGTGGGATCACGATCAATATTGCGCATGTGGAATATGAGACCGAGAAACGGCACTATGCGCATGTGGACATGCCGGGGCATCGGGACTACATCAAGAACATGATCACCGGGGCAGCCCAGATAGATGGCGCCATCCTGGTGGTGGCCGCGCCGGATGGGCCTATGCCGCAGACGAAAGAGCACGTGCTGCTGGCACGGCAGGTGAATGTGCCAAGCATCGTGGTGTTCTTGAACAAAGTGGATATGATGGATGACCCGGAGCTGTTGGAGCTGGTGGAGATGGAGCTGCGGGACATGTTGACCTACTACAAGTTCCCGGGCGACACGACGCCGATCGTGCGCGGAAGTGCCCTGAAGGCCCTGGAGAGCACCTCGACCGACCCGAATGCACCGGAATACGCTTGCATCAAAGAGCTGCTGCGGGTGGTGGATGAATACATCCCGGAGCCGAAGCGCGAGATCGATAAGCCGTTCATGATGCCAATCGAGGACGTGTTCTCGATCAAGGGACGCGGGACGGTGGTGACGGGGCGTGTGGACCGTGGGGAAGTGAAGACGGGCGACCCGGTGGAGATCATTGGCCTGCGGGAGAAGAGCATCAACAGCGTGGTGACGGGTGTGGAAATGTTCCACAAGACGCTGGACTACGGCATGGCAGGCGATAACCTGGGGCTGCTGCTGCGCGGTATCGAGCGCACGGACGTGGAACGCGGCCAGGTGGTGGCCAAGCCAGGAAGTATTACCCCGCACAAGAAGTTCATGGCGCAGGTGTACGTGTTGACCCGCGATGAGGGTGGGCGGCACAAGCCGTTCTTCCCTGGGTACAGGCCGCAGTTCTATATCCGCACGATGGATGTGACAGGGACGATCCAATTGCCGGAAGGCGTGGAGATGGTGATGCCGGGTGATAACGTGAACATGGAAGTGGAGTTGATCGTGCCGGTGGCGTTGGAGACGGGGTCCACATTTGCTATTCGCGAAGGCGGGTTGACCGTCGGCGCTGGCAATATTACCAAGATTCTGGACTAGGGTTGACCGTCGGCGCTGGCAATATTACCAAGATTCTGGACTAGAAGGAGTGTCGGCCAGGTGGAATGCCTGAGCCGCGTAAATATAACTTATGGCAACGAAGAAGAAAGATGTTCGCCCAGTCATCACATTGCAATGCAGTGAATGCAAAGAGCGAAATTATACGACCGAGAAGAACCGGCGCAACGATCCTGGGCGTATGGAGATCAATAAATATTGCCCGCGCTGCCGCAAGCATACTATTCACCGGGAGACCAAGTAAGGTTTGCTGGTTAAACGGGTGCAAGGTGGGCATCAAGACCTTGCGCCCGATGCCTGAATAGGCCAGTAGCTCAATTTGGCAGAGTGCCTGTCTCCAAAACAGGAGGTTGCGGGTTCGATTCCTGCCTGGCCTGCCTAATGAAAGCCGAGGCAACGCCGTCGGGCCCTGGAGGGAGGCGGCGTTTTAGACCTTCGAAAGGAGAGTAACATGGCTGAAAGGAACGAAAAAGAGAAAAAGCCAAACCGCATGCAGCGCTGGTGGCGTGAGACAACCGGCGAGTTGCATAAGGTGACCTGGCCCAGCCGGCAGGAAGCTTTACGTATGACTTGGACTGTTCTGGCAGTCATGATGGTTGTCGGTGCTGTATTAGGCGGACTTGACCGTCTATTTAGTTTATTAATGGCTGTAATCTTAGGCACCAGTTCTTAGTCACTAGAGAAGCGAGGAGTCAAAATGGCAGCGCAGGACGACTACGATCGCGATGACGAAGTCTTGTATGACCCGGAAGATGTAGAAAAGAAACCTTCCGAGAGTCCTGCCGCGCCGCAGCCCGTGGAACCTGTCTTATCTGATGAGTTCTCGGAGCTGCCTCAGCTTCCACTGGAACCGGCAGCAGACGAACGTGCCTGGTACGTGATCCACTGTTACTCGGGTTATGAGAATAAGGTGCGTCATAACCTGGAGCAGCGTATCGAGACCATGGGGATGAAGGACAAGATCTTCGATGTTGTGATCCCCACCCAGGAAGAGATAGAAGTCAAAGATGGCAAGCGCCGTACGGTGGAACGCCATGTGTTCCCCGGCTATGTCCTGGTCAATATGCTACTCTCTGAAGAGTCCTGGTACGTGGTACGCAATACTCCTGGCGTGACCGGTTTCGTCGGCATGGGCACCCAGCCCACGGCGTTGCGCCCGGAAGAAGTGCAGCAGATTCTTCGGCGCATGGAGGCCGAAGCGCCACACGTCAAGGTTACATACAAGGTCGGAGAACGGGTGCGTATCGTTGATGGCCCATTCAATGATTTCCGCGGCAATGTTGCCGAGATCGATATGGAACGCTCCAAGGTGCGCGTGATGGTCAACTTCTTTGGCCGCGAAACACCGGTGGAGTTGGACTTTTTACAAGTCGAAAAAGCTTAGAAATTCAGCCCTGTTCGCAGGACTTGAATGTGGGAGGGTGCTCCCCTATCACCCGCTAAGACCACAAAGGAGAAAAAATGGCAAAGAAACTTAAAGCAATTGTTAAGCTGAACGTGGTTGCCGGTAAAGCTAACCCGGCGCCACCCATTGGCCCGGCATTGGCCGGACATGGCATCAACATCATGGCGTTCTGCAAGGAATACAATGCCCGTACGCAGAATCGCGCAGGTGATGTGATTCCGGCGGAGATCAGCGTCTACACGGACGGTTCGTTCACCTTCGTCCTCAAGTCTCCCCCGACTTCGGTGCTGCTCAAGAAGGCTGCTGGCGTCGAAAAAGGTTCCGGCGAGCCCAACCGTACAAAGGTTGGCAAAGTGACTCATGCCCAGGTTCGCCAGATCGCTGAAGAGAAGATGAAAGATACCAATGCAATTGAGATCGAAGACGCCATTCGCCAGGTGGAAGGCACTGCCCGCAACATGGGCATCATGATCTCTGATTAATTAATTGTGGGAGGGCATTAAAGCCCGTCTATACCACGAGGAGATATTATGGCAAAACATGGTAAGAAATATAATGCCGCCATCGCGAAGGTCGACATCAACGAGAATTACGAACCTCGCCAGGCGCTGACCTTGGTCAAAGAGACGGCATATACGAAATTCGACGGTACGGTGGAAATTCACATACGCATGGGTCTGGATCCCCGCCAGGCGGATCAGATGGTGCGCGATGTAGTGGTGTTGCCACATGGCTTGGGCAAAACGGTGCGTGTGCTGGTGTTCGCCCAAGGTGATGGGGCGGCCAAAGCCCAGGCGGCCGGTGCTGATGTGATCGCCGATAGCGACGAAATGATCAATAAGATTGCCGGCGGCTGGACCGAATTCGATGTGGCTATTTCCACGCCGGACATGATGGGCAAGGCAGGCAAGCTGGGTCGTGTGCTTGGCCCGCGCGGTTTGATGCCTAACCCCAAGGCAGGCACGGTCGTCCAGGCGGACGATCTGCCGCGGGTCATCGAGCAGGCCAAAGCAGGCCGTGTGGAGTTCCGTCTGGATAAGGCCGGCAACATCCACGTTTCGATCGGCAAGGTATCGTTCCCGGTCGAAAACCTGTACGACAACATGGCTGCTTTGATGGAAGCGCTTAAAAAAGCCCGCCCTGCTGCTGCGAAGGGCACTTATATCAAGCATCTGACCGTCACGTCGACAATGGGCCCTGGCGTCAAGGTCGATGTCAATGCTGCTCAGAGCATGAACGCAGTCGCATAAATTGTAAATAGGTCCTGACAAGGTTATCGAGACCTTGTCAGGATCGGTAAACACCATTAAAATGGTATTATAGTTCCGGTGTAAAAACCGGATGCTCACCAAAGACAGCCGGTGCCCTTTGAGGGCTCAATTTCCTGCTCAGGTGAAGACTTGAACACTCAACGTGTTCCCGTACGTGTGGAGAGCTTAAAGTCTTTGCCTGTTATTGGACCGGGCAAAGGCTTTTTTGTTCATATCTTACGAAAGGAGGTAAAACGCATTGGCTTTCTCAAAGGAGAAAAAAGCTAATCTGCAGAGTCAATATCAGGACTTGATCAAGAATAGCCAGGCAGTCTTTGTCGTTGGCTATAATGGCATGAAGATGAAAGATATTGACGCTTTGCGCGTCAAGGTGCGCGAGATTGGCGGTGAACTGCATGTGGTCAAGAACACGTTGGCGGTGCGGGCATTGAAAGATGCCGGAATGCCTGAGACGAATTATTTCGTAGGCACTTCGCTGCTCGGCTACGCGTTCACTGATCCGCCGGCAATTGCCAAGATATTGGATGAAGCTGCCAGCAAAACCGAGATCTTTACGGTCAAGGGCGGTTACTTGGGTACTGAAGTGTTGGATGCCAAACAAGTAAAAGCATTGGCAACCCTGCCTCCGCTGCCCGTCATGCGGGCCCGTTTGCTTGGTTTGCTGCAGACCCCTGCTACCCAGTTGGTCCGCACTCTGTCAGAGCCTGGCCGCCGAGTGGCTTATGTTATCAAAGCTCACTCCGAACAGCCTGCTGCACAAGCGGCGTAATGTGTGGATGAGGGATACCTCATCTCCATAAGTTATTACTCGTCGACTATTTTTGAAGGAGATTTTGAAATGGCTAGTATCGAAAACCTGGTTGAAGAACTGAGCAAGCTTTCCGTTTTGGAAGCTGCTGAACTGGTAAAGGCCCTGGAAGAGAAATGGGGCGTTTCTGCTGCTGCCGCAGTCGCTGTGGCTGCTCCTGCTGCGGGTGGTGCTGCTGCCGCCGAACCTGTCGAGGAAAAGACTGAATTCGATGTCGTCCTCAAGGATCCCGGCCCCAAGAAGATCGAAGTCATCAAGGTCATCCGCCAGTTGACCAACCTGGGCCTGGTGGAAGCCAAGTCCATGGCCGAGACCGCCGGTTCCAAGGTGCTGACAGGCGTTGCCAAGGCTGCTGCTGCGGATGCCAAGAGCAAGCTCGAGGCTGCCGGCGGCGTCGTCGAAATGAAATAACTTTAGTAAAGCCCTTCCATCCCTGGAAGGATCTTTGACTACAAAAACAGTCTGCACGGCGAAATATTCGCCCATGCAGATTGTTTTTGTATTTACAAGAAAGCAGGACAGGGTTTTACGCCCTGTCCTGTTGGTTGTCGAGCGATCTTTTTATGCGGCGACGGAAGCAACTTGACGGATGACCATTACCACCTTGCCTTTGATTTGCACTTCCCGCTTTTTGTCGATGTAGATGGGCTTCATGGTGGGATTGGCCGGCTGTAGGCGATAGCGGTCGCCTTCCTTATAAAAATATTTCAAAGTGGTCTCGTTGGCATCGGGCAGCCAGACGGCAACCATGTCGCCGTTCTCAGCTACTTCGGTGCGCTTCATGATGACGATGTCACCATCGTTCACCATGGCATCGATCATGGAATCACCTTGCACTTCCAGGGCAAAAAGGTCGTCCACCTTTTCGCGAGGCGGAAGCATTCCCCGGGCAATGCTCACGCTGCTTTCAGAGTCGAAATAACGGAGCGATGATTCGGGCACAGGAATGGGAGAACCGGCAACGATGCGGCCCATGATGGGGATGCTGAACACTTCATTGATTGCCGCGACCGCTTGTTCGACGGCCTGGCCGATGCGATGGGCGGGCTTGAGCACGCGGATGCTGCGGGAGATGTGCTTTTCGCGCAGAATGTCGCCGCGCTCTTCGAGCTTGTCCAAATAAAAGTCAACCAGCGAAGTTGACTTCACGTCGATCTCGTCGCCAATTTCGCGGATGGAAGGGGAGTATCCTGAACTATCGGCAAACTTGGTCAGAAACGCCAAGATCTTTTGAAGTCTTTCTTCCATTTCTTTATCGCGGGTCATTTCGGCCTCCTTTGCGGCCACTTTCGATTATTTGTTCTATCAATATTATAGACAAGAACATCCGTTCTGTCAAGCGGTTGGTGACCATTATTTTACGGGTATATAAGCTCACTCTTTGCTTTTTGGTAAAAAACATTGATAATAGAGCGTAGCTTTGTCCTATTAAAATAAGACAATTTTGGAGGTAAGATGGCAAACGCTACGGTTAAATGGATTGGCAGCAAGACCTTTGTCGGAATCGATTCGGGCAACCACTCGGTGGTACTCTCGACCTCTGCGGATGATGTTGGGATGAAACCTTCCGAATTGTTGTTGGTGGCGCTGGCTTCATGTACTGCGGTAGACGTGGTGGACATCTTGCAGAAGAAGCGTATCGACCTGAAAAGTGTCACCATCCGTATTTCCGGCGAACAAGATGTTGAACCACCTTGGGCTTACAATAAAATCCACCTGATCTATAGTTTGAGCGGAGCCGGGCTGGATGCAGCAGCCGCCGAACAGGCCATCCGGCTTTCCGAAGAAAAATATTGCTCTGTAGCCGCCACGGTCAGCGGAAAGGCAGCCATCACCTGGGAGTACGAGATCGTCTAGTAACCACGGTCATTTGTTGATCAGCCGGATGACCACGTTGAGCACGATGGTGAGTACAATGCTCAGAATAATTGCTGCCAGAACCGGGATGATGCAAGTGAACCCTGACCCGGCGATACGGATGGTGCCGGGGAATTGCTCGATGCCCGGGATCTTGTTCAGCAGCCACACGATCACACCCAGGAGCAATAGAGTTACCCCGCCGATGATCAACCCGCGTGCCAGAAGGTCCAGATTGAACATGATATGATTGTAGCATAGCCGGTGATCCTAACGATGGGATGAACCGCCCTATCGAGATTTTTTATAAACCATCAAAAAATTACGATCCAGAATGAACAAACAAGGAAAATAGCTATGAGTATTTTCGACAAGAAACGCCTTACCAATGACACTTTCAAATTGGACGTCGAGCGTATGCGCCGCGGCTGGTATGCCGATAAATATTTTGTCAACATTGCTACGATGTTATCGATCCTGGCCGATCAAGGTTACCGGTATGAGGGCTGTTGCCATCATCTACCGGCGGATGTTTCACTGGACAACATTACCCCGGGTGATATCGAGGTCGAAATGCAGTGGTTCACCCGTCACTCGGGTAAAACGGTTGTGGTGGGCGTGGATAAAGCATTGGAGATGTTGCGCCAGTGCACCGGCTACTGGCAAAAAGATGGTGCCTTTGTCAACACGGCCGATCAACTGGAAGTGTGGGCGGTCCATGATGGCAACACGGTGACGTATGACGGTGACCCGCTCGACGTGCTGCCGGTGATGCGGGTGCGTGGCCGCTATCGCGATTTTGCCATGCTTGAAACATCGACCCTGGGCGTGTTGACAAGGGCCAGCCGGGTGGCGACCAACGTCTATGAGACCTTGATCGCGGCGCGTGGCAAGCCCATCATGTTTTTCCCGGCGCGGTTCGATCTGCATTAGGTGCAGGCGGCCGATGGATATGCTTATAACATTGCCGTCCAGC
>JBEKEX010000155.1:0-6370 GCA_050013615.1 Anaerolineaceae bacterium
CGATCTTGCTCTCGCCCAGCACGCCAAAGATTGCCCCTGGGATGGTGGCTATCACCAGGAACCACGCCTCGCGCCGGTCAACATCCTGGCCAATTTTCCATTCCGTGATGCTTGCCACCCCGGCGCGGATCAACCGCCACCAATCTTTGGCAAAAAAGATCAGCACCGCAAGCAGCGTGCCCATGTGCAAGGCGACATCGAAGGTAAGACTGGTCAGCGCCGGATCATTCCAGCCGAAGAGCCACGGGATGATGATCAGATGTGCCGAACTGGAAATGGGGATGAACTCGGTCAGCCCCTGGACGATACCTAAAACGATTGCCTCTAAAGTAACCATGCTTCACCACCGTTGGTCGTTATATTGGTTTAGTTCCACGATAAAATAACCGCTTTATTGTACTATCTTCTTCGATACTTCACCCCTCAAATTTTCTACATCCCGGTCTTCATCTTCTCGTCTATAATAAGCCATAATAAAAAGGTACTATCTTATGTCACTTTTCGATGAATTCCTAAACCGCTTACCGCCCGACGTGCAGGACAGCGTGCGCACGATCTGGGAATCACTGGGAGCGGATGAGCAAAACCGATTCCTCAACCTGCTTTCAGCGTTCCCTTCCGATACGAATTTAATGCGCATGCTGGTCAAACTATCGACCAATCAGGTGCGCCAGGCGTTTGGCCGAAAGCATCGTGTGGTCATCGTTGGCCCGACCAATGTAGGCAAGTCGACTCTGTACAATCAGTTGGTTTTCAACAAGCCGGACCAGGCAGCCGTGGGTCCCCTGCCCGGCACCACGCGCGCCAACCAACAAGCTGACGCCGGATTGTTCACCGTGATCGACACGCCCGGCGCCGATGCGGTGGGCGATGTGGGTGAGCGGGAAAAACACCTGGCTTTTTCAGCCGCCGAGGGTGCTGAGTTCCTGGTACTGGTCTTCGACGCCGTACAAGGAGTCAAGAAGACAGAACTGGATTTGTTCCATGAACTTTCTGCATTGAAAAGGCCCTTCGTAGTGGTCATGAACAAAGTCGATCTGATATCTCACAAGGATGTCGAGGGTGTGGTTGCCCACGCTGCCGCTACCCTGGGCCTCAAGCCCAGCCAGGTCATCCCTGTGGTAGCCAAAGATGGTAAAAATCTTTCCAAGATCCTTCTGGCGGTCGCAGCTACTGAACCCGAAATGGTGGCCGCCCTTGGACAAGCGTTGCCGCAATACCGTTGGCAGCTTGCCTGGGGCTCGATCGTCAGTGCCGCGTCGGCGTCAGCGGTCATTGCCCTGGCTCCCTTGCCCGTGATCGATTTCATCCCGCTGGTCATCACCCAGTCCGTCATGGTATTGGGCATCGCCCGCATCTATAATTACAATATCACCCCCCAGCGCGCCAAGGAACTGGTTGCCACCTTTGGCCTGGGTTTCCTCGGTCGCACCCTCTTTCAGGAGTTGAGCAAACTGGGCGGCGTGCCCGGCTGGCTGCTATCGGCAGCGATCGCGGCATCGACCACCATCGTGATGGGTTATGCCGCGGCGCGCTGGTTTGAGAGCGGCGAAAAACTTTCTTCAGAAGCATTGAAAAAATTGACGCAAGCTATGACAGCTTACCTACTGGAATCACTCAAGGGCCTTGGCAAACGTAAACCCGGCAGCAAGAGCCTCCAGCAGCATATTGAAGAAACTCTGGAAGAGTCGCCGTTGGCTGAAAGTTCTTCCAGCTTAGAGGATAAGCTTAGAAAATGAATTTGTTGGTAGGTAGTTACTGGCTATGCGAAATTTAAGAGTCGCATGATGGTTATGGGCGGAAATAGATTGTAAACTAGCATTTTCCTAGTGGGAATGCCCCATGTGCCCGGCCTCACTCTTTGAAACGTATTTCTTGGGGTCGCTGTCGAACTCCTTCTTGCAGCCCGCTGAGCAGAAATAATAGGTCACGCCCTGGTACTCGGATTTCGCCGGCGCACCTTTTGGATCGACATCCATTCCACATACCGGATCTTTCACCATATTGTTTTCCTTTCTGGCTAAACAACCAACGCCACGCTTATCACACAAAATTGACTCTTCATCATTATAGCATCGCATCTAGTGCACCGACAACCGCGCACAACCCAAGCCGCCTTACGGCTTACTCACCCAGGTGGCAGTATATTCCATGAGATTGCCTGTCTTTTCGACCGGAGGCGCCTGCACCTGCCAAACGCCGTTGAGACCCGCCTCGCGGGCAGTCAGCTCAAAATGACACATGGCAATGCCCATATCCAATCGCTGGATATCTTCGACCCCCACCAACCTTGAAAGAGGCGCCCGGCGATAGCCTGCCGTTCGCTGCAGGAAAAAGTGCCAGCAATCCCCTTGTTTCAGGACGCGCCAGGGCTGCTTGTTCGATGCCGAAGGGGCGAGGTGCACCATTTCGAGAGGCAGGGCATAAACACCCGCATCCATCTCCGATAGTGGATGAGAAAAATTTCCCTCAAAAAAGAGTGCGTCCCAACTCAACCGCCGGCGCAGCGTGCTGACCGATTGAATGGTTTGCCAATCGACAGACACATGGTCGGCAATATACCCTACCGATATGACCGCAGGAAGGATCTCGTTTTCCGTGGCGTCAATCCTGCGGGCAAAGCCGGAACGGCTGAACGTGCCGCCCAGCCAGCAAGTGCCCAAGTGTAGACTGGTAGCGTACAAGATGATGCGTTCCAGTTGGTAGCCGTAATCCTCGAGGCTCAGTGGACCATCGGAACACGCACCGATAATGAATGCCGGCGGATTATGAATAAAGCCGTAAGTGCCCAGCCCGCGCAGGGAAGCACGATCCACCGGCGTGGCGGCTGCCAGAATGAAACGCGAGGCGTGGTTGAAAGGCCCCGCGGGCACGGAAGTCAGATAATTCTCCAGCTCGCGGCACACTTCTTCGGCCAGCGGAGCCTTATCATATTCTCGGCAGGAAAACCGTTGCCGGACAAGCTCCTGAACGGATCCAGTGAACTCTGTCTTCAGATCCATGTTGTTTGAGTTACTCCTTGTGTTTGACTTCATGCCCGCCGAACTTGTTGCGCATGGCTGCCAACAGCTTGGCCGCGTAGCTGTCATCCTGGCGACTGACCAGGCGCATCATCAGCGAAAGCGTGATCACCGGCGCAGGCACATCCAAGTCGATGGCCTCGGCTACCGTCCAACGCCCTTCGCCGCTATCGGGCACCCAACTTTCGACATCCTTCAAATCCTGATCATCGACCAGCACGTCGGCGGTCAAATCCAGCAGCCAGGAACGTACCACGCTGCCATGCTGCCAAATATGTGCCACCTGCTCCAGATCCAAGCCAAACTCTTTTTTGGCCTTCAATATCTCGAACCCTTCGGCGTACGCCTGCATCATGCCATATTCAATACCGTTATGCACCATCTTGACGAAATGTCCCGCACCCGCCGGACCCACCCTCCCCCACCCTTTATCCTTTGCGGGAGCCAAGGTTTCGAACACGGGTCGCAGCCGCTCGACCGCTTCCTCTTCACCGCCGACCATCAGGCTATAACCATTCTCCAGCCCCCAAATGCCCCCGCTGGTGCCCACATCCACAAAATGGATACCCTTCCGGCTCAAAAGTTCGGCATGTTGAGCATCATCCTTATAATTGCTGTTGCCGCCGTCGATGATCACGTCGCCGGCCGAAAACACGTCCATGAGGGCGGTGATGGTATCCGTAGTAGCCTGGCCCGCTGGTACCATCATCCAGGCTACCCGCGGTGCGGTCAAGCTCGCAGCTACTTCCTGCCACGAGTGTACTCCCGTGGCGCCTTCCACTTCCAAAGCATGTACCGCGGCCGGATTCAAATCAAACACCACCAAGTGGTGCCCACCTTTCATCAACCGCCGAGCCATGTTGGCGCCCATTTTTCCCAGTCCGATCATCGCGATATCCATAACGCCTTCTCCTTATCCGGCAATATCTTTCGACATCTCACCGTTTAAAGCCCTAAAAACCATTATACTAGAGATAGATTGGCAGCAGACTTTCCAGTATCGGCGGTCATTCTAGCAGACAAGGATATAAATGAACCAGGCTTCTTCTCAAACTCCTGTCAACATCGTCATCTTCGGCGCATCCGGCGACCTGACCCAGCGTAAGTTAGTGCCGGCGCTGCACAGTTTGTCATGTGAAAATTTGCTCCCCCCCGATACACACATGATCGGCGTGGCGCGCACGCCGATGACCAACGTGGAGTTTATCAATCACCTTTACCAGGGCGTGGAAGCGTATGCGCGCCTGAAGCCCCGCGTCTGTGAATTATGGCCGCAACTTTCCAAGTCCTATTCCTATCTGGAAGGGAACTACGATG
The DNA here is from genome assembly GCA_050013615.1 of Anaerolineaceae bacterium. Lineage (GTDB taxonomy): Bacteria > Chloroflexota > Anaerolineae > Anaerolineales > Anaerolineaceae > JBEKEX01. The sequence continues at coordinate 4,338 of JBEKEX010000155.1, forward strand.
ATCCGGCCACTTACCAACACTTGGCTGCACAGTTGCAATCAGGCACTCAAAATGTGCTGTTCTACCTGGCGACGCCGCCCGAACTCTATCCCGTGATTGTCGGTCAGCTGGGTAAAGTCGGATTGAACCGCAGTGCCAATGGTTGGCGGCGCATCATCATCGAGAAGCCGTTCGGCCACGACCAGCAAAGCGCCTGCCAGCTCAACGAACAGGTACATTCAGTCTTCGACGAGAGCCAGGTCTATCGCATCGACCATTACTTGGGCAAAGAGACCGTGCAAAACCTGCTGGCTTTCCGTTTTGCCAACGCCATCTTCGAGCCGCTGTGGAACCGCAATTACGTCAGCCACGTGCAGATCACCATGGCAGAGGATATCGGCGTCGGACATCGCACCGGCTATTACGAGCAGGCCGGCGTGCTGCGCGATATGTTCCAAAACCACATGCTGCAATTGTTGACGCTTACCGCCCTCGAGCCGCCCGCCCTGTTCGAGGCGGATGCCTTGCGCGACGAAAAAGTCAAGGTGCTGCGCGCCGCCCGCGTGAGCACTGAGAGTGTCCGTGCGCAATATCGCGGCTATTGTGGGGAATCTGGTGTCAAGGCTGACTCTCAAGTTGCCACGTACGCTGCTTTACAACTCTTCGTAGACAACTGGCGCTGGCGCGATGTGCCCTTCTTCCTGCGCTCCGGCAAGCAAATGGCCAGTAAATCCACCGAGATAACCATTGTGTTCAAGAGTGTGCCGCATCTGATGTTCCCCCTGCAAGCTGGTGAACATATCGCTCCCAACGCGTTGTCGCTCTGCATCCAACCCAACGAAGGCATTCACCTGCGCTTCGAGACCAAACAGCCGGGTGCCGGCATGCACACTCGCACGGAGACATTGGAATATAACTACTTGGATGATCCGGGCAGCGGTGCGCTGCCGGAAGCCTACGAACGCTTGCTGCTGGATGCCATCAATGGAGACGCCGCTTTGTTCTCGCGTGCTGATGAGATCGAGCTGGCCTGGGGTTTGATCGATCCCATTCTGGCACAATGGCAAAGCCCCACTGCTCCCTCGTTGATAACCTACGAGCCGGGATCCTGGGGACCGGCAGAAGCAGACGAACTATTGGCACGGCATGGTTGGAGCTGGCTTCCAGGATGCGGTGAACACGAGGTCAAACATGGCTGAAATTTGCATTTACCCCGACATCAAGGACCTGGCCTACGCCGCTGCCGAACGCGTGGTTGCAGCCAGCAAAGCTGCGATCAAGCGCCGCGGCCGCTTTGCCCTGGCACTTTCGGGGGGGACTACGCCGGCCGAATTGTATCGTTTGCTGGCAAGCGATGAATTCGTCGGCCACCTCGATTGGGGACGCGTGCACATCTTCTGGGGGGACGAGCGCTGCGTGCCGCCGGAGCATCCCGACAGTAACTACCGCATGGCCCGCCTCGCCTTTTTGGAGCAGGTGCCCTTGCCCAAAGCCAATATCCACCGTATTCCCAGTGAACTGAACCCCCGGCAGGCTGCCGGGCTCTACGAGCAAACGCTACGCGATTTCTTCGACCCCAAGATGGCGGTGTTCGATTTGATCCTGCTGGGGCTTGGGGACGATGGGCACACCGCATCGCTGTTTCCCGGCAGCGCCGCCCTGCACGAAAACGGTCGCTGGGTGGTAGAAAATTATGTCGAAACGATGAACGCCTGGCGTATCACCCTTGCCCCGCCGATCATCAACACGGCCCGCGAAGTTGTTTTCCTGGTGAATGGCAAAGGCAAAGCCAACGTCCTGCGGCGTGTTTTGAAGGAAGCACGCCAGCCACAGGTGCTGCCCGCCCAACTCATCCAGCCTGCCAGCGGCCGGTTGTTGTGGTTAATCGATTCGGAAGCCGCTTCGGAACTTTAATAGTGCCGTGCCCGGTATACCGAAAAGGAATACCGGGCACGTACTTCGTCATTTCTTTCTGGGCGTGATGACCAATTCGTCATAGGTGGTCTCCGGGTCTATCGGCCGCGAGAAGATCACGTCGTCCAACTCCCCTATGG
>JBEKEX010000156.1:0-6262 GCA_050013615.1 Anaerolineaceae bacterium
GTAACGCACCACACGGCCATAGCGATCCAGCAACGCCGATGCGGCTGCCACGATTTGCAATTCCAGCTCAGGGTGCGCCTGAATGGCTTTGAGCGCCGATCGCACGCGTGAATAGCTGGGGCGTGCCGTGATCACCACACAAATTTTCCGTCGGGTCATAGGATGCTTAACCTCATTTCAAGTCTTCTTCCGCCAAGAATGTCCCCGCGGCGATATCCCGTTTCAATTGCTTTCCGATCACTTCCTGCAGCCGGCTGGCGGCAATGCCGGTGCCGGGTTTGCGGGCGGTCAAGTCCGCCCTGGTCAGCGCATGCCCGGTTTTCAGGTCGATCTTTACCACCAGGCTCTCGCTGAATATCGAGCGCATATCTTTCATCTCGGCAGCATTCGCATCCTTGTCCACCGGGTGCGACAATGCGGTCTGAATAAACTGCGTTCCCTGCACCAACTGGCGTAATTCGTCCGGTGTCAGCGAGGCGGGCACATCCGGGCCAAACATTTGCCGGCTCAGGGCAACGTGCACCTCGATCATGCTGGCGCCCAACGTAACCGCTGCCAGGCTAGCATAGGGTTTGCCGGAATGGTCCGAAAGTCCCACTGGCGTCTCATATCGCCGGCGCATTTCTGCCAGCAAATTCAAGCCGGTGGTCTCCGGCGGCGCCGGATAACGCGAGGAACACTGCATGACCAGCAGTGGCAGGCCCTGGGATTGAATATCGGCAACCAGCCGGTCGATCTCCTCCCACCCACTCATGCCGGTGGAAAGGATGACCGGTTTCCCTGTGCGATAAATCCGTTCCAACAAAAGGGGATTGCCCGTTTCACCGCTGGCGATCTTCCAGGCCGGCATGCCGATCTTTTCCAGCAAGTCGACTGCTTCGACCGAAAAGGGCGAGCTCAGGAAGACCAGGCCGCGCTCACGGGCGTGTTCGGCCAACCCCGCCCAACCTTCGAGCGTGAACTCCATGCGCTTCCAATAATCGTAGCGGGTGGCGTCCTGACGGCTGAACTTGACTCGGAAAGGCTCCTGGGGTGAGCTTTCCGCGGCCGCAATGTGGGTCTGGAACTTGACACCCTGTGCGCCGCTGTCGGCGATGGCATCGATGAATGCATGGGCGGTGCCCAGGCTGCCATCGTGCGCCTGCGCCACCTCACCCACGATCATCACTGGTGCACCCTCACCCACAACGAGATTACCAATCTTGAAGGAAGAAAACTTCATGTCTGCCTCCCTTTTCCCAACAGAGAGAGCAAAATGTCCGCCGTCACCGGCGTCGATTCGCCGTTCAGATAGGTCAATTCCTGCTCGACGAAGGCTCGACGTTCAGTCTTTTCGATGTCAGGGTCACTCAGATAGGCGTTAATCGCCTCGATCAACCCGGCGCGATCGAACACTGTCTTTCCCGCGTGCGCTTTCACCACCCGCCGGGCGGTCGGCCAGCCCGGCACCGTGGAAAGTGGGATCCAGAACTTGTGATCCCAGCCAGTCGGGGAATCGATGCAGACCGAGATGAAGGGCGTATCGTGCAACGCCGATTCCACCACCATGGTGGAGTAGACCGTCACCAGCACGTCCGAATGCGCCAGCATAGAGGCTTTCTCGACGTAATCTTCGCCGGAATAGCGTTCCAGCCCACCGGGAACCGCCATCGGTTCCACCAGGTGAACATCCTTGGCACCCTCCACCAGTTTCAAGATTGCTTCACGCTCCTGGCGATAATTCTCCTGGTTCTTGAAGTGGTTGGGATGCAAGCGGATGAGCAACTGGGAAGGCTGCGCCAGTGCTTGGTTGGCGATGACCTCTGCCAACAACTCAATAATATGCAGATTCGGCGAAATAGACAATGCGGTGGCAGCAAATGAGATCAGCCGCTTATTTGGGTCGAGGTGATGAAGCTTGAAATACTCGTCATACGTCATCTGCCATTGGCCGCTGATGTAACCATCATACAACGGCATGCCGCCGACGAACACGTGCTCCGGCGGCCAATCCACGCCGGCGGTCATTTCCCATTTGTGGATATCTGACCAGACGATGACGTCGTCCACAAATGCGCCCGGCAACCCCTGGCTGGACGGATTGTCCCAGCCGATGATGACCGTAGCCGTGCGGATATCGCGCCGCTTGGCCTCGCGTAATAAATATTGGTCCAGCCGCCAGCCTGCCGTATCAGAAACGATCAGGTCAGGATGATATTGGTCCAGCAGATCATCATAAAGGTGCGGCGTGAACCAGGATTGCAATGCCTGGCGGTACAGCTGTCGGGCTGCCTTTGAATGCCTCAGCAGCCAGATCAACGGGCGCATGGAGACCAATGACAGCTTGCGTTTGAAATTCTCCGCCTCGTATTCCTTGCGCTGGCGATGGGTATCCACGTAGGTCAAAGGGATGGTGTGATTGGCACTGGTGCGGCGGACGTAATCCATCATGGCCTGCAGGCCGCCGTGATATGTCTCCTGATAATGGCCGGCTGCTTTCAGACGCAGCGATTCGACCACCAAGTTGGGCTGGCTGGCAAACTGCTGTCGCAGTGGTTGGATCAACTCATCCTGCACCAATAACACCACACGCACCTCGTTCTTGAGCAATAAGTCGATCAAGTCGGTGTTGAGAAAATAAGCCAGTCCGATGCCATGGTCAATGGCGATGAAAACCGTTTTCAATCACTAATCTCCATTCTTCCCGACCCCCCGGCCGGCAAGTTCCGTCTTCGATGATCACTTACCATAATACCAACGAAAGATTCTATCATACAGCCCCAGCAGCAAGCGTTTGACCGGCGCCGACTCCAAAAAGCGCTGCCGGACGCCCGTGGGACGTGCCAAAGTAACTTGCCCCACAGATTTCCGTAACTCCACCGGCAAGGTATTACTCATGTTCATCGCCAGTGGGTCACTCACCATCAAGCGCAGGTAACCGGCATCGTTCATCATCTGATCCAATTTCCGCACCTGGCCCATGGGCTTGTCCATCTCGAAGGGCAGGAACTGCGCCAGGACCGATTTGTAGCCCACAAACTGCCAATGGGAGGAGCCGGCAAAGGCACTGACGCCATGATACGTGAGACGCACGTCCCGCGTCTCTTCATAGGACTGCTTGATCTCTTCTTCGGTCGCACCCAGGCTCAGGTTGAATTCCAGGAATACCTCCCAGGGCAGGAACTTGCCGGATTCCAGCTTGACATCCGGCGTTTCTTGCGCCCACTTCAAGGTGGATGTGTAGAATTCTTCTTTTGTCCTGAACGGACGCGCCGTGACCATGCCCACCTTGGGGAAAGTCTCCAGAATTTGAACGGAACGCGACAACCAACCGGGATAGAACTGCACATCATTATCCGCATAGGCGATGATCTCACCCGGCGCGGCAGCCAGCACCATGTTCCACGCGCCGCCCTTGCCAAGATTCTTGTCCGAAAGGAGCAGGTATTGGATGATCCCCTGGCGATGCAATTGCAACAGATATTGCTGGATTTCCTCGCAGCTTCCGTTGTCGAACACCATCAGGTCATAAGGCAGGTCGGTGTTGGCGTGGATGTGATCCAGACAGGCGGTCAGCACGTCTTTCATCTCGGCGTAGAAACCGCTCTGGAAGGGGATGTAATTCAATACTGCCACGGTGATGCGCTGCGGCTTGGCGACTTCGTTCAAATATTTTGCCGGATTTTGACCAATACGCATTCTATTATCTCGCTATCTATTCTCGCAAAACATCGTTTCCAACCGCTGCAAACTGGCACCGGTCGAATAAGCACCACCGCCATTCTTTAGGCTGGTGCACATCGAAATACGGTCATACCCATACGGGATGCGCGTTAGGATCTGCAGCGCATCGGCTTCACGACCCACGTTGATATAGCCTTCCATGAACGGCACCCATTCCAACGGATCGTAGGCATTGAGGTTTTTGGCAATTGCTTCATCGCCTAGGCGAGCTACTTCGGCCCAGTCATGTTGCTGCCGCGCCAGGCTGGCTTTCTGGTAATAGTAACACCAGGTGTGGGCCGGCTCCGATCCGAAAACATCCGCGGGAGGCGTGGGGGCATTGCCGGTTGTGACGATCTGGTCGATGTTCGAATAATCCGCCGCCAGGTTGTTGGTGGGAGTATTCAGGTTGGAAATCTCAATCTGCTTCGAGTCGTAAACATGCACACAGCCCCCTTCCACGTCCATGGAGGCGATGACCGCATGCGAAAAATCCCTTGGGAACGAGATGCCCCTGAAATCACGTTGCGAAACCACGTGAGTTGCCAGTTCGATGACCGTGGCCGGGTTGATCACCTCCGAATAAATGTGGAAATTATTGGGCTGCGGGTAGTAAATGTAATTTGCAGGAGCATAGATCTCTTCATCTTCCGCAAAGTAGTAAATGGACGGCAGATCGAACATCAAGACCGTTCCTTGCTGGAACTGCGGTGCGCGCCAGGTTACCTGCCACCAATAATTCCGTTGCACCGCCCAATCGTCGCGGTAATAGATCGTGTTGTTGACTTGGGTAACAACAGCGATAACGATCAGAAGCGTGAAAACGGCCGCAGAAACTTGATAACGATTGACCCATTGTAATAAGGCACCGCCGATCAACAGGACTGCACCGATGGCCGCCGGCATAGTATAGCGATCCATCAGGTCATCGAAGCTGACCTGGCGATTCGAAACCAGGATCGGCAACAAACAGACGAAAAGAATGACGACTCCCAGAACCATCATCTCGATGCCGGAACGATCCGCCGGCTCGCCATCCAAACCAGTTGCATGAGCATTTTTAACGAAATAAGTGAAGAGCAAGAAAATACCAGCGGCAACGATAGCCAGAATAATCGAGATCACCCAATCGTGATACCCGGTCAAATTCAAGGCCTGGTACAGGGGCACAAACCATGCCGATAGCGCCGTGTCGAAGAAACCTTTTCCCATCCCCAGCGCCAGTTGAAGAAGCATGTGTGCCGGCTGGTGCAGGTACATCGATAAAACACCCCCCACATCCGTTGCAGCGCGGCTACCGCTAAAGAAGAACAGCCGATAGATCAAAAAGATCAGAGTCATAACGAAGTAAGGGAGCCAGCGTAGAAAGATCACACCTAGCGTCTTGAAGTTGAGCGACTGTTGCTTCTCCTTGAAATATAAGAAGACAATGATCGCCAGGCGGACTGCCTCCATGCCCACAAAATATTCGATCAACGCCAGATATGTAATCCCAGTGAGCACAGAAAGCGCCGTAAGCACGATCTTCCATGTCGTATTTTTGGCCTTGAAAGCCGCAATGGTCAACCCGATGGATAGAATGGAAAGCAGAAGTACGGTCAAATGGGTATGATACGTGATTGCCATCGGCTGGCGCAAAAAACCGGGGTAGATCAGGAAAAGCGCCGCCATGGCTGTGGTGAACAATTTCTTATCCTTCCACAGCATGCGGAACACCCAAAACAGCAGCAGTGCGCCCACAATCCGCAAACCGAGGGTATAGAGATGCCAAATGAGTTGTGAATTGCCCAAAATGCCCTGCATGATCTGCAAATGCAGTCCAAGCAGAGGCCGGTCGGAACTGAAGATCTCGACCAGACTCACCCCGCTGATCAGCGAATCCAGTGCCCGCCAGTCATTGAAGTAAAGGCCTAACTGATTGATATAGGGCAGATAGGTAATGCACCCAATGATGACGATTAGCGCCGATGAGAAAAGCGTTTCGTATTTAGATAATTTATTGAGAGCGGATTTCAGCATAGTCATAAATCACTCCATTCGAACGCAAATCACCGTTTATTACCTAAAGTCTTTAGCCAACGTCGCAGCTCAACGTAGGCTTTTTGAGGAAGAAACAACGCATAGGAACATTGCGCCAACGCAAAGGAATGCAATCCCACCAGCGGAAAAACTTCGAGATTGCGCCTTAAGCGAGCCCAGCCGAACGGTGGGCGTGACAGCTTGCCATCCACCAACAACCAGTCGCAATCCTCCAAGTGGAAGATCGCCCGTTTTCCACCAGCCAGGCGAATATTCTCGAATGTTTCCGGCAGGCGATAATGTGGCTGGCCGCCCGGCAAATGGCTGTAATCGTGATCCTGGTGGATAATCTGAATATCGTGTGTAGCATCAATGACCGGCCAGTGCTCCCAGCGTGCCTTGAAGATCATCCAGTTGTCCCATCCTGCGCGGCCCACGGCAAAGCGGGGAACGTCGGTGAAACAAGCCCGCGGGAAGATGAAATAATCACTGCCGGCAGGGGGATGCAACCGGCCTTGGGAGCTCAGCCGCTGGTGAAGCT
>JBEKEX010000157.1:0-6247 GCA_050013615.1 Anaerolineaceae bacterium
AACCGGGTTTCATGGCCAGTTCGACGTTGGCGATGCCCGGCCCCTCGTCGACTGCTTCGATTGAAATTTGATGCGATTCGATCTCTGTCCTGATGGTTCCACCATTATTGGTGTGGATGATCAGGTTCATCTCGGCTTCATACACCGCGATACCGCAGCGGCGTGCAATTTGCGGATTGGCTCCCAGGCGCAAGAGGGCGCGCTTGATCTGGCTGGAAGCTGCCCCGCCGTTGGTAAAATCCTTTGGTTTAATTCTGTAGCGCAGGATGAGACTGGTTCGATCCGATTCGATGTCCTCGAACAGGTGGCTGGCACGATACCGGCGAATTTCTTCGACCTGGTAATCTTTTTGTAGTGCTTTTAGGAGCCCGCTGGTTATATCCCCCTTGGTGATGATGCCCACCAATTGGCCTTCTTCATTGACCACCAGAAGGCGCCCAACGCTGGCGTTGACAAATAGCTTGAGTGCTTCGATAACCGGGTCGGTCGGCCTGATCGTGATCAATTTTGCCGTCATATATTTGGCCACAAAAGAACGCGAATCCGATTTTCGCAGACAGTTGATCAAATCTTCCAGACTGATGACGCCCACCAGCTTGCCATTTTGCAAAACGGGAGCCCCGGAAATGCGCTGGGCGCGGAACATATCAAGCACCTCGTCCATGTGCAAATCTTCGGTGACCGTGAGGGGGTTGGTGGTCATCACTTCGCTAACTTTAAGCTCATAAGCAAGCTCTTCGGCACGCGTTATGTCTTCCGCAGCTTGATCGGTGATCAGTCGGCCTTTTAAAGGAAGTTGATCAGTCATGGGGACCCTTCAGGAATTAGTGGATTCAATCACAGTCGCAAGGGCCGTTGTCCACTGGCATTTCAAGACTTGGCATTCCATTTTCGTGAAGCCTGCCACATAGCTCGAACATGCCGTGTGGGGACGAAATGAGTGGAATCTGTTCTTGTATTGCCAGATCGATGGTCTCTTGCGGTGGATTTTTTGCTCGCACAAAGATGATTGCCGCGACGTCGGCCATTTGGGCTGTCCGCACCACTTGTGGATTGCATAAGCCAGTCAGCAAGACTGCCTCAGGCTGTATCGATGCCAATACGTCGCTCATCAAATCAGCACCACATCCCCCTTTGATTTCACGGGAAAGATCAACGCCGGGAGTTAACAATTTTCCACTAGTAATTTTTATCAGGTCTGCAACTTTCATAAATGCCTTTGACGGTTCTTGTCTATAAATAATATAGTATATTTTACCTTAGATATGCTAAAAAGGCAGCCTTTCACAAGGTATAACACCATTCTATGTTAAAATTCAAGTAAATATTTTTATCAGGCAGGTATCTATGGCAAAAGCAATCATTCCGGCAGTAAAAGGGACACGGGACTTTTATCCAATTGACATGGCTTTTCGAAGTTGGCTTTATAGAGCCATCCGCAATGTGTCTGAATCGTTTGGTTATCAGGAGTATGATGGACCGTTTATTGAGAAAGTAGAGCTGTACGCGGCAAAATCAGGGGAAGAGCTGGTCAAAGAGAATTTCATGTTCCAAGACCGCGGGGGTGAAATGGTCACCCTAAGGCCAGAATTAACACCATCTCTCGCCCGGATGGTGGCACAACGACAAGGCGAATTGGTGTTCCCTCTGCGGTGGTGGTCGTTTGGTCCGTTTTGGCGTTATGAGCGTCCACAAAAGGGACGAACCAGGGAATTTTTCCAATGGAATGCAGATATCATTGGTGCTAATTCGGCGGAGGCAGATGCCGAGTTGATCGTGCTATGCGCCAAATTTTTCAAATCGGTGGGCTTATCTTCGAGCCAGGTGGGGATCCGGGTGAACGAGCGGCAATTACTGGAGGCGGAGTTTTCTCGATTGGGCATTGGTCCAGACCAAAAGACCTTTGTCTTCCATCTACTCGACCGACGTGAGAAGATGGCCGCCGTGGAGTGGGATGCTTTTGCCTTGGAAGGCGGATTGAGCAGTGCTCAACTGGATAGCTTGAAGGGGCTGCTACAAGATAAAGACCTGTGGAAGAAATCAGATAGTCTGAAAAGAGTTTTCGAAATCGTCGCGGCGGTCGGCTTAAGCGATTATGTCACTTACGATTCTCAAGTGATCCGCGGCTTGGATTACTACACCGGGGTGGTTTTCGAAGCCAGAGATTTGGATAAGGAAGGGCGGGCAATCCTTGGAGGAGGACATTACGATAATTTGGTCGGTGAGGTCGGCGGCGAAGCTTTGCCCGGCGTGGGCTTTGCGATGGGGGACGTCATGATCCGGCTTATTTTGGAGAAATATGGCTGTTTGCCGAAACTCGAGGGCGCTCCGGCGTCGGTCCTTGTTACCTCTTTTGATGAAACTTTTACTGAAAAGATGTTCGCTTTAGCAACACAACTGCGAGATTATGGGTTACAGGCGATCTTGTATCCAGAATCAGCCAAGCTGCAGAAGCAATTGAAATATGCGGACCGCTTGGGAATCCGTTTTGTCGTCATCGTTGGACCCGATGAAGATGCGACAGGCAAAGCCACAATCAAGGATTTGCGGAACCGGACGCAAGAGGCGGTGGATCGTTCCGGGCTTGCGGACGCTATCAAAAGAATGCTCTAGGTCAAATACATGCTTCTTGCATCAGGGCGGTGGGTGTGATAAAATCCACCGCGTACATGGTGGGCGTAGCTCAATGGCAGAGTGCGTGACTGTGGATCACGATGTTGAGGGTTCGACCCCCTTCGCCCACCCCTTGACTATTTGATTTTTACAGTGTTGACTTGTTTTATTTAACCGATTAGTTGTTAATGGTCAGTAATGGTGTACTGACCATTATTTCTTATAAAGACATTGTTATGGAAATTGTTTTTTGCTTTCGGATCTTCAAATGATCCTTTAGGACCCAATGGAGGTCTCAAGGATATTGAAAACTCCCCTTTTTAATTAGATTCAAATTTACTAATATTGTAAACAGTTTGAAAAGTATGTTTGTTGTTTTCGTGTATATAATTTTTCTAGAAGATGTTTTGCGTAAAAACAGGCAGGTAAAATGGCTCGTTATCGAAAAAATGGAATTCTTGGCGAGGTAAAGACTCTCTCTAGAACTGCGAGAATCATGGTGGTCGATGATGACCAGGTGGCTCGGCTGTTATTGATTAAAGTTCTCGATTTGGGGGGTTACGAAACCATCGCGGTTGACAGTGGAGCAAAAGCGCTTGAAGAATTTACAAAATGTCCCTATGATCTACTGATTCTCGACTTGGAAATGCCCGGGATGAAAGGGATGGAACTGCTTGAAAAATTATTGACTGTCTACCCAGACCTACGCGTAATAATCTTAACTGCTTACGGCACTATGGACTCTGCAATCCAAGCTTTACGTTACAAAGTGAATGACTATTTGTTAAAACCGTCATCCCCTGGCAACATTCTTAAAAGTGTTCAACGGGTATTGTCACAGAAACCTAAAGCAACGACTACTTCAACACAAGAGCAGTTGGCTTATGTACCCAAGTTGATGGTTATTCAGCCTACAAAACTTACCAGGATCGATTTTGAGAAGGGTACTATCAACGATAACGCCCATCTCGTCAATCTTACACGGACAGAAACAAAAATATTGGAATGTCTGGTAGAGAATCAGAACCGAGTGGTTTCCCATTCTGATCTTATGGAGGTGGCGCAAGGGTATCACCTGGAGACAAACGAAGCCGCTAAGATCTTACGCCCAGTAGTATGTCGTTTGAAACAGAAACTTGCACAGATTCAAGGGGGACAACAATGGATTCATAACGTACGAGGCGTTGGCTATCTGTTTGAATTGCAAGAAGAACCCAGTTAACCTTGGGATTGCATAGGTATATCAGTCGGTGAGATTTGTGGCGGGTTGAGCCAGGCTAGCCAACCTGTCTTTCGGCGTTTTTCAGTAGGCGGTTTATCAAAGCTCACCAAGAAAAGACTGACCAAAAGCAGGGCGGTACCAAGCCATTGTAGCGGAGAAAGTCGTTCACCGAGCCACCATTGAGCAGTAGCCATGGTAACCAGCAACTCGCCGAGGCCAAGTATGGCCGTTTGTATCCCTCCGAGATATTTCACTCCATAAAAAAGTGTTAACCTCGAAATAAAGGTAACGACCGCCAAAGCAAGCACAGGCCACCACGATGTTCCAGCTTGTGGTAAGGTACGATCGAATACCAGGTAGGCAATTGACACGATCACGCTCATTGATAACAGTGTGTAAAAAGTTACAGTAGGCGAGGGCACTTCGTACAACACACGTTGGTTGATGATCAGATGGAGTGCATAAAGCGCTGCTGCTCCCAACATCATGCCAGCGCCAATCAAATCGATCGAATGACCGCTTGTACTGAGCAACAAGTAAACACCGGGAAGAGAAACGATCAATCTGAGAAGGGTGAGTTTTCCAATCGGCTGGCGATCTGTTAAAAGCCAAAATGCTACGAACAAAGGGTAAAAGGAATATAGCAATTGCCCAATACTCGCATCCAAGCGACTTAACGCCGCATAATAAAGTATCGATCCCAGACCATTGACAAGGCCGGCCATAAAACATCCTAGCAAACCAATAGGGTAGATATAGAAAAAGGACCGCCGGAATAGCACCATTAAAACGAACACCAACATCATCGCGATGCCGGTTCGAAATGCAACGACAGCCATGGGAGAGAACCCGCCCAAGATGGCTTGCTTTCCAAAGATGGGGGCTAGCCCTAAAAAGATAGCCGATATTATGGCGGCTTGGAGGCCATTATTTTTCCCCGAAGAGTTCATATTGTTACCGCAAAAAGGTCCTGACTTCGTCTATCAGGTCATCGCTGAGAAAATCGCCTTTTTGTATCAATGACTGAATATGACCTTCAAGACGTTGTTTCTCGTTTTGCGTGAGTTCTTTTGCCGTGAGGACGACAATTGGGATTTCAGCGGTTTCGGGATTCGATTGTAGTGCATCCATTACGGAGAATCCGTCGACCTCCGGCATCATAAGATCCAGTATCATCAAGTTGGGCAATATCTTCTGAGCCAACTCAATTGCCTCTCGGCCATTTGTCGCTTCGTGGATTTCAAAGCTGCCCTGGGTTTGCAGAATTCTGCGAATCAAACGCCGAACATCTGGGTTGTCATCGACTATGGCGATGCGCGGGAATTTATCAACTGCCACCTTGCTCAATGCAGCCAGCAGGCCATCTTCCGGGCTTTCTTGCATTTCGTTCGGGAGGATAATATCGTGCGACCAGCCTTCTCCCAGGATGTTCCGTTCGATAGGGGTTGTATGACCGGAGCAATTGACGACGACCACATCATCAGGTTTGATGATGCCGGAGCGCACCATTTTTATCAAGCCGGCAAAAGCGACCGCCGCCGCCGGTTCGACCGAGATACCTTCCATCTTGGCCAAAAAATGCATCGCGCGAAAGGCCTCTTCGTCAGAGACTGCTTCAAAAGTGCCGCCTGATCCGCCAGAGATTTTTTGCCTTAAAAGAGTGTAGGTACGGCCGGGATCCCCAGTGGCGAGCGTTGCGATCAGTGTTCGGGGTGATTTCACCGGAACAGCAGTTTCGTGATTGTTTTTCCAGGCTTGGACCATGGGCGCACAACCTTCGGTCTGGATGATGCCAATTTTGGGAGTGCGCCGGATAAAATCCATTTGTTTCAGTTCATTGAACCCCTTGATGACACCTATTGGCCCAATACCGCCACTCACAGATTGAATGTACCAATCTGGGGAACGCCACATGGCGCCCACTTTTTCATTATTTTCTGGCTGCGGGGGGCCGATCAATGCGGTCAACTGCTCGGCAATTTCAAAAGCGATGGTTTTCATGGATTCCACACCTGGGATACTGCGCGCACCAAGGTCAATGTAGATTCCACGCTGTTTTCCAAATTCGGCAGCCACTTCACGGGCCTGGTCATAGGAGCCAGTGACCTTGATCACTTGGGTGCCATAGAGTGCCACTTCACGCATTTTTGCCGCGGGAACGAGACTGGTCAGAAAAGCCCATAGCCTGATACCTGCGCGAGCCGCAAATGCCGAATAGGCGATGGCCACGTTACCGGTCGAGGCAATTACAAGTTCATTGATCCCTGCTTCTTTCAAAGCAGCAATCGTAATGGCAGCTTGCCGGTCCTTGAATGACGACGTTGGCCCCTGGCGTTCATCTTTGATAAAGATATTGGGGCAGCCCAGCATCATACCCAAATTTGCTGCACGTAAAAGCGGGCTTCCGCCTTC
>JBEKEX010000158.1:0-6232 GCA_050013615.1 Anaerolineaceae bacterium
AAGCGCTGACGAATCGTATCGATCGTCATATCGTAGGAAGCGCCAACCCGATCCATTTTGTTAGCGAAACAAATTCGGGGGACGTGATATCGGTCGGCCTGACGCCAGACGGTTTCGCTTTGAGGCTCCACCCCTTGGGTGGCATCAAAGACCACGACGCCTCCGTCCAACACGCGCAGCGACCGTTGTACTTCGGCGGTGAAATCAATGTGTCCTGGGGTATCGATAATATTGACCTGATATCCCTTCCACTCCGCCGTTACTGCCGCAGAAACAATGGTGATGCCGCGCTCGCGCTCTTGAACCATCCAATCTGTAACAGTAGTACCGTCATCCACCGATCCGATGCGGTAAGTTTTACCAGTATAAAATAAGATACGTTCGGTGGTGGTAGTCTTACCAGCATCGATATGGGCAATAATACCGATATTACGGTACCGCTCTAATGGAAAAGTGCGAGGCATAATTACAACACCAACTTGTTAAGGTACTGATTTCTGCTAAATACGGTAATGCGAGAACGCCCGGTTGGCCTCTGCCATTTTGTGCGTTTCATCCCGTTTACGAACTGCAGAGCCCTGATTCGTAGAGGCATCCACCAATTCGGCAGAAAGTTTTTCCGCAAATGATCTGCCAGTACGTGCTCTGGAAGCTTCGATGATCCAGCGCATGGCCAATGTCATGCGGCGATCCATGGGCACTTCCATAGGAACTTGATAGGTTGCGCCGCCCACACGCCGTGGACGCACTTCCATCAAGGGACCGACATTTTTGAGCGCTAGATCGAAAATTTCTGTCGGCTGCTTGCCGGTTTTTTCTCCTATGATATCAAAAGCATCATAGACCACCATGGCAGCAGTACTCTTTTTGCCACGGCGCATGATACGATTGATGAATATCTGCACCACAGTACTGTTATAGCGAGTGTCAGGTGCAACTTCCCGCTTTACTGGTTTCGTTCGTCGCATGCAACTTCTCCGTATAATTCCTAAAACTTTAGCGAACAATGGGCTCGACAGTCTGCAACCGTCGTATTATCCCATCTGCCAACTATTCTGCGGTGCCCTCTTTCGGCCGCTTCGATCCGTATTTAGATCTTCCCTGGGCTCGTTTGGCAACACCGGTGGTATCCAGAGCGCCACGCACAATGTGATAACGCACGCCTGGCAGATCCTTCACACGTCCACCGCGTACCAGCACCACGGAGTGCTCCTGAAGCTGATGACCTTCGCCCGGGATATACGCCGTGACCTCGACACCATTGGTCAAGCGAACACGAGCAATCTTGCGCAGAGCCGAATTCGGTTTTTTGGGTGTCATCGTACGTACCACAGTGCATACGCCACGTTTCTGAGGCGCACCTCTCATCTGCTTGGTTCGACGCTGCTTCTTTGCATTCAAAGTGTACTGTAATGCAGGAGCCTTGCTCTTGACCTTTTTGGTCTCGCGACCCTTACGGATCAACTGATTGATAGTTGGCACGTTCTTTCGCCTCCGAAAAAATATTTACTGCGATTTCTCGCTCGACGCAACGGTGAAATTCCGTAAAAATGAGACCATCGCCTGCAATGATGGCCTCACCTCAATGGGTCAACCAGGTAAGGAACCCACATCACCGTGCATAAACGCAACAGGTCGCCATTATATCATGGCGAAGAAACATCGTCAAGAAAATATTCAATTCAAAATCAGTAAGCCCTAAGGGTTTTAGCACCCTTAGGGCCATTAATCACCTTATTACAACGACTGGTCGAACTCCGAACCCAGGCCAAGCAGGCCAGTCTCCAGTTTGGGCGGCCGGACGCGCTCCTCGTCTTTACCGAAGCGAATCACCTCACCCGTATCCATCACAGCTTCCACCGCCAGGCCAAGAGATTGCATTTCCTTGACCAAGACACGGAAGGCTGCTGGCAGGCTGGGCTCTTCGATCGGCTCACCCTTGACAATCGCTTCATACGTACTGACACGGCCCTGGACATCATCCGATTTGACCGTCAGCATTTCCTGGAGCGTGTAAGCCGCGCCGTAAGCTTCCAGTGCCCACACTTCCATTTCGCCGAAGCGTTGCCCACCGAACTGCGCCTTGCCGCCTAACGGTTGCTGCGTCACCAGGCTGTAAGGGCCGGTGGAACGTGCATGCACCTTGTCTTCGACCAGGTGATGCAATTTTAGCATCGTGACCACGCCCACCGTGACCGGCTGGTCAAAAGGTACACCACTCTTGCCATTGTAGAGGATTTGTTTGCCAAGGATCGGCATGGGGTGGCCGGATTTCTCAGTATAGTCGCTGGCTACTTTGCGCAATTGATCGTTGGCGATCTTCTTGGTATCCACGCCTTCCTGCTCCAACCAGATGCGTAAGCAGGTCTCGACGGAACGGATATCGTTCTCCGAAAGTTCCGGAGCGCGTGCAACGATGTTTCCGAAGCTGAGGATCCCATCCGGATCGATCTCACGCTCTCTCAGCCATTCCTTCATAACAGCCCGTCGGGCAAAAGTGCGGTCAGACGCAAGCTGGTACACATCGTACCCCTTCTTGCCGAGCCACTGCTCAAGATAAAGCAAGCGGACTTCCTCGTCATCTTTGATATTCTCCGGGGTGTATTCCTCGCTGCTCTTGATCCACTCCCAAGCTTTTTCTACCGACTCGTCCCAGGCACGGTCCATCAACCAGGCACGCGCCAGCTCAGCTTCGATTTCGGCCTCATCGGCGCCATCGAACACCGGCGTAATCGCCCGGAAGCCCAGCCGATTGGCGGCCCAGCCCAAATGGGTTTCCAACACTTGCCCAATGTTCATACGGGCAGGCACACCCAACGGGTTGAGAATGATATCCACCGGCGTCCCATCAGCCAGGAAGGGCATATCCTCGACGGCAACGACGCGCGAGACCACACCTTTGTTACCATGGCGGCCTGCCATCTTATCACCGGAAGTGATCTTGCGGTATTGGGCAACCGAAACCCGCACCATGATGTCCACGCCTGCCGAGAGATCGGCATTATCTTCGCGGGTGAATACTTTGACATCTACCACTTTGCCGCGTTCGCCATGGGGCATGCGCAAGGAAGTATCTTTCACATCCCGTGATTTCTCACCAAAGATAGCCCGCAGCAAACGCTCTTCGGGCGTTAATTCTTTTTCACCTTTCGGTGTGATCTTGCCCACCAGGATATCGTTCGGGCCGACCTCGGCACCGATGCGGATGATCCCTTTCTCATCCAGATCCTTGATGGCATCCTCACCGACATTCGGGATATCACGTGTGATCTCTTCCGGGCCTAATTTGGTGTCGCGGGCTTCCACTTCGTACTTTTCGATATGTACGGAAGTGAACCGGTCGTCCTGCACCAGCCGTTCCGAGATCAAAATGGCGTCCTCGAAATTGCCGCCTTCCCATGAAACGAAGGCAGCCACAACGTTCTGCCCAAGGGCAAGTTGGCCGTTGACCGTTGAGGAAGAATCGGCCAGGATGTCACCTTTGTGCACCCGCTGGCCCTTAACCACTGCCGGCCGCTGGTCGATGCAAGTACTTTGGTTGGAGCGCTGGTACTTGCGCAAGTTGTAATGGCGCAAGCCATTGGCGGTCTTCACCATCACTTCCTTGCCAGTGACAGACACCACATCACCTTCTTCTTCGACTGCCACCACCTGACCGGAATCGATGGCAGCATACTGCTCCATGCCGGTCGAGATGAGCGGGATATCCGGGTCGATCAAAGGCACAGCTTGCGCCTGCATGTTCGAACCCATCAACGCCCGGTTGGCATCATCGTGCTCCAGGAACGGGATCAACGCCGCGCTGATGCCGACTACCTGGTGTGGTGACACATCCATATAGTTGATGGCATCCGGCGCAGAAATGATGAAATCGGAATGATGCCGGCTCGAAATGCGATCGACGGTAAATTCCTCGAATTCGTTCAAAGGCGTATTCGCCTGGGCGATGACGAATTTATCTTCCGCATCCGCCGATAGGTATTCGACTTCGTCAGATACATATGGCGCAATGAAAATATTGGGCCGTTTCAGTTTCTTAATGGCCGGCAACATTTTCTTGGTAATCCGTTCACCTTCCTTGGCAATCACATCGCCCGATTTTGGCTCGGTCAAGGTCTCATGCAACTGTCGGTTCTCCAGGCGCGGGTCATCGCTGGCCATGGACTTGATCACACGTCGGTAAGGCGTCTCGATAAAGCCATATTCGTTGACCCGGGCAAAAGACGCCAGGCGGCCGATCAAACCGATGTTTGGTCCTTCAGGCGTCTCGATGGGGCAAATGCGGCCGTAGTGCGAATGGTGCACATCGCGTACATCGAAACCGGCACGCTCACGGCGCAGACCGCCGGGGCCCAAAGCAGACAGCGTGCGCTTGTTGCGCAGCTCGGCTAACGGGTTGGTCTGATCCATGAATTGGGACAACTGGCTGGAGCCGAAGAACTCACGCAATGCAGCCACTACCGGGCGGATATTGACCAGGCTGACCGGTGAGATCTGCTCCTGGTCGCGGATGGACATACGTTCCTTAATCACCCGTTCCATGCGCCGCAGGCCAATGCGCAGCTTGTTCTGCACCAACTCACCCACTGTCTTGACACGCCGGTTACCGAGGTGGTCGATATCGTCTTTATCTTCCATCTCGTTATTGATCATGATCATGCGTCGGATCAAATAGACCACGTCCCATTTCGTGACATTGCGATGAGTGACCGGGATCTTGTCGCTCAAATCCAGTTTCTGGTTGAGCTTATAGCGACCCACCCGCTCCAGATCATAATGGCGCTGATCGAAAAGCTGCTCCTCGAGGAACTGGCGGGCATTATCCAATGTAGCCGGGTCACCGGGACGCATGCGGCGGAAGAACTCTAGCAATGCCGCTTCTGCAATGGTCGTCTTGCCGGAAAGGTCCCAAGCCGGCTCCTGGCGCAAGGTGGTGGTGATGAACAAACGGTCGGGGTTGTTATCCACATCTTGGAACAGGGCGATCAGCTCTTCGTCGGTACCTTCCTTGATGGGCGAATCCGACAGACCGTCAGAAACGGCCGCCAATGCCCGTAGGAAGATGGTGATGGGAACTGTGCGCTTGCGGTTAAATTTGAGAATGAGATAATCATTCTTGCGGGTTTCGAACTCCATCCACGCGCCGCGGTCAGGGATCAGCTTGGCCATCGCCATGCGGCGACCTGTGCCGCGATCTACTGGAGCTTCGAAATAAACACCCGGCGAACGGATAAGCTGGCTGACCACCACGCGCTCGGTACCATTAATGATGAATGTGCCTTTCTCGGTCATCTCAGGGAAATCGCCGAGGAAGATATCCGACTTGATCGGTTCAGGAATATCGGGTCCCGCCAGCAGCACAGAAACGTACATTGGGCTGGCATAGGTCAGGTCACGCTCGACACATTCTTCGATGCTGTGTTTGGGTTCGCCAAACCAATATTTTAGATCCCAGTTTTTCAATTCAGGGGCACGGCTGGGGAAATACAGCTTCATGCCTTTGTTGTAAGACTCAATCGGTGAAATTTCTTCGAACAGATCGACAAGGCCTTCTCTTTTCAATCGCTTGAACGAATCTAGTTGAACTTCGATCAGGTTGGGCAGATTGAAAATGGAGGGGATGCGTGCGTATGACTTGGTAGGTAACTTAGAAGCCATTGGTTTCTCCTCGGTATCGAACCTGGCAATAACAATTAATAAGAACTACCACATCCTGGGAATAGGATGCGCAATCCTCAATTATAACCACAAAGCCTGGTATTGGTCAAGAATTCTCTGAAATTTGGTTTGAAATAGCCCGTACACGCATCAATTATACCATTCAAAGGATACAAATAAGCTCTGAAAAGCCAGAAATTTTCAATCTGCCCCTAAAATCTTTTTCAACAGCGCCTCTCCGCGATTCACCGTCCGCTCGTCACGGATTACACCTGTCTGGCCGTTGATTAGAATAGTGAAGGATTTTTCAGCACTTGTGTAACGCACCAGCCATACCGGCAGCAATAACAGCTTGAAGCTTTCCACCATCATATTCGCCGGATTGATGGTCAGGTTGATGACCTGTTTCTCCTGTCCCCGCATCACTTGTTCCCGAGCCAGTGGCACAGCCTGCTGACGGGCATCCAACGATGCATCCCCCAACTCCACCTGGTAGGTCACTCCAACCCAGTTTGCCAGGTAACTGGAAGCATAAGAAACCAGACTGCCAAGCTGATACGTTGTGGCCATTTCC
>JBEKEX010000159.1:0-6152 GCA_050013615.1 Anaerolineaceae bacterium
GTGTTCGACAACCTCGGTCCTGACATTGTGGTGACGATCGCTGACCGGTACGAAACGATTGCCACGGCCATCGCCGCGGCTTACATGAACATCCCTTTGGCACATATCCAGGGCGGCGAGGTGACCGGCTCGATCGATGAAAAAGTGCGCCATGCGATCACCAAGCTGGCCGACTATCACATGGTTTCCACGGAAAAAGCGCGCGAACGGGTGATCCGTATGGGCGAAGACCCGGATTATGTCTTCTTTACCGGCTGCCCCTCGGTCGACATTGCCGCTTCGGTTTTGAAAGACCCGGGCGAGCGCATCGATCCCTTCAAAAAATATGGCGGTGTGGGTGAGACGGTGGATATCTCCGGTGGGTATTTGGTAGTGATGCAGCACCCCGTGACCACCGAATATGGCATGGCGCGCAAGCACATCACCGAGACGCTGTACGCCGTCAATGAGTTGGGACTGCCCACCCTGTGGTTCTGGCCGAACGTGGATGCCGGTTCCGATGGCACTTCGGAAGGTATTCGTGCTTTCCGCGAGAACGTGCACCCCAAGAACATCCATTTCTTCAAGGAGATTCCCCCTGAAGATTTCCTGCGTCTAGCGTATCACAGCGCGTGCATCGTGGGCAACTCCAGCGTTGCCATCCGTGAGTGCTCGTTCCTGGGTGTACCGGCGGTGAACATCGGTTCGCGCGAAGCCGGACGCGAACGCGGCCCCAACACGGCCGATGCAGGTTATGACCGGGTTGAGATCGAACGCACCATCAGCGCTCAACTTGAACACGGACATTACAAAAGCGTGGCGCTGTATGGCGACGGGCATGCCGGCGAGCGGATCGCCGATATCCTTGCCAAGGTCCCGTTACGTTTCAAGAAACAGTTGACCTATTGAGATGGAAAAGATACTTGCCTTGATCCCCGCCCGCGGCGGTTCCAAAGGTGTGCCGCGCAAGAATATCCGACCGGTGGCCGGTAAGCCCCTGATCGCTTATTCGATCGAAGCCGCCCTTTCGGCGCGGGATATGCTTTATCGGGTGGTGGTCAGCACGGAAGATGAGCAAATTGCAGCCACGGCGCGCCAACTGGGCGCGGAAACACCCTTCTTGCGCCCGGCCGATCTGGCAAATGATAAATCGCCAATGGTGCCGGTGGTGCGCCATGCCGTGCAGTTTATCGAGCAGCAGGATGGCGTCCAATTGGATTGGGTGCTGCTGCTGCAACCAACGGCCTTGTTCCGCACGGCGGATGATATCCGCGCTGCGGTGGCGCTGGCCCACCAGGGCGGGAGTGATTCGGTCATCAGCGTGGTGCAGGTGTTCTCGACGCATCCCATCCTGATGAAGAAGATCGAGAATGACCATCTGCTGCCTTATTGCATCGAAGAAAAAGAAGGCACGCGCCGGCAGGATTACCAACCTCCGGCTTTCATGCGCAACGGCGCCATTTACCTGGTGAGGCGCGATGTGGTCGTCGAGAAAGGCTCCATGTGGGGGGATTTAATCCGCCCCTATGTGATGCCCGAAGAACGCTCGGTCAACATCGATAGCGAAATGGATTTGCGGTTGGCAGAACTCATGCTGGCCGAACACAAGCAGGCTTGATGGAGACAAGATGGGCGAGCTGAAGATATTGGTCACAGAACCGGAAAACTATTCGCTGGTGGCGCTGGAGACTTATCGCTCGCTCGGCGAGGTCGACCTGGGGCCGCTGGATAATGACGCGCTGGCGTCAAAAGTCGCCGGCTATGATGTGCTGGTGATCCGGTTGGGCCATGTTATCGGTCGTGCATTGCTGGAGAAGACTGGCAAGCTGAAAGTGGTCGTTACGCCAACCACCGGGCTGGATCACATCGATCTGGACACGGCGGCCGAAAAACAGGTCACCGTCTTGAGTCTCAAAGGTGAGACCGAATTCCTGCGCTCGATCCCTGCCACGGCCGAGCTGACCTGGGGCTTGTTGTTGGCCCTGGTACGCCACATCCCCCAGGCTTATCCATCGGTGTTGAAAGGGGAATGGCAGCGCGACCGTTTCCGCGGGCACGACCTGTCCGGCAAGACGCTGGGGATCGTGGGGCTGGGCCGGATCGGTGAAAAAACTGCCCGCTATGGACAGGCATTCGGTATGCGGGTGATCGCCTTCGATCCCCACCGCACGGACTGGCTGCCGGGCGTCGAAAAGATGAACAGCTTGAAAGAGCTATTACGCCGCAGTGAAGTATTGCTCATCCACGTCCCGTTGGAGAAGGATACTACCGGCATGATCGGTGCCAAAGAATTGGCTTTGTTGCCACCGGGAGCCGTACTGGTGAACACCTCGCGCGGTGCAATATTGGATGAAACCGCCTTGCTGCAAGCCCTTAAAAACGGTCACCTGGCGGGTGCAGCCCTGGACGTGATCCAGAATGAAGCTGGGTTCGGAGCTCGGTCGCCGTTGGTGGCTTACGCCAAGGCGCATGGAAATTTGCTTCTGACTCCCCACCTGGGCGGTGCCACGGTAGAATCCATGGCGATGACCGAAGCGTTCATGGCGGACAAGCTGAAGCGCTTCCTGGCCTCTGGAAATAAGTGATTTGTCCTAACGGTTGATAACTTTAATGGTATTCAAGTGAATTTAAGGATTTGCTGCTATCAGGAGATTGCGTCGTCATGATAGAAAAGTTGCGCAAGCGTGAATTACTGGTTTCGATCATCTTGATCATCGTGGTCGCCGCGGTGACCTTTTTGCCGCTGGTCTTCCAACTGGGCTACTACCATGATGACTGGCACATCATTGCGAGCCAGGAGAGCGGTATCAGTCTGAGACAAATGTTTTCGGTTGACAGACCTGGGGTGGGGGTCGTGTACACAATCACCTATGCTGTTCTTGGTGAGAACCCACTCGTTTGGAACCTCTTCACCTTCGCGCTCAAAGTGGCAAGCGCAATTTTCCTGTTGCTGTTGCTGCGTTTGATCTGGCCGAAACATAAGATCGAGACTTCTTTGGTGGTGCTGTTGTTCATTGTTTACCCAGGTTATTTGCAGGAACCCAGTGCTGTCACTTTTTCAATGGATTTCATTGGCCTTACATCTGCGATCATCTCGCTGCTTTTTACCTTGATAGCTCTAAAGAGCAGATCAACGGCGTTCAAAGTGCTTTCTACTGTGCTAGCAATCCTTTCGAGTATCTTTTATTTGCTACTTAATGAATTTTGGATTGGACTAGAAGCGGTACGATTGTTGTTGATGGGGTATGTCATTTTCCAATCTCTGTTTACCGACAAGAAGAAGCAATGGGTTGCTTTGCTGATTAACTGGCTGCCGTATCTGGTAACTACTCTTATATTTCTTTACTGGCGCATATTCGTATTTAGCGGTTCTCGTCAGACGACAGATGTTAGGGCGCTGTTGGGTACTTATCAGAGCCAACCATTACAAACCTTGATCAGTTTGCTGGCTGGCATCTTGAAAAGTTCCGTAAACTCGGTGGTGGTTGCATGGGGATTACCGCTATATACAACTACTGTCGATGCCCAAAATAGTGATCTCATGATTTCAGTTGCTTTGGGACTGGTAGGTGCCTGCCTGTTCCTGATTTATGTAAATTGGATGGAACGGTCTTCCCGTGTGGCGGGGGACACGGATGAGACGCGCCCCGATCATTGGGCGCGGGATGTCATGTGGCTGGGCACCGCGATCACTCTAGTCACCCTGATGCCGGTGGTGTTATCGGGACGTGGCGTGGAGTTTGGTAACGGCTTCGACCGTTACACGCTGCAGTCCACTTTTGGCATTGCTTTGTTAGTTATCGGTTTGATTTTCTATGTTTCCAATTCGGCGTGGCGAAAAACTGCGGTGGCAATCTTGTTGGCACTGTCCATCATCACCCAATACAACAACACCACGTACTACCGTGATTTTTGGACTATCCAGAAGAACTTATGGTGGCAAACGACCTGGCGTATCCCCAGCCTTCAAAAAGGCACGGTGATGATGCCGCTGTTGCCGCCGGCCTATCGCTTTGGAGAGGATTTCGAGATTTGGGCGCCCTGGAACCGTATCTATCGGCCACAGGCAGGCCCGATCAAGATCGTCTCTGAGGTGTTGAACGCCGATACAGCCCGCGAGGTGGTCGTGGGCGGCTACGTGGATCGCAATTTCCGCTTCATCACCTATGGAAAACAATTTACAAAGGCGTTGATCGCTTCGATGCCTACCGTGGATTCGTGCGTGCATTATATCGATGGCAGCCAACCCCAATACAGCGGTAATGAAGATCCGTTGATACTAGTGGTAGGGAAATACTCACAGATCAACCAGATCAATCTCACCGGTTCGGCGGCCAATCCACCGGCAGATATCTTTGGCAGCGAGCCCGCTCACGATTGGTGTTATTACTACGAAAAAGCCGACCTGGCCCGTCAGGGACAGGACTGGCAGCAGGTGGTCAAATTGGGCGATGAGGCCACAAAACTTGGTCTGACACCCAATGACACTTCGGAATGGATGCCGTTCCTGCAAGGATATTTCATGGCCGGGAATACTGACCGTGCTAAAGAAATCGCTCAATACTTATCGAAAGACGTCAGCGCCAGTGATTGGATTTGCATGCCCATCAACAGCGGCACCACAAGTTACTCGGCCGAGTTCACATCCTTTATGACCCATAACATTTGCAGGTAGGTTGGGTGATAAGATGAAGATATTGATCGCCGGTTTGGGTTCCATCGGAAGACGTCATTTGCGCAACCTTCTAGCGCTGGGCGAGAAGGATATAATCCTTTATCGTACCCATTTCGGTACCCTGCCGGATGACGAGATTGCTTCTTTCCCGGTCGAGACCGAGCTGGAGGCAGCCCTGGCACATAAGCCCGACGCGGTGATCATTGCCAACCCAACTGCCCTGCATCTGGATGTAGCCATTCCGGCCGCAGAGGCAGGCTGCCATCTGTTCATCGAGAAACCCGTCTCACACTCGCCGGAGCGCATCGACGAGCTGAAAGCAGCCTTGAAGCGCGGCGGCGGTAAAGTGCTGGTGGGTTTTCAGTTCCGTTTTCATCCCACCTTGCGCCGCGTGGCGGAGTGGCTGCGCGCCGACGAGATTGGAAAGCCGTTAACCTTCCACGCCGAATGGGGCGAATATTTGCCCGGTTTTCATCCGTGGGAGGATTATCGCAAGAGTTATGCAGCGCGTTCTGACCTGGGCGGCGGCGTAGTGCGCACCCTGTCACATCCCATCGATTACCTGCGCATGCTGCTGGGCGAGGTTTCAGCCTTGTGGGCTTTTACCGGCAAGACGAGCGATCTGGAGATCGACGTGGAAGATACAGCCGAGATCGGCCTGAAGTTTGCCTTGGGGACGGTGGGCACACTGCACCTGGATTATTATCGGCGGCCGACGCAGCACAAGCTGGAGATCATCGGCAGCAAAGGGCTGATCGAATGGAGCAATACCACTAACGCAGCCCGCCTTTACCGCGCTGAGGTGGATGCCTGGGAGAGCTGCCTGGCGCCGGAAAAGTTCGAGCGCAACGACATGTTCCTCTCGGAGATGAGCCATTTTATCCAGGTGGCGCGCGGTGAAGTCGAGCCGGCTTGCACGTTGGAAGATGGCCTGCGCGTCCAAGAGTTGGTGCAAGCCATTTATGATTCGGCAGGTCGATATGCCATTGCACGCTAAAGCTAAAAGATTCGCAATTAGAAGAATGGAAGAATGACATGGCAACGATATTCGATAAATTCAGCATGAAGGGGCAGGTGGCTGTGGTGACGGGCGGGGCGGGGTTGCTGGGCACCCAGTTCTGCCGCACGCTGGCCCAGGCCGGAGCACAGGTCGTTCTGGCCGATTTCGATCTGGCAGCTGCCGATAAAGTAGCCCAGCAGTTGAAGAGCGAGGGACTGCAAGCGATGCCGGTTGGTGTGGATGTGACCAGCGTCGAATCTACAGCAGCAATGGTGGCTGCGACCGTGAAAGCGCTGGGTCGTTTGGATGTGCTGGTGTGCAGCGCCGCCAAGGACCCCAAGTTCGACCCCAGCCATCACGAGCAGCAGAGCAATGCGTTTGAATCGTATCCGTTGGAGTCCTGGAAACAGGCGCTCGAAGTGAACCTGACAGGTTTGTTTTTGTGCGCCCAGGCGGCGGTCAAGCCCATGCTGGTACAGGAGCATGGCGTCATCATCA
>JBEKEX010000160.1:0-6136 GCA_050013615.1 Anaerolineaceae bacterium
GGAAAGAAGCCGTTCAACTCGGTGCGGGGATGCTGGCGCGCAGTGAGGTGACCTTGATCCTCGCCAATGTGGGCCTGGACCAAAAGCTGCTGGATGGCAACAGTTTCTCGGCGTTGATTGGCGTCGTCGTTCTCACAACCTTGATCACACCGATTGCATTGCGGAGGCTCTATTCGACCCCATCTATGACCGAGCCTGCTTTCGACCAACCGCCACCTCAGGAGGTGAAATGATGTATTGGGTACTTCTAGTTTTACATAAATTGGATTGCCTGAATGACGTGATGGCCGCTTGGGAGGAAGCCGGGGTGACCGGAATTACCATTCTGCCCAGCATCGGGTTGGCCGGCTGGAAGCAAAAGAGCGCTTTGCGTGACGACTTGCCGCTGATCCCGGGGATGGAAGATTTCGGGGAACACATGGAAGCCACCAACCGTACATTGTTTACATTGGTGGGAAGTGAAGAATTGGCTGATAAGGTGGTGGCAGCTACTCAAAGAATAGTCGGCGACCTCAATCTGCCCAACACGGGGGTCTTGGCTGTGTTGCCGGTGTTGAAAGTCTATGGCCTCGACCGGCACGACCCTCAGGCCGATGCCAGCTCTCCGAAGAATGATACGGCGGCGGATAATGAATCCAGCCGATGATAGGATTATCCCCGATTAGGCTAAAACATGGTAAAATCCTACGGCTTAGAGCGTAGTACCCTTCGCTCGGCGAAATCTAATTAAAAGAAGGGCTTGTGAAATGAGAGTATTACTGATTAAAGACGTTTATAAGCTGGGGCACGCCGGTGACGTGAAAAAAGTTGCCGACGGATACGGCCGAAACTACTTGATGACCATGGGGCTGGCCGTGCTGGCCACACCGGGTTCCCTCAAGCAGGTGGATCACATCCGTGCCAAGGCAGCTGTCCAGCGCGCCGTGCTCAACAATGAGATGAGCGGCTTGGCAGAGCAAATGGCCGGTTTGGTGCTCAACTTCACCAGCAAAGCCGGCGAAACCGGCAAATTGTACGGCTCAATCACCACCCAGCAGATTGCAGATGCCGTCAACGAAAAGTTTGGCAGCAAGATCGATCACCGCCAGATCGAGATTCAACCCATCCGCATGTTGGGCGAACACAAAGCACGCGTGCGCCTGACCATCGACTTGACTCCTGAAATCAAGATCAACGTCCTGCGCGAAGGCGAGGCAATTCCCGAAGCGGGCGCTACAGCCGGGGCTGCTACGGCGCCAGCTGTTACCGCACCCGCCGAAGAAGCTCCTGCTCCCGCTGCAGAAGCTCCTGCCCCTGATGTCGAAGCCACCGAGCCGACAGCAGAAACAAAAACCGAATAGTTCTTTCGGTTCAACCTGACCACAAACCGGCCGGTCGCAGCAAGGGCGAACAGCCGGTTTATTCTTATCAATCTCATTTATAATTGCAGAGAAGTATCTAACTTATTGGAAACAGGAATCCATGGCTCCAACTGTTGGTGAACAATTAAAGGCGGCCCGTGAGCAACGCCACTTGAGTCTCGAAGAAGCGGTAAGCAATACCCATATCCGCTTGCAATTCTTGAAGGCGCTCGAAGAAAACCATCTGGATGAACTGGCTTCCAAAGCGCAAGCCCGCGGGTTCATCCGTCTTTATGCCTCTTTTCTGGGTATCCCCATCCAACCACTTTTAGATGCTTTGGAAGAGAAGCCTCCCCTGGAACCTGCGCTTGCTCCCGAAGACGTAGAGCAGCCTTCATCTGCACAGACAATCGAAGAAACGCCAAGCGCCCAGTATGAGGAAATTCTTGGCAGCGAAGAAGAGGCAATACCTGAATTCGCGCCTATCGTGGAACCGGATTACCAGACCATCTACCGTGAGATCGGTCTGCAACTTCGTCAGCGGCGCGAGGCGCTCAGTCTCTCACTGGATGATATCAGTCTGCATACCCGCCTCAAGAAAAATGTGCTCGAAATCTTGGAAGAAGGCCAATTCGATTCGCTGCCTTCGCCGGTCCAAGCGCGCGGTCTGCTGAATAACTATGCCAAATTCCTCAACCTCGATGTTGAAGTATTGCTGTTGCACTTTGCCGAAGCCTTACAACTGAAACGGGTGATCCAGCCAAAGCCAGTCGTTCAGCTCAAGCGTAGCACCCCTAAAGCAGAAGCAGCAAAACCCATTGCATCAACTATTGTGCCCACGGTTTTGTCGACCTTCCAAAATAAAACCTCCGAGTGGGTGGCGGCTTTAAGCAAAAAACTCCACCCGCTCACCGATAAAGTCCAAGCGGCAGTCAGCCGCATCAGGCCGGTCAGCCAAAAGGCCAGCCCTATTGCGCCGCCAATCAAACCGAGTGCCAATCAAACTGAACCGCTGGTGGCAAAGGTCAAATTGCCGGATTCGTGGCGTCGTTTCATCACCCCCGACCTGATAACGGGTGCTTTCTTGATCCTGATTTTGTTCGGCTTCCTTTTTTGGGCAGTCACTCAATTGGTCAACTGGCAAGCAAGCCTACCGAATGCCACACCCTCTCCGGTGGCCGATATCCTGCTCGCTACTCAAACCATCACCGGCACACCGGGTGCGGCCAGTTCTCCTCAAGCTACCAATCTTAGCGTACCTACTACTGCCGCAAATGGTGGGCTGGCGGTGAATGCAACCATCGCTGCCACCCTGCCTGCCGGTCCTACCCTCCCCGTACAGATATCCATCATCGCCAACCAACGTGCCTATTTGGACATCAAAACCGATGGAAACGAGAAATTTACGGGGCGAGTCTTGCCGGGGAACGCTTACGAATTTGGTGCCTATAAAAGCATAGAATTGACCACCGGCAATGGGGCCGCCCTCAGGGTCATCTACAATCAACAGGATTTGGGCATCGTGGGCAATTTTGGCCAGGACGTCCACCTGATATTCACTCAACAGGGAATGGCGACCCCGACACCGGCGGCTTCTCCAACGGCCACGCGAACGCCGACACCGACCATAACCTTACCCGCCACGCTGACGCTCCAGCCCTCACCTACTGCACCCACGCCAACCGTGACCCCATACGTTCCATAATATGCCAGACAAAACGTTTTACTTGCTCTCCTTGGGATGCGCCAAGAACACAGTCGATTCGGATTCGATGGCCGCCTTGTTGTACGGCGATGGTTATGCACCCGTGGACAAACCCGGCCGTGCCGATGTTCTGATCGTCAACACCTGCGGATTCATCCAGCCGGCGCGTGAAGAATCATTGAAAATGCTGAGAAAGCTGGCGAAAAACAAGAAGAATGGTCAGGTGCTCATCGCTGCCGGCTGTTTGACCGAACGGTATCGGCAGCAGATTGCCGAGCAAGTCAGCGGCATCGACGGTATCTTGGGCACGCGGCGTTGGATGGACATCCTGGACGTGATCCATGCCGTCCGCCCCGGCCAGCCTCACCCGCTCTACCACCTGCCGGAAACGCCAACCATCGGCCTGGACGAACACGGGGTCTTGCGGGCTTCCATCCAGGGCGGCAGCGCCTATTTGAAAATTGCGGATGGCTGCCGGCGGCCTTGTGCATTTTGTGCCATCCCGCTGATCAAAGGCACCGCGGTCAGCCGGCCTGTCAGCGCCATCCTCGACGAAGCCCGCCAATTGCAAAAGATGGACATCCAGGAATTGATCTTGATCGCCCAAGACACCACCGATTATGGGCACGACCTGGGGGTCAAAGATGGCCTGGCTAAATTGCTGGAACAACTCGTCCAAGCTGCACCCGAGATACCCTGGATACGCATCCTCTATGCATACCCCGGTTACGTCACCGATTCTTTGATCGAAGTCATGGCAAACAATCATCAGATCCTGCCCTACCTGGACATTCCCCTCCAACATGCCCACCCCGATGTGTTGCGCCGCATGAAACGTCCCGCCGACGTCGAATGGGTTTATCGCACGCTGGCGAAGATGCGCCGAGCTATCCCCAATCTGGCGCTGCGCACCACGTTCATCGTTGGCTACCCCGGCGAGACCGAAGCCGAATTCCAAACACTGATGGACTTTATCTCTGAGATCAAGTTCGACCACGTGGGCGTGTTCCCATTCTCATTCGAACTGGGCACGGCCAGTGAGTCGTTGGGTGACCCCATCCCCGATGAAGTAAAAAATGAGCGCACGGCAAGATTAATGGAGCTTCAAGAAAGCATTTCGCTTGCCAAAAACCAGACCCTGGTGGGAAAAACACTGGATATCCTTATCGAAGGGAATGACAAGGATATTTCGATTGGCCGCAGTTATCGAGATGCGCCGGAGATCGATGGCCTGACCATCATCGAGGGACAAGCGCCTGTCGGAAAGATCGTGAAGACGCGTATCACCGGTGCCATGGTGCACGATCTCAGCGGCCAATTAGTTGAGTGATTAAGAAACGCTCCCGGATAGTCCGGGAGCGTTTCTGTTTTCATGAATTTATTTAGGGCGTTGGGGTTTCCGTTGGTGGCACATCTGTCGGTGCCTCAGTCGTCGGTGCGACTTCTGTCGTTGCCGCCGGCACAGGTGTCTTCGTGGCCGGAGGATGACACTTATTATTGGCATCATTGATAATGTTTGCCAAATTATTAACCGTTCGTCCATATTGATTGGCGACGTTCTGTGCGTTTTGGTATTGATCCAAGGCTTTACACCAATCATTTTGATTCATCAACGCATCGCCATAGCTCAAAGAAGCATCGATGAAACGGCTATAGGCCGGGGTTCCGGAGCTATCCATCAAGTAAGGCAACTGTAAATACACCTGGTTCAGTTGATCGACCACTTTCGGCCAATTAACCGCCCATTGGGACAAGGCATTCAGGTAGCTTTCTGCCCATTGCCGGGCATTGATGGCTTCCCGATCCAAAGGGGCAAATTTTTCAGCAAGCGCCAAATTGAACAAGCCCTGTTCCAACTGGCCGCCGGTGACGTTGGTCTTGGCGTTGCCCAATATTTGGTCCACCCCGCGCATGCGCAAGGTAATATAAAGCAAATCATCCACTTGCACAGGCTTGTAGGTTATATCCTTGTTGCGCAATTGGATGAGCACAGCCAGTGCACTTTGCCAATCTTTATTGAGCATGTCTTGCTGTGCCTGGCTGAATATATCATCGGTGCTGCTTCCAGCCGGAACCACTGCCTGGGTTGGCGTAGGTGCCGCTGTTGGGGTCTTTGCCAATGCCAACTGAAGTTGAACGGCCGCCAGCTTATCGACCAGGCCTGGGTAATTAGGATCAAGCTGCAACACATAGGTGAATTGCACATTCGCCAGGTCGTAATTCTTTTGATCCATTTCCTGAACGCCATATTGAAAATGCTGAGCCGCCACTTGTGCGACTTCGGTCGCCTGGGCTGACACACGCTGCTGGACACCATTTAAATAACCAAGCCCTACTCCACCGGCGAGCAAAACGATAAAAATCCCCACCCCTAGTAGAACCCATGGCCAGCGCCTGGGTTTTTGTTTTTTCTCCTCGGGTGGAAGCTCATTGATTGTAGTTATGTCAGAATCATTCGGAGTAGACATAGGCACAATTATACCGTAATTTATAAATGGACCAGCATGCGCAATTCTTTCCAGATCAATGGCATGGCTACTGCCACGCCCAAGACCATGCTGCCAACCCCGATGACCAACGAAGGCAAGTGGTTTGTCAATAGTGCGCTCGAGCCCACGACCACTGCCCCTCCCAGAATTGCGGCTACAATGGCTCGCAACAATGCCTTATTGAATTCCGGCTGGCTGGAAAAGATCTGGCCAACTCGTTTGAACAACGATCCCCCTCCCTTTTGCTGGCGCAGAAAACGCAAGTTAAGAAAAACCAGCAGGGCAATTGCTTCACTCGTAAAAGCAAACGAGTCACCCAAACTGATGCCAGGCGTGCCCATGGTCTTCGCACCAATGTTGGCAAGGACGATATACAAGCACAGGTTCAAACCAGCTGCCAGCAGCGGAGTGATGGCATCCTGTTGAGCATAGAACGACCGTGCCCCGACTTCCACCAAGCACTGCCCGATGAGGCCAATGAGGAAGCCGCACGCCGTCCAGTAGAGTATGTCGGTGCCGATGCCCTTGAAAGCGAACACCACTTGCAACAAGGGTCGGATGCCCAATATCAGGATGATTGCCCCCGGCAGTGTGATGGCCAC
>JBEKEX010000161.1:0-6132 GCA_050013615.1 Anaerolineaceae bacterium
TGGCCACCATCGGAGGCATCTATAGCGCCTACTTCCTGGGAGCGGTCACGGCGCAGATCGCGTTGGGGCCGCTTTCGGACCGCTGGGGGCAGTTGCGTTCGCTGACCCTCGCCCTGCTCGTGCTGGCACTCGGGACGACCGGGGTCAGCCTCAGCCGCTGGCTGCCGCTCACCTTCGGGTTGGCGTTCATCGGCGGCCTGGGGCATGGCTTGGCCAACCTGTGCGGCAACGTGATGATCGGGCGCATCTATAAAGACAAGAGCGTGTCGGCGGTCAACCTGCTCAACTTTTTCTGGGGGTTGGGGGCCTTCGTTGGCCCGTCGCTGGTCGGCGGGGCGCTCTATTTGTGGAACAACGGCCTGCCGGCGTTGTGGCTCAGCGCGGCCATCATGTCGATCTCGGCCCTGATCTTGTTATTCGGCTTCTTCGACGTCCAAATCGGAGTACCGGGCCAGGCAGCCGAGACTCCTTCCCAAAAGCGCATCCGCTTCACCCCCTTCTTGTGGAGCATGGGCGGATTGCTGCTGCTTTACGTGGGGACGGAGAGCGCCATGGGGGGGTGGGCCACCACCTACATGCAGAAGACGACCACCCTCAGCATCGAGCTGGCCGCCATGGTAACCTCCGGGTTCTGGCTGGCGCTCACCGTGGGGCGGGGCATCGCCAGCATCCTGGGCGCCCGCATCCAGGCCAAACACGTGTTGATACTAAGTTTGACCACCGCCGCGCTGGGCACCGTAATGTTCGTAGCCGGTTTCGGGAACAGCGCCTTGAGCATTGCAGCCATTCTGCTGATCGGGCTGGGATATGGCGCCATCTATCCCACCGGCATGGCCATGGTGACCAACGCCTTCCCGGAGACTCCCGGGCAGGCCGGCTCCGTCATCACCTCGATGAGTGGGGTCGGCGGGACGATCATCCCCTGGCTGCAGGGCGTGGTGATGCAGCAGGCCGGCATCCGCGCCGGCACGTACCTGATCGCCGTGGTGATGGTGTTACTGTGGGCCGTCTTTGCGCTGAATCAACGGCTGGCAAAAAGAAGTAATCCCGTCACAAATGTAAATACACTACATGTGTCCTGACGCTTGGGAACATGAATCGATAGTGCTGCCGGTTGACAGTATGACGCGACCCTAGTAAGCGGGATTACTGAATGCGCCGATAGATGTCGATGCTTCCGAAGTTCTTCACGAATTGATAATGAGAGCACACGTAATTGAGGATTGGCTGCAGGCCGTTGCCGTCTGCCGGGTTGGCAGCCAGGCATTCCGCCTGGGTCATCCCCTGGATAAAGGGCATGCTGTCGTCCTGGGTGTCGGCAATGTACAAAGGGGGATCGGTTTCGATATCCTTCAACAAGGTGGATAGCGCAGCTTGCCGATAAGGCGTGTTTTGATAAGCAGGGAACTGGAACGCGTAGCGTGTGGGAGATTCTCGCTCGGCCAGGAAATAGATCACCGATTCCCAACCCCATTGCAGGATCTTGTCCTGCGGCTGCGTGACCGATTTCAGATAAGCCGCGGTTTGCGCCCGGGTGTCTTGAGAATCGTCCACCTTCAACGGCAATTTCAAGCCGATCTGCAGCAGGGACGAGTACGAGCCGCCCAGGAAAACCGCGATCAGAACACAGGTCAGGAGGACCTTGTGGGAACTGTGCTGAAGGATGTTATCGAGCCAGATCATTGCGGCCGACAAGAAGAGGAACGCCGGGGTGAACAGGGAAATGAAGTAATGGTTGAAGTTCAATCCGGATAGCGAGATCGTCAGCATCACAATGGGCAGATCAATCATACCGAGGAAGACGAATGTCGCCGCATCCGTGGCTCCCCAATGGATCGTCGAAAGCTTTGACCGCAGGGTCGTGTTCTGCCAGGCGTCCTCTACAACCAGCGGGGGCCAATGCGTGAACAGCATCGCCGAGACGGCCAGGAACAGCACGCCAAGCGCCAGCACCAGTCCCTGCAGCAAGCCAATCCCGCTCGATCCGCCCCGCAGTTGCGCAAAGGCGAACAAGCCCGCGCACAGCACGCCGAGAAGCAGGGCGATCCATTTCGCCAGCGGGTGCCGGCTGGCTTTTTTGGCGAGCGGCCAGCCTTTGACCAGGACGGCCAGGGCACATCCCAGCCACAGCAAGCCCATGATGAACAAGAACGGATAGGCCGAGTTGAACTCGATGACCTTGAGCACCGTGTGCAGCCATTCGAGCAGCCCCTGGCTGGAATAATACTTGTTGAACAGGAAAGCGCTGACGATATAATCGTTCAGCGCCCCGTGGACGTAGAAGTAAACAAAAACAGCCGCATTGACGAGCACGAATCCGGCAAGCATCCAGAGGAGATGGGCGATGCGCGACTTGTCCCGCTCCAGCCAGCCCAGGAAAGCGATCAGGAGCGCCACCGAAATGGCCACGTCCAGGTAGGTCTGCTTGAGGCAGAACACCAGACCGATCGCCACTCCCATTCCCAGCGCCGAAAGCGGCCGCGACAGGCGCCGCCGGTTTGGCAAATAGACCAGGAAGAACAATGTCAGGATGCCGATCTGGAAGAAGATGGCATATTCTTCCGAAAAATTGCCGCCTAAAATGGGGAAGACCGCCAGGAAGGTAGCGGCGGTGACCGCGAAGCCCGCCAACGGCGGCAGCGATTTGCGCAGCATGGCATACATCAGGAGGAGCGCAGCAGCGAGCAGCCCCGCTTCCAGCCCCCACACCCCCCAGACCGAGCCATGGCCCAGCCACAGGCCGAGTGCATCGCATACATATAGCAGCGGCTGCTTATTGTCCCAGGTTTGCTGGTAGAGCAGCTTGCTGTGCAGGATATCCGACCCGATGTTGAGGAAGATGCCCGAATCGCGGGACGGGACCGGGACGTAACGCGGCGATAAAAGAATGAAAGCACTTACAAAAAGGGCAATCAAAATGAAAACAAAGACGCTATCCAATAATTTTCTACCCGTTTGCATACCCATCTCCCAAGAACGGTCATTTCGATGACGTTCAACGATCTACAACCCACAGGCTCGTGCCGATCACATTCCACGACCGTTGGCGTTGCGCTGGTAAAACATTCATTTTCCCTTCCTCGTCTTAATAATATCATACCCGGCATAACAAGAGAACGGAAAAACCGTTGGCAAGGTCATTTTTCCCCTTCCGGCAGTGCCGGAAATATCCTCCTATCATATAATAGAGAGTGGCAAGTATTTTCCGGAACGAAACAATACAAAATCCACAAACGAGGTTTGTAAATCATGTTAATCATCGGAGAAAAGTTGAACGGTATGATAAAGGAAACCGGAGCAGCGATCGTGGCACGCGACACTGCTTTCATCCAGCACCTGGCTCAACAGCAGGCCGGGGCCGGAGCAAAATACCTGGACGTGAACGCCGTCACGGGAACGGGAAACGAGCTGGAGGACCTCATCTGGCTGGTCGAGACGATCCAGTCAGCAGTGGATGTGCCTCTTTGCATCGACAGTGCCGATCCCAACGCATTGAAGGCGGGGGTGGAACGGGCAGCGCTCACGCCCATGGTCAACTCCATCAACGGCGATGAAAAACGCTTGTCAGACCTCCTGCCGCTGGTGGCGAAAAAGGGTTCACCAGTCATTGCGCTGCTGTTGAACGGCAGCAGCATCCCCGGAGACGTGGCAGGACGCATGTCCATTGCGCGCCATATCCTGGAACGCACCCGGCAGGCAGGTATCCCGGATCAAAATGTTTACCTCGACCCCCTGGTCATGGCAATCGGTACCCAAACTGAGGCAGCCATGCTCGTATTGGACACCATCCGCGCCATTCGGAACGAATTCCCCGAAGTCAAAACCATCGTCGGCTTGAGCAATATTTCTTACGGCCTGCCCTGCTGCCCGCTGATCAATCAGGCATTTTTGGCTCAATTGATCGCTGCCGGTCTGCATGCAGCCATCTTCGACCCCCTCGATCAGGGGATGATCAATACGTCATATGCCACCGAGCTGGTCCTGGGGCGCGACCGTGATTGCCGGAATTACCTAAATGCTTACCGCGCCGGCAAAGTGAAACTGGTAAACCCTGAACCTGACAGTAAATAGTTTTCCGAAGAAATAGTGAGTGTTGAATTTCAGCCGAGCGGCCGTGAAGAGCGTTCGCGTGAGCCACATCCTTTAGCGGCACGATTCGTTTTACCCTTGCCAACAATTTTGTCAGGTTAAGTGATGCCCTCTCGTGTGATTATTCCCATCTTCAATTTAAAATAATTCCCAGGCATGCGAGGAGGTCCACAGGCCTGGGAACGTCATTAGAGATCTTGTACAGCGGGGATGATCTCCTTGCCGAAGGTTTTCAGCGGAGAAATATCCTGCACGTTGGGCATATTGAAGATGGCGTGCTGGATGCCGGCGGCAGCCAGTTGGCGGCACTGCGCGATCACGTCGGCGGCGCTCATGTGTCCGCTCGCCAGCCATGCGGTGCCCAGGCAGGTCTTCTCGATGCTGGCATAGTCCCGTCCCTCCTGATCGCAATGCCGCTTCAGTACATCCAGCTTGTGCTGTAGCGCCGCGATATCCGCGCTGGCGAACAGATTGCAGGCATCGGCATATTTGGCCACCAGACGCAGGGTCTTCTGCTCGCCCGAACCGCCGATAAGGATGGGCGGATGGGGTGACGAGAGCGGCAGCGGGTTGCAAAGCGTCTCCGCCAGTTGGTAATACTTGCCACGATAAGGCTCACGCTTGCCGGACCACATCTGTAGGATGATCTGCAGGGTTTCCTCCAACCTGCCGAAGCGTTCTTTCAGCGGCGGGAACGGCACTCCCAGCCCTAACGCCTCGCGCTCGAACCACGCCGCGCCGATTCCCAGGTAGGCGCGTCCGCCGGAGAGCACGTCCAGGGTCGTCACGGTTTTTGCCAGGATGCCCGGGTAACGGTAGACCACGCCGGTGACCAGCGTGCCCAGCTTGACGTGGCGCGTCAGGCCTGCCAGGTAGGACAGCGTGCTGTAGCTTTCCAGCATCTCGTCTTCCGCCGGGCCCAGGGTCGAGGAACTGCTGCGCGCTCCGCCGATCTGGAAGAAATGGTCCATCACCCACAGGCTGGCAAAACCCGCTTCGTCGGCGGTGGTGGCAATTTCGGCTAACTTGCCGGCAATGGCAGCATGTCCGCCGGGCCAGGTGAAATTAGGTATCTGTAATCCAATTTTCATAACGATACTTCCTTTACTCGAATGGTTGTGAGAAACGCTCGCGGTGAGCCACCTCTCCCAACGGTTTGCGGTTCTTCTTGCCCTTGCCAATCGTTTTGGCCGGGTAGCCAAAGGGCACAATGGCCAACACGTCAACAGCTTCGGGGATGTCCAGCAATGGCTTGACCTGCTCCAGGTTGCCAAAACCTGCCCAGTTCGAGCCGATCCCTTCCGACCAGGCGGTCAGCACCATCGATTGGATGGCGCGGCTGGCATCTGAAACCGCATAGATCGATTTCTCCGTAGCCACGACAATTGCCAGCGGGGCCTGGCTGATATATGGCCCGGTGCGGACCAAAGCACCCAACTGCTTCAACGTTTCCTTGTCTTGCACGACGATGAAGTGCCAGGGTTGGCCGTTCATGCTGCTGGCGGTCAGATGCGCTGCCTCGACAATGCGATGGACGATCTCGGGTGCAATCGATTTGTTTTGATAGGCTCGCACAGCCAATACGGTACGAACAGCCTTATATACTTCCATAGTTCATCCTTTTTCCAAATCCCGGCCGGAGCCGGGTAACGATCGGTTGTTATAACAAAAATAAGTATAGCACCGCTGAAAGGTGCGGTCGCCGGAAGTAAAACCTTGGAGTATAGTTATATTAATGGTTGGATAGGGGATACTGCACATTTACAATCCGGGATAGGATTGCCTTTTTCAAGAGGAGTTTTTTATGGAAAAGCCACAAAACTCGCCCGCGACTCCACACAAGTTTGATCGGCCAATGAGACGTTCACTCACCTGCCGGGAACATTTTGAGGTCGAATTCGCCTCCCACTTCATCCCTTACCTCAAGCTCTTGGAAAAAGAGATTGGTCATGAGCAGGTCATCCAGTCTCTGCAAAAGCTTGCCCCCCAAGAATCTGAACAATATGCCAAGGAAGTGGTCAAGGCCAAAGGCAAGAACGATCT
>JBEKEX010000162.1:0-6091 GCA_050013615.1 Anaerolineaceae bacterium
CTCCTCCATCGCCGCCAGCGTGTCGGCCGTCTCGCCCGATTGGCTGATGGCCAACACCACCGTGCCTTCATTGATGATGGGGTCGCGGTAGCGGAACTCGGAGGCAATATCCACTTCCACCGGGATGCGGGCGATGCGCTCGATGAGGATCTTGCCCACCATGCCGGCATGGGCAGCCGTGCCGCAGGCGGTGATGACGATCTTCTGGATCTTCCTGGCCGACTCCGGCGTCAGGTTCAATTCCGGCAGGCGGATGGTGGCCTGGTCGAAGTCCACGCGTCCCGCCAGCGTGTCGGTCAGCGAGCGTACCTGCTCATGGATCTCTTTTTGCATGAAATGGCGATATTCGCCCTTTTCGGCCGCAATGGGATCCCAGGCAACCGTGTGCACTTTCGGCGTGACCGGTTTGCCCTCCAGCGTCTGCACCTGGGCACCGTCACGGGTGATCACTGCCAACTGGCGCGACTCCAGGAAGATGACCTGGCGGGTGTGCTCGAGGATGGCCGGGACATCCGATGCGATGAACGTCTCGCCTTCACCCAGGCCGATCACCACACCGCCGGCGTTGCCGATGCGAGCCGCCACAATCTTATCCGGCTCGTCGGCTGACATGACCACGATGCCATGCGCCCCCTTGATCAGCAGCAAGCTCTTGCGCACCGCTTCCACAAAATCGCAGCCCGCCGCTAAATGCTTTTCCACCAGGTGTACGATGGTCTCGGTGTCGGTCTCGGAGTTGAAAACCACCCCCTCGTCGCTCAGCTCCTGGCGCAGCTCCAAATAGTTCTCGACGATGCCGTTGTGCACCACCACCACGCGGCCGGTGCTGCCGATGTGAGGGTGGGCATTGCGGGCGCTGGGCTCTCCATGCGTGGCCCAGCGTGTGTGTCCAATGCCGATCTTCCCCTGCAGCGGCTGCTCTTTGACCATTTCTTCGAGATTGTTCAATTTGCCCACATCGCGGCGCAGCTCGATGTGTCCGTCTTCGATCACCGCAATACCGGCCGAATCATAGCCCCGGTATTCCAGGCGTTTTAATCCATTCAGAATGATTGGGGTCGCATCACGGAACCCAATATAACCGACGATACCGCACATGATTTCCTCCAGGTGTCGATAATCGTCTCCAACCGGGTTGAAGTGACAAAGTAGCCCCCGGGTAGAGAACGTTGGACGCGGCGATAGAATGCCGTGCCGTTCAAGATCGATTGTTATGTTTGGGGAAAGAGACTGGAAAAAACCAGGAGGGCTTCCGCTGATCTGTCGATTTTCCCGGGTGTCAGGTTGGCAACCTGCCGTGCTCCGGTTAACGCCACCTCGCGGCAGCGAACCCTCATCCTCGTCACTTTCAGGGTTTGAAAACTTCCATCACCCTGAAAGCCATGCGCTTTTCTTTCCCAAGGCTATTTTGTGCGTTTCACCTCCTTGATCTACTTTGCCTATTATAACCGAAACAGGGTAAATGGAAAGTGGGGGTTGAAAAATGTCAAGCCGCCCCTCATCGCAACTAATGCCGAAGTACAAGAGGTTTTCAGTGATGCTATAATTCCCCCCATATCGAGCACGCGGGTTATTAGATGAAATCGGCTGTCCAAAAAAGAAACGAATTAATGGTGCAACTGGATGCGGTCGGGATCGGCTTGTCCAATGCAGCCACTCCCTTCCTGGCCGTTTTCCTGACCCGCCTGGGGTCTTCCAGCGTGCAAGTGGGCTTGTTGACCACCATGCCGGCCATTTGCGGCCTGCTGCTCGCTATTCCGCTGGGACACTGGCTGGAACGTCAAAAGAATATCATCCCCTGGTACAGCGCCACCCGCTTTTTATCCATCTTCGCTTATACCCTCACAGGCTTGATCCCGTTCATCCTGCCAAGAAGTGCCTGGGTGGTGGCCATCCTCATCATCTGGGGAACCATTACCGTTCCACAAGCCATCCTGTCCGTCATTTTCTCCATGGTGATGAGCGACATGGCCGGCCCAGAGGGGCGTTTCGAGCTGTTGGCAAAGCGCTGGTCCCTGATGGGGCTGGTCGCGGCGGTTATGCTGGTGCTCACCGGTCAATTCCTGGAACGTGTCGCATTCCCCATCAACTATCAAATCGTCTTTATTTTCCTCTCGCTGGGCGGCATTCTCAGCACCTACAGCACGGCAAAAACGGTCTTACCGCGAAAGAACCCGCCGCCACCACCTGTTTCCTCGACTTCCTTTATAACGCGTGCCCGCGATTATATCCACATGATCGCCCGCGAGAAACCTTTCCTCTCCTATACCCTGAAACGTTTCATCTTTGCCAGTGGCATTGCGCTGGTCGCACCGCTGTTCCCACTCTTCTTCGTGCGTGTGGCCAGGCTGGATGACGGCTGGATCGCCAACATCAACACGGCGCAGACAGTACTCCTGATTATTGGCTATCTCTTCTGGAGCCGGCAATCCAAATCACGCGACACCAAGTTCATTCTGCTATGCGCCATTATAGGGCAGGCGCTCTACCCAATCTTGCTGTCGACGACGTCCCTGCCCTTTATCATTATCTTTCTGGCCGGGATGGCAGGCTTCGCCCAAGGCGGGTCGGACCTGGTGCTTTTCGACGAACTCATCAAGACCATCCCTCCGGCACTGTACGCCACGTTCATTTCATTCAATCAGGGAGTTCTCTACATCGCAACCATCATTGGCCCCATGGTCAGCACCACGCTGTCCAACAAGATCGGCCTTGGCTATGCCTTGGCGTTAGGCGGCGGCATCGAACTGGTCGGGTTCGTTCTATTCCTCATCGAAAAACGAGCCGCAAAGTATCGAACAAGTGCCACATCTTGACTTTTATCGCCCTCGTTCGTAGAATGAAGGCGTTCCAAAAATTCCAACAAACTCACAGCAGGAGGATTGTCTCATGAAATTCCCAACCGAATTGAAATACGCCAAGACAGATGAATGGGTGAAAGTCGATGGAAAAGTCGCGACGATCGGGATATCGGACTACGCCCAGGCGCAGTTGTCGGATATCGTCTACGTCGATATTGCCCTGGCCGTGGGCCAAAAGGCCTCCAAGGGCAGCACGTTTGCGTCAGTCGAATCGGTCAAAGCGGCTGCAGACATCAACCTTCCGGTATCAGGCAAAGTCGTGGCCGTCAACGGCGATTTGAGCAAGACCCCTGAAGAAGTCAACACCGACCCCTACGGCAAGGCATGGATGATCAAGATCGAGATGGATTCTCCTGCCGATGTCAATGACCTGATGGATGCCGGTGCTTATGAAAAGTATTGTGATGGACGGAGCCACTAATGTTCATTCCCCATACAGGTCTTGAGCGCGAGGAAATGCTCAAGACCATTGGCGTAAGCTCTCTCGAGGACCTGTTCAAAGATATCCCAGAAAAATACCGTTTCCCCAAGCTTGATCTGCCCCAAGGCTTATCTGAGATGGAAGCACTTTCTCAGGTTCAAGATTGCGCCATGGCCAATGAGACCACGCGCGAATTGCCTTGTTTCCTCGGTGCAGGTGTCTACAACCATTACATCCCTGCCGCAGTCGATAGCGTCTTGCGCCGCGGTGAATTCTCCACGGCTTACACGCCCTACCAGCCGGAAATCTCCCAAGGCACTTTGCAGTCCATGTTCGAATATCAAAGCCTGATTGCGGCCCTGACCGGCATGTAGACCTGCAACGCTTCCCATTACGACGGCGCCACCGCCACGGCCGAAGCAGGCGTGATGGCATACCACCATTTCCGCGGGATGCGCAAGAAGATCATCCTGTCGCCCTCGGTGCATCCGCATTACCGCGCCACCGTCTGCACCTACCTGTGCGGTTATCAAGATATCACCATCGTCGGCGA
Organism: Anaerolineaceae bacterium; assembly: GCA_050013615.1. Lineage (GTDB taxonomy): Bacteria > Chloroflexota > Anaerolineae > Anaerolineales > Anaerolineaceae > JBEKEX01. The sequence continues at coordinate 3,836 of JBEKEX010000162.1, forward strand.
CGAAACCGACAAAGACCCCTTCACCAGGCCTGATGACCTCATCGGCCAGATCGACGACCAAACGGCGCTGGTGGTGGTGCAATACCCCGATTTCCTGGGCCGCATCTTCGACCTGTCGGCGCTCGCCAAGGCTACGCACGAAGCCGGGGCGCTCCTGGCCGTGGCCGTCAACCCCATCAGCTTGGGGCTTCTCAAGACTCCCGGCGAGTTCGGTGCCGATATCGTGGTCGGCGAAGGGCAACCGCTCGGCATTCCGCTTTCTTACGGCGGCCCTTATCTAGGCCTTTTTGCTACACGCAAAGAACTGATCCGCAAGGTTTCCGGACGTTTGGTCGGCGAGACCGTCGACCAGCAAGGCCGACGTGGCTACGTGTTGACTCTGACCGCCCGCGAGCAGCACATCCGCCGCGAGCGCGCCACCTCCAACATCTGCACTAACGAGGGCTTGATGGCGCTGGCCTCCGCTGTCTACCTGAGCCTGCTCGGACCACAAGGCTTGAAACGGGTTGCCGAACTGTGCTACCACAAAGCCCACCACGCGGCCGAGATGATCGAGCAAATCGACGGCTATTCCGTCGTGAGCCAGGCACCCTTCTTCAACGAGTTCGTCGTCCGCTGCCCCAAACCGGTGGCGGAGATCAATGCCGCCCTGCTGGATGAGGGCATCCTGGGTGGCTACGACCTGGGATGCGATTATCCCGCACTAAAAAATCACATGCTGATCGCTTGCACCGAAATGAACACCCACGAAGAGATCGATTACCTATGCGAAAAACTCGAGGAGGTGCTGCATGAGTGAACCCACCCTCTTCGAATTGTCATCCCCCGGCCGCAAGGGCGTCAGCTTCCCCGAACCCGACGTGCCGTTAGCAGAATTACCCAAGGACCTGCTGCGTTCCAAGCTCCCGTTGCCGGAACTCTCCGAGGCCGATGTCACCCGCCACTACATGCACCTCTCCCGGCTGAATTACTCGCTTGATGGAGGCTTCTATCCTTTGGGCTCCTGCACCATGAAATACAATCCCAAGATAAATGAAGAAGCTGCACGCTTGCCGGGCTTTGCATTCACGCATCCTCTGCAACCTATCGAGACGGTGCAGGGCAACCTGGTGCTGATGTATCGCCTACAGGAATGGCTGAAGGAGATTGGCGGCTTCGCCGGCGTCAGCCTGCAGCCGGCCGCTGGCGCGCACGGGGAATTTACCGGCGTCACCATCATTCGCGCCTTCCACCAATCCCGCAATGACCTCAAGCGCACCAAGATGCTCATCCCCGATTCGGCCCACGGCACCAACCCGGCCAGTTCTGCCATGCGTGGCTTCGACGTGGTACCGATCCCGACCGACGCCAACGGCAACGTCGATCTGTCTGCGCTGCGCACCGCTTGCGACGATACCGTCGCCGGGCTGATGTTGACCAACCCCAACACCCTGGGACTGTTCGAGCAAAACGTCCTGGAAGTGATCGAGATCGTCCACAAAGCCGGCGGATTGGTCTACGGCGATGGCGCCAACATGAACGCCCTGCTGGGCATCGTCCGCCCCGGCGACTTGGGCATCGACGTCATGCACTTCAACCTGCACAAGACTTTCTCCACGCCTCACGGCGGCGGCGGCCCGGGCTCCGGCCCGGTGGGCGTGGCCGCCCGCCTGGTCGACTTCCTGCCCGATCCCGTCGTCGATATCGTCGATCCTGGTGACAAAGACACACCGCCTCTCTTTGGCTTCAAGAAACCTGCCAAGACCATTGGCAGAGTGAAATCCTTCAACGGTCAATTCGGCATGTTTGTCCGTGCTTTTACCTACATCAGTATGCAGGGCGCCGAAGGGCTCCGTGAAGTGGCCGAGTATTCTGTGCTGAACGCCAATTACTTGCGTGTCCGCCTGCACGGCACTTATAAAGTGCCCTATGACCGCATCTGCATGCACGAGTTCGTCGCCGAGGGCAAATGGGATGATGCACCGGATGTGATCGCCCTGGACATTTCAAAACGCCTGATGGATTACGATTTCCATCCGCCAACCAATTACTTCCCCCTCATCGTCCACGAAGCACTGATGATCGAACCAACGGAGACCGAGAGCAAGCAAACGCTGGATGCCTTCACCGAGGCTCTGCTCAAGATTGCCGAGGAAGCCCACCACATGCCCACGCTGCTCAAAGAAGCTCCCCACAGCACACCGGTCACCCGCCTGGATGAGGTCAAAGCTGCCAAAGAGTTGGTGTTGTGCTGCTGGCTGCCCGAAGAGCAACAAT
>JBEKEX010000163.1:0-6039 GCA_050013615.1 Anaerolineaceae bacterium
CTTTGCTCGACAATAGAGGTATCATAAGACGCCGACCCGTGCAGCCAGGCCCAACTCAACACGGCCAGTAATATGGAAGCAACGCCCACGGTGCCCCACCCCAACACACGCCAGCGGGTACTCCACGTGGCAATGACATAATCCAGCCAGAACCAGACCGCCATCACCCCTGCCACCACCACAGCCACCCGCCACGAGAAGAGGAACAGGCCCAGCAAGCTGGCCGCACCCACCCACAAGGCAGCCGTGCGATTCTTCTTCCAACTTAAGACTGCCCAGAACAAGATGGAAATCAATGCCAGCAAGAAAGGCTCACGCATCTCTGAGCCCCCCAACATGATGCTTTCTGGATAGAGCACCATGATCCAACCGGCAATGAGAGCCGGGCGTTTGCCCCAGCGTTCCTTAACTGCTTTATATAGGAAAGGAATGCCAACTGCACCGGCAAAAGCTGCCAGAATCAAGATGAGCAGCGGGCGATGGACATCAGGGCTCAGGTAACGATAGACAGCCGCACTCAATGACAACAGCCCGCCATATTGATCGGAATCAAATTGGTTTTGGAAGGCAGTCATCAAGGGTTCGCCGGACGTTGACAATGTCCAGGCTTGGCTATCTCGGCTATACGCATCATAAAGCAGGTACCCCGCTCGTTGTTCTTCGGAATCATAGCCTGCTGTTGGAAGAACTATCGTCAGGAAAACCCCTGACCCAAGACGCAGAATGAATGCCAGCGCCAGCATCCAGGCCAGCGATTTCAAGCTGCCCGCCCAGCGCCAGGCCAATACCAACAAGAACAAGCTCAACCAGCTTAGTAACCCCGCAGCGAGCCACCCCGTCAGGGTGAATCCGCCCGTCCCAAGCGCGGCTACGAGCGCCCCCAGCGCCAGCCCTGCCAGAAGGGAAAATAGCAATGAAAAAAGTAAGAAACGTTTATCGAATGCCATAAGCTGTCAGTGCAACTTCTCTGATGGAATTATAAATCCCGCCAGTGCCTTCTCGGCACGCAGTTTCCAGCTATAGCGCGTGGCATCCCGGCGAGCCTGCTCGGCAATCCGTTGGCGCCTGGCAGCATCCTTCATCAAACTGGATAACCCTGCCTGCCAGGCCGGAAGGTCTTCCGGTGGGCAGAAAACGCCATTGGTCTCATTCAGAATTTCATGGATGACCGGCAGGTCACTGGAAATGATCGCCCGCCCAGCAGCCAGGTATTCGAAAAGTTTCATCGGGCTGCAAATGTCGGCCGAATTGCCGCCGCTAGAACCGGTGATCTTGCGCTCGAAGGGCATCAATAGCACATCGGCGGCCGCCAGGTAAAGCGGCAATTGCCGGTTCTCGACAAAGCCGGTGATGACCACATTGTGCACGCCGGCCGACTTCAACCGCTCGCGCCAGTCCGCCACATCCTGCTGCCGGCCGCCCACCCAAAGGAATTGGATCTCGGGCAGGGCTTGCGCCAGGCCAAACAGCAGCCCCGTGCCGCGCCCGGCATAGAAATGTCCACTGAAAGTCGCCGTCAGGCGATCATCAATGCCAAGCTGGCGGCGGGCTTCACTGGGTGCGGGCAAGTTGGTGAAACGTTCCAACTCCACGCCATTGGGAGTGATGACCACTTCACCGGGAGCAAAAGAGGCATCGAATTCGCACATCAAGACATTGTGCAGCGCTTCGGTGATCAGCAGGAAACGTTTATTGCCTTTGGAACGCACCAATTGGCGGAATATCCACGGCCCAAACCGCCCCATGGGACGATCGTGCAATTCCAACAGGGTCGGCACGTGCCACCAGACTGCGAACAATGCTGCCGGGGATAACCAAGTGTAAACAGCATCGGCATGCCAGCGTTGCGCCTGCCCCAAGGCGTTCAATATAAAATCATAACGCCGCAATGGCCGCCACGAAGGCAGCCAGCGGATCTCGAACGGTGTTTCCAACCCATAATGCCCCGCCAGTTGCTCCCAAGTTGCACCGGGCTTCCCCGGCACCCACAAGCACACTTCATGTCCCAACTGCACCAGGGCATGGCAAGCCTTCATCGCCTGGATGCTGTTGGCAGTGTTGGATGGCACTTGGGATGGGGCAATACAAGCGATCTTCATGCTTCAGAACCTTCCGGGAATTTGGCTTCCGCATGACGCATTTCCTGCAAGCCGCGCCAGGTCAACATGCCCACCGAAATCAGGAAGTAACCTGAAAGCAACAGAGTCTGGGTCATGAAACCATACATGGGTACCAATGCAAACATCAATACGGTCTTCGCTGCCCCCACCACCGTGTTGACCACCAGCGGATAATTGGCTTTATCGAAGGCCAATAACAACGGCCGGTTCCAGAAGAAGATGTTGGGGATGCCCATGCCGATCACTAACACCAGCATGGCGGGCAACGCCGGCAGGTAAGCACCCCCTTTGTACCAACCCAGTGCCCATGTCCCAACCACTGCCAACCCCAGGCCACAAGCCACGTTCCAAACCGCCGAAATGGCTGAGGTGCGTGTTAACAGCCGTTTGAGTGGTTTCCATTCATGTCGCGCCACGGATTGCGCAATTTGCGGGAACGTGGTCGACACGAACGAATTGATCGGCAGGTAAGCATCATTCATGACTGCCAGGGCAAATTTATAGTAGCCAGCCTGTAGCGGCGTCGTCAAGAAACCCACCCACATCACTTCACTATCGCGGATGATGGTGTTGATGGTGCTGCTCAAATTGGTGCTGATGGCGTACTTGACCACCTGTCTTTTATTATCGATCAGGCTGAACGGCATCTTCCACCAGCCCTTGCCCAGCAGCGGCGTGGTCCACATCACGGCCATCACCGTCAGGCCGATGTTATAGATCAGTTTGCCGGCCAGGTAGGCGCTCAAAACTTCGAAGACATCACCTTTGGTAAAGAAAGCCACCACGATCCATCCGGCCGTAGCAGCGCTCTGCAGGAACACCAAAAATGCCTGGCTACGGAAGTGGTTGCCCACCTGCAGCACAGCCGTTGAGGTCTCAGCGATCAGCGCCCCCAACAGTGAAAGTCCATAGAACAAGATCCACGGAACAGTGGTTGAGTCATGAACAAAATATTTAGCAGCCAGGGGTGCCAACAATGCAAGTACCAGGTAGGCCGTGATCGAGGTGAGACCTTCCGTAATCCCGGCGGCCTTGATGACTGCCGCCGCCTTGTCTTTCTGGCCCAATGCCAGGTATTGCCCGGCATATTTGATGACCACGTCGCCCATGCGGAAGGAAAGCAGCCGGTTGACGCTCGAAGCGAACACGGTGATGATGCCTAATATGCCAAAATTCAGCGGGCCTAACAAGGCCGCCGCCAGAAAACCTTGTATGGCAGTCAGGCCCATGCTGAGAGCATTGCCGCTGAACAAGTAGCCGGTATTGCGCACCACAACGCCCAGCACCTTGTCCTGCTTCCAGGTCTCCCAAAGCTTACGGAAATAATTCATTACGATACGATTTGGCTGGCCCAGGCGCGTTCCTTCAGGTACCATTCGACCGTCAGCCGCAGTCCTTCCTCTAGATTGACCTGCGGTTCCCAGCCGAGCAGGCGCCTGGCTTTTTCGACGTTGGCCCAATTGGCCTGCATATCGGCCTTGTTGGCCGGAAATTGCTCGATTTTAGCTTTCTTGCCGATAATGCTTTCCAATCTGGCGATCAGATCGTTCATATCGATCGTCTCGTGCCCGCCGAGGTTGATGATCTCATAGCCAAGCGGTTTCAAGCCGGCAATCACGCCACGGGCAATATCATCCAGGTAGGTAAAGCCGCGCGATTGCGTTCCATCGCCGTTCAATTTGATCGGCTTGCCCTCGTTGATCCATTGGATAAAGCGGAACATGGCCATGTCCGGCCGGTTTCCGGGCCCATATACATTGAAAAAACGGAACACCGTCACATCCGTCCCATATAAGTAATGGTAGGAGTAACTCAACGCTTCGGCACTTTTCTTGCTGGCCGCGTAAGGCTGTATGGGATGGTCGGTGTCGGCATTTTCGGGTGTCGGCAGCGGTGCATTTGCACCATAAACGCTGGAGGAAGACGCCAGGATGAACTTCGGGATGTCGTGGCGCTTGCATAGCTCCAACAAGTTCAATGTGCCGGTGACGTTGGCATCGAAAAATGTCCACGGGTCTTCGACCGAGAAACGCACACCTGCCCGTGCCGCCAGGTTGATGACCGCGTCGAATGTCCCGTGAGCAGAGACGATCTTTTCCAGCGCCGGACAGTCACAAATATCCTCGTGATAAAAGGTGAAAGACTTGTTGGGCGTGAGGCGCGATAGGCGCCATTGCTTCATGCGCACGTCGTAGGCATCGTTGAGGTTGTCCACACCCACCACCCTATGCCCGCTGGCGAGGAGATCCTCACAAACCTTTGAAGCAATGAAGCCGGCTGCCCCGGTGACCAGGTACGTGGCCATTTACAGTCTCACCACCTTGGGGTTGCCCTTGCCCTGCTTACCGATGGCATTGCGCGTATCAAAGATCAGCTTCGCTTCCTTGAGGATGGCAGTATAGTCATAGCTGGAATGGTTGGTGACGATCACCACGCAGTCCGCCTTCTGTACTGCCTCCATCAGGTCCGGCACACTGTCAAATGTCGTCTGCTCGACCTTGATATGAGGGACAAAGGGGTCGTGGTAAGAAACCTTGGCGCCCTTTTGCTTCAACAGGTGGATCACATCCAGCGCCGGAGATTCGCGCAGGTCGTCGATGTCCGGCTTATAAGCTGCACCCAGCACCAACAGATCGCTGCCCCTCAACGCCTTGCTGTGCTCGTTCAACGCATCCTGCACACGGGTCACCACGTAGCGAGGCATATTGGTGTTTATCTCGGAAGCCAACTCAATGAAACGCGCCGTGTAGTTCAGTGATTTCAGTTTCCACGAGAGATAGAGCGGGTCGATGGGAATGCAGTGCCCGCCCAGGCCTGGGCCGGGGGTGAACTTCATGAACCCGAACGGCTTGGTGGCGGCAGCATCGATCACTTCCCACACGTCCACACCCAACCGCTCGCACATCAATGCCAGCTCGTTGACCAGGCCGATGTTGATCATGCGGAAGGTGTTCTCGAGCAGCTTGGCCATTTCGGCCACTTCCGCCGATGAGACCAACACCACTTTTTGGATGGCCGTTGCATACCAGGCTGCTGCCACCTCGCCACAATCCGGCGTGATGCCGCCAATGACCTTGGGTGTGGTCAACGTGTTAAAGTCCTTGCGGCCGGGGTCCACCCGTTCCGGAGAGAACGCCAGGAAGAAATCTTTGCCGGCCTTCAAGCCGCTGGCCTCTTCCAGGCGATGTAGGGTCATTTCACGCGTCGTGCCGGGGTACGAGGTCGATTCCAAAACAATGACCATGCCAGGGTGGATGTATTTTGCCAACTCTTCATTGGCCGAAACGATGAACGACAGATCCGGATCGCCGGTCTTGCGCAACGGCGTGGGCACACAGATGCTGACCGCGTCGACTTTTTTCAAAGCACTAAAATCCGAAGTGGCTTCCAGCTTGCCCGCTTTCGACAGCCGGGCAATGGTTTCAGAAGGCACATCCAGGATATAACTCTTGCCCTGGTTGAGAGCGTCCACTTTAGAGGCCATGGGCTCAATGCCGATGACCTTGTAACCGGCTTCTGCAAAGGCCACCGCCAGCGGCAGTCCCACATAACCCAGGCCCAAAACGGCCACGGTGGCAGTCTTATCATTCAAACGCTTGAGCAAATTGGCTTTTTGATCCATGTTGATTTCTCTCTAGAAAAGGTTGAGCTGCGTGGCTTGCTCGTCTTTCTTGGGCGGCTCGACCGGCTGATTTTCGACTTGAGCTTTGGCGGCGACATTCTTGTTCGCCTGTTGGATGAATTCCGGTAAACGGGCAAAATCCCGTTCAAGCACAGGCTTTAATGAAGGTTGGTGCAGCGCTGCCGCCGGGTGGTACATGGGCACGATCAACCTGCCCTTCACCCAGGTCGCCTGCCCGTGCACGTCACTGATCTTGGCTGTTGGCAGGAACTTTGCCATGGAGTAACGCCCTAGCGT
>JBEKEX010000164.1:0-5978 GCA_050013615.1 Anaerolineaceae bacterium
AAAGTAAAGCCGGTGCATGGCTTCTGCACCCAAGCTGCTTCGGCAATCGTGATCCTGACGGCGGCTTTGTTGGGCGGCCCGGTCAGCTCCACGCAGGTCATCGGATCCACCTTGCTGGGCGTGGGCTCGGCGGAACGTGTCAACATGGTACGCTGGAACGTTGCGGGGCAAATTGCCATTGCCTGGCTGTTGACCATTCCGGCTTCTGCTGCGATTGCGGCCATGCTTTATCTGGCCGTGCACGGTCTTTTATAAAATTATAGAGGAGGGGGGCCTTTAAATGTCAAACGCCTGGGTGAGGGGGGCACTCAAGCGTTTGACATTATTATGTTATCAGGTAGAGATTAAAAAAGGATTAAAACAAGTCTACAAGAGTATTGGAATTGCATTGCAAATACGTTGGATCTCCAACGGGCACCTCTGGAAAAGTCCACATGAACTAGGGTGCACCGGCTGTGATGGTGGGCAAGGCCTCTTGTTTGATATCAATATCCACCGCCACGTTGCTGCCGCTGGCGGTGATGATAATCGTGGCGGTACGATTTTCTTTGGTATAGATCAGCCAGGCCGCGTGTTCCATGACCTCTTCACCTGGGGCTTCTCCCCAACCTTCGGCAGGCATCTGTTGCCTATAATAGGCAAGCACATCTTTGAAAGCCGTTGTGGTCGAATACAAAACATGAGTCTGGCTGCCGTAGAAACCGATCGCATTGGACAGGACAGGGATATCCTTGGGTGCTTCTGCTTTGTTAGCACCCGGCGTGATCGCTTGAAGGGTGAGATTGATATCGCCTTGCGCCTGGGTGATGAATGCCTGTGCGGTGCTGCCGGCACCCTGTGAGATCTGGTTAAGGTCCGGGAGAGTCGCGCTAAACGAGCAGGCAATCACCAACAAAACAGTGAAGCCAAGGACGGCAAGAGAGCGTCTGGTTGCAGGTGGTTGGGTGTTCATGTCTTCTTTGCCAATAGGGCCTGTTTTTCTTCTGCACTCAAGAAGGCGGTTTCCAGGGCGTTGTGCTGTGCCTCGCGGATTTGAGCGGGGCTCAACCCGGCTTTGGGGGCGGCGATCTCATACTCGTAATGCAGATCGATGGCGCTGATGCCGGGATCATCGGTGTTGATGGAAGCCTTCAATCCCTGTTCGATGAAAAATTTAAGGGGATGGCTGGCATAGCCGGCTACAGTGCTGGTCTGCACATTGCTGGTCAGGTTGGATTCGATGCCGATCTGGTGCTCGCGCAAGTAATCGATCAAGCGGGGGTCTTCGGGGGCGTGCACAGCATGCCCGATACGCTCGGCGCCCAACTGGCGGATGGCCTGCCACACCGATTTGGGGCCGGCGGCTTCGCCGGCATGAACGGTGATGTGCCAACCGGCGTCCCGGGCGCGTCTGAAGTGCTCGACGAACAACTCACCGGGGTAATGGATCTCGTCGCCGGCCAGGTCCAGGGCAATGATGCGTTTTTTCTGAGTGAGCAGGGCCTCCAATTCTTTCATTCCAGCTTCGGGACCGTAAGTGCGGCTGATGATGCCGATGAGATTGACCTTCAAGCCAAAGTCGCGCAGCCCGGCCTCGATGCCGTCACACACCGCTTCCGTCACCATTGCCGGGTCCAGATGGTGCGCTTCAGCCATGAACCAAGGGCTGAAACGCAGTTCCAGGTAATCTATGTGTTCGCGGGCAGCATCTTCCACGGCTTCGTAGGCAATGCGGCGGCAAGCGGCAGAGTCCACCATCACCATGGTCTGATATTGGAACTTTTTGAAGAAGGCTAATATATCCGGTTGGGGATCGGTGACCTGGGTGAACGGACGCAACGCTTCCACGTCCCAGGCGGGCAGGGATAAATGGTGCTCGCGACATAGATCGATGATGGTCTGCGTGCGTACACTGCCATCCAGGTGATGGTGCAGTTCAACCAGTGGGAATGATGGATCGATCATGGGCGGCTCCGGCAGGATGAATGGTCTGAGAGTGAGACTCTACCAGCATATGGTGCTAAAGGATTGAAGAAAGTCCGGCGGCAAAGCCCCTACTTTTAGGATGCTTTTGCCAAAAGATCATTAGTATCGGCCGGGTAGAAGACCGGGATCAGCTCGTCGGGTGAGTTGTAGAAAACCACCCGGCTGGCAACGCCTTCCAGTGTGGTCGAAAGATCTGCTCCCGTGCGCCCCGCGGCGATTACCGGGATGCCGCGGGCATAGGCATAACCGGCTTCGGTGCCCAACCCCACGCCTTTTTCGGTGAACTCGACCAGCACAAAGTCGCAGCCGTTGATCTCTTTAAAAGTCTGCTGCATCAACTGGCGCGGGGTGAACTGGTGCTCCCCCCACTGCTCCAGGTCGCGGGCGATGCAGACCACGCTATGGCCGCATGCCTCCAAGGCGTGACAGATCGATTCGATACGCTTCCGGTTACTGAAACCCTCGACGGTTTTGATCGAAAGGAAGATTCTCAAAGTGTGGTTCCCACCTCGGGAGTTAACGGGTGAAATGGATGGAGTTATTGTCGTACCAGGTGAAAGTGAAATCGTTGGCGCTCTTTGGCACGAAGAAAACCAGGTACAACTGTTTGTCGTAGTCGCCACCGGAATCACCGGCGATCTTGGTCCCATCCGGCAGGGTGATGATGGCGGATGTGGCATTATCGAAGAAGGAATTGTGATATTTAAACGGATCTGAAGAATCTTTGGTCTGGAAAGATAATGCTACCACGTCACGATCCATGTCGGCCAGGAAACAGGGGCTATCACTGGAGTAGGAACAACCTTGCGGGAAACTACTCCCCACCTCTGCTTTGATGAGCGCAAACGTGCCGAACGGTGTGGTCATGTCAACCGGGAAAGGCGAGCTTTTGCTTGACGGGTGGCTGAACAAGAGGAACCCCAAGACGATCAATACGACAACAACTGGGATGATAGCCCACAACCATTTTTTCTTCGACATTCATTCCTCCTCGTTTGTGAAAACGGCCTGTCACATTTATAACACGACACATCTGCAATTACAACTGCACAAGGCGTGGTGCAAGAGGAATAAGTTTTGAATCGACATTTTATTTCTCGTCGATGCCCAGAACGCGCAACAACACCCGGCGGCTGTGACTGCCGGAACGATGTTCAAAGAGATAGATGCCCTGCCAACTGCCGAGACATAATGCCTCATCATCCACGGGGATGCTCAGGCTGGTGGACAATAATGCGGCGCGCAAGTGCGACGAGGAATCATCCGGCCCTTCTAGGGTGTGGCGATACCAGGATTGCATTTCGGGAGCCAACTTTTCAAGATAGGTTTCGATATCCTGGCGCGCACTGGGATCGTAACTCTCATTGATGATAAGTGAAGCGCTGGTATGCTGGATGTAAAGAAAACACATCCCTTCCTGCACCTGCCACTGGTGGATGCGCTTGGTGACTTCATCGGTAAAAGGGTAGAGGCCTTTACCGAGGGTGGAGATGATCAAGGTTTCTTTGTGCCAGGACATTGAGGTTCGCTTTTTTATTTCAACTTGTCATGAAGAATTCAAGGCCCATCCTTCTTATTCTACTTGAAACCAGGAGGGACATTCGATAATTATGGACGCTTTTCCGGCATTAACCAAATAGAAACGATCTGGGTTGTCGGGATAGGAAGCTAGAATATGCCCTCGGCAACGCTCGCCGGGACCTAAAAATCCTTATCAAATCTTCACCAGTTCTTCATTGCTTTTTTACAACAGCGAAGTAGTATATAGGATGAAAAGTAGCGGAAATGTCGACAATGAATTCGATCGTGTTGTAAGGAGAAAGTGATGAGGCGAGAATTTTTAATTGGAATACCGGTCGTGGTCGCCGCGATTGCCCTGGGTGTGGCAGCAGCATTTGGAGCCAGTCGGTTGATCGATAACTCAACGACTGCCTCTGGCAATGGAAGTATTTCGAGCCCCCAGCGAACGACGAATCTGCCTGCCATTCCACAGCAAAATGAACGCGGAAACGGGTATAGTGGCGGGCCGAATAACCGCAGCATGGGGCCCGGCATGATGTGGCAAGGAAACCAGGGCTACAACCAGCAGCAGACCAGCCAGCGTATCACCATTGACCAGGCGATACAGGCCGCCCAGGGTTATGCCACCCAGGTTGGGACGAATCTCACCGTGGCAGAGGTCATGGAATTTCAAAACAATTTTTATGCGCTCGTGACCGAAAAGGATACCAGCCGCGGCGCCTTTGAGCTGCTGATCGATCCCTACACCGGAGCTGTTTCCCGTGAGATTGGGCCGGATATGATGTGGAATATCAAATACGGCTACATGCGAACGAGCAACTCAACGGATAATACGGTCACGCTAGAGCAAGCACAGGCGGACGCGCAGAAGGCATTGGATGCCCAGGTGCCCGGCGCTAAGCTCGAGACCGACGGATATAGCTTTTATGGGTATTACACTTTTGATTACCAGGTCAACAGTCAGATCGCCGGCATGTTGAGTGTCAATGGATTCGACGGCCAGGTCTGGTTCCACACCTGGCATGGGTCATTTATTGCAGAGAAAGAGGTTGGAAAATGAAAAATTTTTGGAAATGGTTATTAATCTTTGTGGGTGTGCTGGTGGCGGCATTTTTGGTCGCACTGGCGTTCTTTAACCGCCTGGGTCGTGTGTGGGGACCGATGGTGATGATGGGTGGGTTCCACCGCGGCATTGGGCTTGGCTTTGGCTTCGGCGGCTGGCTGATGATGCTCGGCATGCTGCTGGGCTGGGTCTTGGTGGGTGTGTTGGTCATCACCGGTATCGTTGCCCTGGTACGCGGTTCCAGAAGCCAACCGGCGCAAATTTCACCGGCGGCAATTTCTCCGACGCCAGCTCAGGAACCTGAGCCGGTGAAGACCTGTGAACGCTGCGGCAAACCCCTGCAACCCGATTGGGTGAGCTGCCCCTATTGCGGTAAAAAGGTTAAAAAAGTTCAGAGTTGATGATAAAGAGAGCCCAGGCGGAAGCCCGGGCTCTCTTTTTTAGATAGATATTTATTCCAAAACTCAAGGCGTCGACGTTTGTATGTTGCTTACCTCGATGCGGGCAAAAAAGACGTCGGTCTGACTGGATTTATTACTATCCGGTGTGGCGAGGATGGCCAACAGAGCGCCCTTGTTGTTGCCTTCGTCCTTAGCAAAGAAGCATAAAGCGCTATTGCTGGTGGTGCTGCTATTGGATGTGCTGGTGCCCATATCATAGCTGGTACAACCAGGTTGGTCGGAACCTGCCCAACCGGCTTGAGTCATGCGGTCAACCGTATAATAATTCGACACGTCGACCGGAGTGTGTGCTGTGGTGTAGGCGATGAAATCAATGTTCCCCTGTCCCTTACTGGCCGCGGCGATATATCCCTGGACAAGCATCTTGGCTTCCAGCGGCAGGTCCAGACTGGATTTGGATAGACCATCCATCACCGGAACGTCCGACCACATGCTGCTGACGCTGCTGGCGTTGCCGCCCACCAAACTGCTCAGCGTGCTTAACCCGCACCCCAAGGTAACGAGCGTGACGAGCAAAACAACAACTGGAATCAATTTACGGTTCATGTTAAGTCCTTTCATCTGTTTGATTGATTTGGATAAAAACATTTAATATACCCTAATATGATAGATTATATCCAAAATAAACCATAAGTCAACTGGGTTTTGAAAAAGGGTGATGGAAAATAAAGAGCCTGGAAAGGCTCTTTATTTATAGAAAACATTGACAGTTGGAAAAATCAGCGGGGAGGGAGGGATTCGAACCCTCGGTCGAGGCATTCACCCCGACAATCACTTAGCAGGCGATCCCGTTCAGCCACTCCGGCACCTCCCCAGATTGTTAAATCAACCCGGCAACAGGCCGGGCGCAGGCGGAGGGAGAGGGATTCGAACCCACGATGGCTTTCACCATACCTGTTTTCAAGACAGGCGCCTTAAACCGCTCGGCCATCCCTCCATAGGGAAAGCCATAAGATTTTATCATAATT
>JBEKEX010000165.1:0-5951 GCA_050013615.1 Anaerolineaceae bacterium
TCGTTGGAAGGGTCTTTTCTAGCGCCATACCCATCCAAATAAGTACCAATCGGCGGGGTGACATCCACCGGCATAACCGCTGCATAATATGTCCTGGGTTGTGCGGCCATTTTTTTATTCAAGACCGTTTATTATTTCGCCCATTCTGGTAATGCTTTTTCAATCGCTGGCCAGAATTCGTCTTCGGAACTATCAGGCAGCATCCGGCAGGTAATTTTTATTCCGGCCTCGTGGATCTTCTTCAAGGCTTTCACACCCTTTTCGGTTAGAAAGACAGTGTTGGAAACCTTTTTAGAGTCCCGGATATAAGCCTGGTTGCCAAGGTTCAACACCGGCAATTTCAAGCCATTCTCCACCAGTCCCAAACCATCTTCTGGGAATTTGGCTAGAATGAATATTTTCTCCGCTTGCGATTCAGGGCTCAGACAATAATCAACGGTTTCCTTAACTCCCATGATGGAAACTTTGATGCCCTCAGGGGCAACAGCTTTTAACACCGCCACCTGAAGTGGATCTTTTGCCACCAGATCATTGCAGACGATGATATGGTTAAGTTTCAATGATGAATTCCAAGATACCAGGATCTGCCCGTGAATGAGACGATTATCCATTCGCACATGTACGACAGCCATAGCAATCCTCCTCGCGACAACAATTAGTGTTCAAGACCTTTAACATCTGACAACTGCCGAATTCCTTCTGGGCCCACCTTGAGCACGAGCTCGACAGCTTCAGTCAGGCTCATACCTTCACGTTGTGTCACCAGTTCTACCAACATCGGCAGGTTCAACCCAGTCACAACTTCCAAAACTTTATTGGGTGAGGATAAAGCCAGGCGGGCACTCGCATTGAACGGGCTTGCTCCAAAGAGATCGACCATGATCAATACGCCCTCTCCGCCATCCACTTCATCCACAGCGGTTTGTATCTTTGACATCAGGTCTTCCACACCTTCAGTCTCATGCAGCCCAACACCGCGAACAGCTTCTTGTTCACCGGTGATCAATTGCATTGCATCTATCAAGCCTTCGGCCATTTTACCATGACAGACCAGCACCAGACCGATCATATGTAGTCTCCCAATACCTACATATCCAATAAATTCGGCAGGTGACTGAAGCGCTTGAGCACTGCTTTGTTATGCTCATCCGAACCATCCAGGTTTGCGCTCATCAAAATAGGTGGTTCGTATTTGTGGTCCAACAGGTACTGAATGGCCTCAACCACCACAGCGTTGAGGACTGTGGCGCCCAAAACAGTGGACAGCGCGCCAGCTTTAGGTTTCAGCCCTTTATAGGTTATCGAAGCATCACCGGCGGGGACAAAACTATCAAGAACGACATCACCCAATTCATACAACTTCTTGCCGGATGAATGGCGGGACTTAACCAAGCGGGTATGTTCCATGGAAGTCAGCACAATCACTTTGACACCCTTGCTGCGTGCGTCCATGGCAACCTCGATTGGCTCTGGGTTCCGCCCAGAGTTTGAGATCACAAAGAGTAGGTCGTCTTTTTTATACGGCGCATATTCAATCAAAATAGTGCCATATCCTTCAAGTTTTTCTGCCTTACCCTTCATCGGATCAATGATCGCCTGAACCGGGTAAAGGCCGCCGGCACGGGCGTGAATTTCCATGGCAAGAAGCTGTGAATGTCCACTCCCGAAGGTGTAGACCATATGCCCATTGATCAGCGTGTCCCCGACCAGTGCGGCGGCTTTGCTGATTGCTTCCCCTTGGGTTTCTTTGATTTTTTGGACGCGATCTATTACAAAATCCAGATATTCCTTGTACATTATTTTTCTCCTTTAGGATCGGGAGTCTTTTTCAGTTGACAGGGTAATTGAAGCCTGGCCTCAATTACCCTGTCTTGATTCAGTTAACTAGGGAACCCGATTGGTTATATCAAAATGCCCAGGGCGCCCAGGACAAATCCGACGACCACCAGCATCCCAATGGCTTGGATAGGAGTCCATTTTTTATTCTTCAACAGCCAGTAGGTCAAGAGAACAAACACTACGGGCAGTAGATAGGGGACGATGGCATTCAATTGGTCTTGGACAACGACAGTCGTGGTCGCAGCGGTTCCATTCACAGTGGCCGAGGTGACCAGCTTTAATGGGGTCGTGACGCTCACGATCGATGGGGCGAAACCACCCACCACGATCAACCCGACAATCGTGGCGGCCTCGGTGATCTTGCCAATGGCGCCAGAACCAAATGAGGTCAGCAGGTTCTCGCCTTGCTTGTAAGCCCAGGTGAATTGCCACCAGCGGACCAGGGTGAAGGGGATGACCGACATGATGACCACAAAGATCGGGCCAAAGATATTACCCTGCAAACCCCAGTTTGCACCGAGAGCGAAGATGATGGAGTTATACAGAGCCCAAACAATGGTATCGCCAACACCGGCCAATGGTCCCATTAGACCGACTTTAAGGCCTTCGGTCGTGTCCAACGAGGCACCGGCTTCTTCGAGCGCTGCATGGGCACCCATAATGAACGGCGTGCCGACAATGGGGTTGGTGTTGAAGAAGTTCAGGTTGGTGATGAAGGCTTCCTTGAAATCCTCTGGATCAGGATGCGTCACTTTCAGAATAGGCAGCATCCCGTAGCAGTAACCAACCGATTGCATACGCTCGTAGTTCCATCCAAGCTGCGAAGCGAAGTAGTAACGCAGGAAGGTCTGCCTCAAAACAGCGGGAGAAAGTTTCTTTGCGGCCATGGTTTATGCCTCCTTTGTCTGGTACTTCAGAGATTGGAAGATCAACGCGATGGCAACTGCCGCAATAGCAATGCCCAACAGCGGGATCTTCAAATAAGCGAACATCACGAAGCCCAGGACCAGGAAAGCCGGATATTTATTGACCGGCATGATCTTAAGCAACATGGCAAAACCCAAGGCAGGGAGTATGCCACCAACGGTCTTGATGCCTGTATTGATCCAGGGATAGTTATTGAAGAAAGTGGATACGGCAGCAACCAGCGGCTGGCCGAAAGCGATGGCCAGGAAGACTGGCAGACCACGGGAAAGACCCCAGATCATATGGCTATATAGAACCATCATCCGCTCAAAACCTTTGGAATCACCGGCTTGGGCATAAGCATCGGCACGATGGACGAAGACGAAGTTCAAGAAGCGGTTGAGGATATCAACCTGGGTGAGCAGCAGTGCGGCCGGGATTGCCAATGCCAGTCCTGTTGAAAAGTTGTTGCCGTTCACTACTGCAAAGTAAGTGCCCAGGATGGCGCCTGATTGATAATCCGGGATCGTTGCCCCACCATAGGTATAAACGCCCAGAGCCATCAACTCGAGGGTACCACCGATCAACATACCCATCTGGACGTTTCCGACCACCAAGCCTGCAACCGTGCCTGCGATCAATGGGCGCTCGGCCTGTAGAATATTGGGGGCAAGGGCATCATAAAAGCCGATGTATCCCCAAAGTCCCAAGATTAAAGCATAAAGAATTGGACTCATTTAGGTTTCCTCCGAATACAACAAAAATTTGATGGAACACTGACTTAAGAACGTAGTAACTACCTGTCGGTAATCTCACCACCTCCTTCCCCAGCGAAATCAAGATACCATCAACAACCTGCCGCTTCGACGGAATGAGAGCTAACAACCCGGATTACAAGGTTGTCGCCTATCAACCAATCCATTTGTTATAAAGTTGTAAATGAGCGATAACCAATTCTCAGAGAACTAACATTTGGCACTTTGCAATTCATCGACTTGCCCAATTTTCGAGCTGAGGTTCATGTTGGGCTCAGAAAGCACTTCTGCCTTGAAACGAATCAAGTCTGATCGGTAATAAGCCATGACATATTCGACGGGTTTTTGATTTGCCAGACAACTGATACGGCTCGTAGCCAGCACGGGGGTGTTCTTCGGAATACAAAGCAGCCGGGCAATATTCTCATCAGCTGCCGCGGCCTCGATATAATTGCGCCCGCAAACCGGTTCCATCCCGAATTGTTCTCGTAGTACCACGTATAGCGATTCGGTGTTCCAATCATGCTGTTCCAGTCCCGGTACATCGATCTCACTCAAGTGCACCGTCTCGATCCCCACCGGCTGATCATTCAACAACCGTTTGCGTTCCATCCGGAAAATCGGCGTCCCCTCAGCCACATCGAGAGCCTTGGCAATGACGGCATCCGCCTTAAGATGATCTAAGTTGACCAACTGAGAGCTGACTTTGAATCCTTGAGACTGGAAATTCTCTGTAAAACCCCAAAGACTACGCAGATCGGTTTCCAACTTATTCGGCCGGGTGACGTAGGTCCCTTTGCCGACTGACGAAAACAAGCGTCCCATGTGGGTCAATTCCCGTAACGCTTGCAGGACGGTCATCCGGCTTACCCCCATATCCCGGCTTAAATCATTAGCGGAAGGGATTTTTTGTCCTGGCTGAAGCCGTCCTTCGTCCATCTCTTTCAGCAGGTAATCCTCGATTTGCAAATATATTGGTTTTGCGTCGTTTTTATCAATGGTGAAGTGGTACATACCTCTCCATACCGCATTAGACCGCTTGAATTTCAATATAGCACTTTTCTAAATGAAAGTCAAATTAAAAAATTGATCGCCCACGAATACTGGAATTTCCCTCGCCATATATCGTTAAAAGCGCCAATTGTGATAAACTTTTTGTTCTGTTGCAGAAATAAACAAGGACTACACAATTTATAATAGCACGAGGTTTGACAAAGCTCAAGTTTTGTCGAATAATCACGTACTATTGCCTATTCGATACCTCTGAAACTGGGACAAAACTCGTTGAAACAAACCACGACCCTTCCCCCATCCGGCATCCAATTGGTGGCCTTTGACCTGGATGGCACTTTCATGAACAGCCATAAGGAACTGCCCGATGGCGCGGCGGATGTCTTTGCTGCAGCACGCCGGGCAGGTGTCCGACTATCGATCACCACCGGCCGCAACGTCTGTTCGATCATCGCCTTGTCCAAGATCCTTCCAGTCACCGGACCTCACGCGAGCTCCGGCGGATCACTGGTCAGCGGTAATAGCGGACGACCTGTCTACGCCCGTCATGACTTGAGTCGCGATGTGACATGGCAAGTGGTCGAGATTTGCCGGCGCTGGAATCTGACCATCTTTTTCCACGGCAGCTCGCGCATTCGGGTGGAAAACCCCGGTATCTACTTGTCTCAGGCTGAACTGCCTTACTACCCTAGCCACCCTCAACATTGCCAGGACATTATGGCTGACCTACATTTCAAGCCGCTCAAGATCACGATCTATGGGGCAATCGATGGCATGGAAAAGGCCCAGGCTGAACTCGAGCAGTACTCCGCGGGGTTCAACATGACCACCGCCGGGGAAGATGACATCGAAATCACCCCCCTCGGTGTGAACAAGGGCTCGGCGCTGCGTGAAATTGCTGACGTCACGGGTATCCCCCTGAAACATTTCATGGTGATCGGCGACAGTCCCAACGACCTGCCCATGTTCGAAGAAGCCGGGCTGGCGGTGGCCGTGGAAAACGCCATGCCCGAAGTAAAACAAGCGGCTGATAAAATTGTCCCTTCCAACAATGAAGGGGGAGTTTTATGGGCCATCCAACACCTAGCCCTCTCGTCCAAGCCTATTCTATAACGCCGGACGGTCCAAAGTTCGATACGTTCCGATCAGCCACCCAGCACGCCAAAGGCGCCCAAAACGAATCCGGCGACCACCAGCAGTCCGATGGCCTGGATGGGACTCCAACCCTTCTTCAGTAACCAGTAAACCAGCGCAACGGTCAAAACGGGCAGCAGATAAGGGATGATGGCATCCAATTGGGTTTGGATGACCACCTTGGTCACCGCCGCGCTGCCGTTCACGATGGCCGAGCTCGACAACGTCAACGGTGTCTTGACGTTCACAATCGATGGAGCAAAACCTCCAATCACCATCAGCCCAATGATCGTGGCGACTTCGGTG
>JBEKEX010000166.1:0-8525 GCA_050013615.1 Anaerolineaceae bacterium
TGGCAATCACGACAAGCAACTCGATGAGGGTGAAGGCAACGCGCGCCCGGCCGGAAGCGGAGGCAGGCTTGGGCGTTGGGAGAAGATGGGGCTCGGATGGAACTCGAATACGTGTTAGCGAACGCTTCATGATCAGTTCATTTCTGCGGCCATAGTGTCTCTAATATCTTATACTAGCCGAGAAATCGGTTAGCGCACAACGCCAACTTGCGGCAAATAATCGCCATTTTGCGACAGGGGTGATTCGACCGAACGGGTGCCAAATTCCTTGCGGTAGGCGAGCGGGCTCAAACGTGTTTCGGCCCTGAAATACCGGGCGAAATGTTGCATATTGGGGAAGCCGAGGGAATCGGCGATCTGCCCAATGGGCAGGTGGGTTTCGACCAGCAGGCGGGCAATTTGGTCGGTGCGCAGGCGCCGGGTTTCCTGGAGAATGGAATGACCGATTTCGCGGCGGAAGCGGCGCTCCAACGCGCGGCGCGACCACCCGGCAGCACGCGCAACATCCGTGACGGAAACCGATTCACGGACGTGGTCGCGCATGAACCGCAAGGCTCGGCCGACGTGAGGGTCCTCGGCAGCGACCGTGTCCGTGGAACGGCGGGCCACGACGTGAGTTGGGTAAACGTTGATTTTGCCAGGGAGATCGTGCCGGCGGCGGATCAACTTCGAAAGGGCTTGCGCCGCCTCATAACCAGCCCTCTCGAAATTGATGGCGACGCTGGACATGGCTGGATCGGCAAGGCCGCACACCAGCTCATCGTTGTCGGCGCCGATGACCCCGACCGCGTCAGGGACGGGAAGCCGTGCGACCTTGCAGGCTTCCATGACTTGAACGCCGCAATCGTCGTTGCAGGCCATCAAGCCGACGGGCCTGGGCAAGGAAAGCAGCCAACGAGCCATCGCCTGGCGTTGCTGCTCCATCGAACCTTTGCGGACCGGTTTTGTCGTATAACAAGCGCACTCATACCCTGCCTCCTGGATGCGCCGGGCGAGCTGCAATTCCTGTTGCAGACGCTCCTGCCCGACTTTTTCTTGTTGCAGTCTTTCGTTCTGGATTGCCAGGGCAATTTGCTGGGCAACCCCATTCATGATCTCCACCCGTTTCTCGTGGAACTGGATGGGAATTTGTTGTTCACGGGCCAACAGGACCCCGAATACTTCCCCTTTGACCGAGATCGGGAAACCGAGCAGCAGGTTGCCCTTCAACAGCTCATTATGGCTTGGCGATGTGCCCGGTTCCGGACAGGATAATGCCGGCCAACGGGTTGGAGACACCGAGCCGCTTTCCAGCATGCAAAATGCCATGGCATCCCGCTGCGCAATGGCGGCCAACAAGGGTGAAGTGGACGCGGGGTATTTTTTCGACAGTATTGCTGATTCCTGCGGGTGTGACCCCGTGACAGCCTTGAGAGGCACGAACATGTCTTGCGACTTATCCCAATCATATAGGATGCAGGCATCGATGCCGATGAGGATTGGAAGCAAGTGCAGGATGTTCTCAAGAATGTCATCCAGCGAATTTTGACTGACCACGGCCTGGGCAACTTGCAACAAGACGGCCGTGACGTAAGAATCTTCCTGCCTGGCTTCGAGCAGCCTGATATTTTCGATGGCGACTGCGGTCTGGTTAGCAATGCCATGCAAAATAGCCAGTGTCCGGTCGTCGAAGCCGGAGCTGGTTCCATGCTTGACCGGCTGCTGGTGGATGACCAGGAATGCTCCCAACAGCTCGCCGTGAGAAACGAGTGGGATCAATACCTGTGTATTCTTTCCAGGCAGCAAGCCGCCCAGGGGCAAATTCAGGTCTTTGGCGGCATCTTGGAGGAACAGGGTACTTTTTTGTGCAGCCAATTGAGCAAATGCAGGTGAGTCTTGCAGCTTGCTAAGCGTGCCCTGCGACGGCGAGTCAAGTCCCTGACCAGTCTCATATATAAATCCGGCCAAGTCTTCATCCCAAAGGAAGAACGCGCATTGCTTCATCCCGACCAGCAGCGGGGTCAGGCGCACCATGGTAACAAGCAAGTCATCCAGCGACGACATTTCCTGGACGGCTTGAGCCACTTGCAGCAAGACCGTGGAACTCCAAGCCTGGGTCTGTGCGTTGGCGTAAGTTCGGGCATTTTGTATCGCAACCGCAGCATAAGAGGCAAAGGTTGCCACGATGGCGCTGGCTTCCGGGCCGTACCGCCCAGGGTCGTGATAGGCCAGAGACAGGATACCCAGCATCTCATTACCGGAACGCAATGGCGCTGCAATCGATGAATAATTCGGCGAGTAGTTCAGTGCCGCCCCCAACGGACCAAAGGGATCGGTGGGTTGGCGGATACTGGGTTCGGTCACGGTCAGGGCTGAATCGAGCCATAAACGAATATCATTCGTCTCGCGGCGGACGCGAATAATCTTTTCTGCATCCACACCATGCACGGCCGCAAGCTCCAATTCCTGGCCGAGCGCATGATCCTGAGGCTTGGGCTCTTCCAAAAGCCAAATGGCGGAGGCATCACAGGGAAGGTTCGCTTCTAGTTTATCGAGGATTGTTTCGAGAAGATTTTCCAGGGGTGAATTGGAAGAAAGCAGCCTAGCCACGTCGCGGAAACTATCGGCGACCTGGCGCCGCCATTGTTCCGAGCGGTAAAGGCTGGCGTTTCGCAAAGTCACGGCAATGCTGGCTGCGAGGGCCTCGATGAGAACCCGGTCTTCGTGGGGAACATATCGGCTGGGCGGTACAGGGGCTCGGCGCTCACATCATTGGCCAGCAGGCTTTTACCGGTGCGCGCGACCCAAGGAATGATACCCTGGGGAGCGTCTAGATCGTAGGCGATTTGTTCGCGCAGAAATATCCCGCTGCGCGGGCCGCTGCCGGCGCGGTAGATGACTTTCTTTTCGTTGGCCTGAACGGTGAACAAATGCACAAATTGGTAATCGAACCGGTCGTGGATCAGGCGCACGATCTCCTGCAACAGCGAATCGGTTTCAAGGATGGAGTTGAGGGCGTGACTGACATCCAAGACGGCCGCGATCTGATCGGCGCGCTGGCGCAAATGTGAATAGATGCGGCTGTCTTCGATGGCGAGAGCGATGTTATCCGCCAGGGAGCGCAGGAGGACGATGTCGAATTCATGGAAGGCATCCAATTGGTCGCTCTGAACGTCCATGACTCCCAAGACACGGTTTTCTATTTTCAGCGGGATCGTTGTCTCTGATTTTGTTTTAGGCAACAGATCGATGTAGTAATAGCTCGGCTCCAGCCTTACATCCTGGGCGACCAATTCCACGCCTTTTTCTGCTGTGGTGCCCACCATTCCCTCACCCCATCGGGCAGTGATCTTGATCGGTGAACTTTTCGAATCCGGCTGTGTTAAAGTGTCACCGGCCAGGGTTAATTTGTTTTCTTCCGAGATGAAAATGGCAACGTAATAGTAGTGGAAAGTGTCCTGGATCAGGCGTGTTACCTGGAGACTTAACTCGTCCAAATCTGCCAGGTTGGCGATCTGGTTGCTGACCGTTTGCACCAGGGCAAGTTGCTCGGAACGCCAATTCTTGATGGCAATCTGCCGGGTGATTTGCATCGATAGGGCCGCATTGGAAACCAGCCCATCCAAAAAATGCAACTCTTCCAGAGAAAACAGATGGTTGGCGGGGCGATGCACTTCCACCACACCCAGCAGGTCGGTGTGTGCCATCAGTGGCAGTGCAACCTGATCTGAAACGATGGCAGTACGATGTGAGATTTTACCTGCGGTCGTGTTTTGATAGCAAGGACGCCGATTTTTGAGCACCTCAGCCACAAGCATTGGCATTTTCTGTGATGGAATGGTTCTTACGTCTGCCTGGCCGGGCAGGGGATAGTAGGGCTCTGCCAGCCAGAGGGTGGCACGCGCCTTCAGATATTGTTGGACGGCAGATTTAACGAGGATCCGTTGGTTAGATGCTAAAGGCTCGGCAAGGAGTTTCTCGCCGAGCTCAAGAAATTGTTTCCAATCCGGGATGCTTTTCTCTGCCTTCGACGACATCAAGCTTTCACTTTATTGTATTTGGTCATGGTCAAGATGTTGGTGTCATTGGTTGTATCGAACTCGACTCTGTCCATCCATTGACGCATGATGTAAAGACCCAGACCATGCGCTTTGCGGCTTCCAAGGGGACGCCTCAAATCGGGGGTGGGGATCTTAGAGGGGTCAAACGGTTTTCCATGGTCACGTAAAACAATGGTCAAATGATCTTCCGATACTAAGTATGAGCATTCGATGGTACCGAGATCTTCTCCCCCATAAGCATGTTCGATGATGTTGGAGCAAGCTTCATCGATTGCGGTTTCGACTTCGTACGACGCAAAATCATTCAAATGTGCTTCTTGGGCTGCCTGACGGACGAACGATGCGATCTTATTCAGGCTGTCGTATCGCCCGGGAAAAGTCAACGTAGGCATGATCGAGACACTGCTCCTTAAATGCTGCCGACTGCGGAGAGTGTATCCTTGTATATCTTGAACAGGGCATCGAATCCGGCCAACTCGAGCGCAGATTGGACTTTCGCCGGGATGGCGGCCAGGGAAACTTCACCACGGTTGTAACGCTTGCACTCCTTCTGCGTTGCAATCAAAATGCGCAGGCCGGCGCTGGAGATGAAATCCACGCCGCTCATGTCGATAATGATGCGGTAACGACCGGCAGTTTTGGTGATTGCATCCAGAGCATCCGAAAGTTGGGGTGCTGTTGCGCTGTCGATCCTACCCTTGACAGATACCAGATCGCAATGTTTAAATTGGGTTGTGAAAATTTCCATTTGAATACCTCGTCGTATTTCTGTTCTGATCACCTGAGATTTTATTATTGAATTATAACATGGGCATATTTTAACCATTGCAATTATTCGTGGTATTATTATTTCTCAACATCGCCAGATGCCTGCATCGCCAGATGCCTGCATCGCCAGATGCCTGCATCGCCAGATGTTAGCCTCGCCGGATTGATACTTTTCAAGTAGAATTAAGCAATTCTGAGCGCATTGAATGGTTTTAGTTCATCCGGAATGGTTGATAAACCCAGAACAGGAAATTCTATGAGTGAAAAACAATCACCTCAAAGTGTCATCGATGCCTTTCAAAAACGCCAAAAAATGCTGCCGCTCATTATCGGCGGCCTGGCAGTTCTGTTGGTTATCATCGGGATCATTATCTTGGTGGTCTGGTTCACCGGTCCCAATGCTCCCGTGCTTTTCCCGACGGCAACGGCAACTGCCACATTGACCTTTACCCCGACGGCAACACAACCTTCCCCGACGCCAACGTTGACCCCCACCATTACAGAGACACCTACGTTGGCCGCTACGCAAACGCCGACCGGTCCCTATGAATATGTCGTGCAATCCGGTGACAACTGCTGGTCGATTGCAGCAGCTCATGATGCTGATTTTGCCACGTTGCTTGCGCTGAATAATTTCACTAACGGCACTTGCCCCATTACACCGGGAGGAACGATCCTAATCCCGCCGCCTGGTATGCAGTTGCCAACACCGACAGAAATACCTACCAATATGGCAATTGGTACAAGAATTAATTACACAGTTCAATCCGGCGATTCGCTTTCGATTATCGCCAGCAAGTTCAACACCACCATCGCATACATTTTGGTGGATAATCCTGGCAAAATCACCAATCAGAACAACTTGAATGTGGGTATGGTGCTGGTCATCCGCGTGAACATGGTCACACCGACGCCAACCAAAGCTCACACCAGCACACCAGCAGGATTTGTCCAGGGGCCGACGCATACGCCAACGAGTAAACCGTCAGCGACAGTGACTCCAACTCCGTAGTAACAACCTGATACAAATGACAAAACGC
Source organism: Anaerolineaceae bacterium (assembly GCA_050013615.1). Lineage (GTDB taxonomy): Bacteria > Chloroflexota > Anaerolineae > Anaerolineales > Anaerolineaceae > JBEKEX01. Next base: position 5,849 of record JBEKEX010000166.1, read on the forward strand.
TCCTCATTGCTGAGGGGCGTTTTACATATCTTTAACCGATAAGCGAATCTCTTCCAGCACTTCCTGGTTTGGATCGACTCCCAATCGTTGTTCCAAGGCGGCTTTGGCGCGCATATTTTTGGCCCTGCCCAGCGCCCATGCCGTGTGCAAACGGATCAAAGCATCCGGTTCGGTTTTGAGAATGTGTGCCAATAAATCGGTATTGGCGTCGTTGCGCTCATTGCCAAGTGCAACAACTACGTTACGGAGATAACCGTTTCGTCCAAGGCGCAAGATAGGTGAAGAGCGATATTTGAATTGAAACTCGTCTTCGGTTAACAATATCTCTTTTCGTAATAATGGCCGTACTGGCGGCTGGCCGAAAAAGGGCAATTGGTAGTTGCCGCGGGCTACCTGCTTCTTATTCCAGGGACAAACGATTTGGCAGATGTCGCAGCCAAAGACCCAATTTCCTAGTAAAGGCCTCAATTCGCGTGGGATCATACCCTTGTTCTCGATGGTTAAATAGGAGATGCAGCGGCGTGAATCAACGCTACGGTTGGGCAAAATGCAGCCTGTTGGACAGGCTTCCAGGCAGCGTGTGCAATTTCCACAATAATCGGGAATGCTTTGCGGGGTTGACCCGGCGGGAATATCGGTGAATAGCTCTGCCAACAAGAAAAATGAACCAACCTCCGGCGAGATCAAGCAAGAGTTTTTAGCTATCCAGCCAAGACCGGCCCGCCCTGTCAGTTCACGCTCCAGGATGGGCGGGCTATCAGTAAATACCCGGGCTTTCGTAGCTTGCCCAAAGAGCATCCTGATCTTTTCAACGAGCTTATTGCCTTGGACGAGGATCCAGCCATGATAATCTTCCTGCCAGGCATAAGCTGCGACCCTACCTGTTCCGGCGGGCTTGGCTTCTTGGAGATTGAGAATGGGATTGGGATAGGGCAGACCCAGCGCTAAAATGGAATGGCACTCTGGCATGATTAGTGAAGGTCGTGCACGCCTGCTTACGTTAAGGGGATTGGCAAGATAGGACATGCCGGCGTGATTACCGGCATCTATCCAGGATTGGAAAAAAGAGAAATGTTCGGGACCTTTGGGGGTGGTGATGCCGACTAGAGAAAAGCCGAGGTGTTCGGCCTCGGCTTTGATTTCGTTGATGAAGGAAGACAAATCGTTCATGGAGTTAGTGGTGATAGGTGCTAGCTGCCGGAGACGACGAACAGCACGTATAGAGATTCTCCAAAGAAATGGCCTTCAGGGTTGAGCAGCCGGAACCAATACTTGTATGTGCCATTGTCGCTTGGTGTGACCAAGCTCACGCTGATATCCACCGTAGCACCTGGAGCGACAGCGTTAGGGACGGCGACTTCCTTCGTAATTAATACAGTTGGAACGTCACTGATGGCAATGCCATCGAGGTAGACCAGCTTGTAATTAGAATTCCACGTGGTCGTGCCTGTGTTCTTGACACGCCAAGTCTTGGTGAACTGGTGGTTGGCTTTGATGGTGGTATTATCGGGGATGGTGATATCAGAATCGAACTGTGCATCGTCTGGGCCGCTGGTCGCGCTGGTCGTGGGAAGGACAATGGATATGCCGGTTGTCGAAAGAGTCGGAAGCGTTATCGTTGCAGACGTGGTGGATTGCTGTGTGGGGATAGGTGTCTTGGTCGCAGTGGGTTCCGGAGTGGGCGTGGCCGTCGGACGAGCGGCCTGGGTCTGGGCCAATTGTGTTTGAACAGTCTGGTTGACTTCGGTCAATAGTAGGTTGGGATCGGTGGTGGGCGTAGCGGGCGCCAGGCTGCCGCAAGCCGCCAACAGAGCAATGGTCATCAACCCTGCAACGACATATGCAATCTTTTTCATTCCGTTTTCTCCACTCAGTCGACGAGTTAAGTTCCAGAGAAGCGTAATTTTCAAGCCGGTTATAAATCTTGTCAAGAGTACGACCCTGTGTTGTTCAGAAAATCACCCTACGAGTCATGGTTGAGGTGTCACCAACCATGTACTCGTATCTGGAAGAGGCGGCAATGCAGTCTTGTAACCAAAAGTGCCACGGAACGTAAAGTATGAAATCGCGCCGGAATGCACCGTAGTTTTTAGATCATATTCTTCACCGTCATAGACGACCTTGACAGTATAGTTACCGGCCGGCAGATCACTGAGAACCATGTTTTCCTGGTAATAATCGTCGGGATAAACACCATCCGGGCCGTAAGTATAAACTTCATTGAAAGTGCCGTCGTCGGCCACAACGGCAACAGAATGTGTGGTCAACCAGGAGCCGTCGGTATTGGTCAATTTTCCGACGAGCACGCCATCCCCTTCCGGGGGGACCATCCATAGTTCTGGGTTGCGAGTGTTGAAGTAGTTATTGGTCTCCAGCCTTACCTCGAAGTGCACATGCGGCCCGGTGGCAAAACCGGTGTCGCCGACCAACCCGAGCGGGTCACCAGCCTGGACGCGCTGCCCGACCTGTACCAATACCTGCTCCATGTGGGCATATACAGTGCTTAAGCGATGTCCCTCGAAGCCAAAATCGTGGCGCACCACCACGGCCATGCCATAGGGATCATCTTTGTTGCCCTGGTCGCCGCTCAACAGGCCATAACCTGCCCAAACGACCGTGCCTGATGCTGCGGCATGGATGATGGTGCCGCGCGGCGCGTCTATATCGACGCCCGTGT
>JBEKEX010000167.1:0-1839 GCA_050013615.1 Anaerolineaceae bacterium
TTCTGTTTCACCAACACCTTTCTTGCCGCAAGAGTATATCGACAAGTTCACGGCAATTATCACACCTAATGCCAATGCTGTTTTTGGAACGATCCAGGTGGCACCTCATCTGGATGCTAATCTACAGCCTGTCAACCCGGCTACAACGTTCTCAAACCCAGTAGGCCATATTTATGCTGCGTTTACTTATGACCAGATGATTCCCGGCTCGCAGTGGACGGCTGTGTGGGTACGGCAGGACAAGACCATTATTTGCGTCGAATCAAAGCCATGGGATGGTGGCTACGGTGGCTATGGTTACACTGAATGCAACCCAAGCCCGGATTTATGGCTGCCTGGGCATTACCAGGTACAAATTTACGCCGGTGCCGACTGGAAGCAGACTGGTTATTTCAACGTCACGGGCACAGCACCTACAGCTCTGCCGACGCCTACCGCTACTCGAACGGCGACCATTACTTCCACACCTACTCTGACCGCAACTCCCACACTGACGCGGACAGCATCAGCGACTCCAACGCCTTCACCGACGCGCACGGCGACGCGAACCCCAATTCCTACTCGTACATTTACGCCAATGCCGACCCAGACATACTAAACGCTAAGTTGGCTTGCGTTGTCTCAGATTTCTCGGGTTTGGATTTTACTGATCTCTTTGGCCAATTCGGATGCCACCCGAACGTTGTTCCGCAGTAATGCCAGGTTGGTCTTGAGGCTTGCGCCGTGAGTTAATTCACTGACACGATTGAGCAGGAAGGGTGTCACGGCTGCCCCCTTGATCTTGAGTTCTTCGGCTTCATGGACGGCAGTCTGGATGGTCGATTCGATCTCATTGGCGGGGATGGCAATCTCTGACGGCGGGGGCACGACCACGAGCACCGCTTTTTCAAGGCCTATTTCCCATTGTGCTTGTGCAATCTTGATCACTTCTGCCGGAGAATTGGCCGTTGCATCTACTTTGATGCCCGATTCACGGCTGTAAAACGCGGGGAATTCTTCTGTCTGGTAGCCAATGATAGGAACTCCCATCGTTTCGAGGTATTCGATGGTTGCCGGCAGGTCCAGGATCGCCTTGGCGCCGGCACAAACGACGATCAGCAGTGACTGGGACAGCTCTTGGAGATCGGCAGAGATGTCGTGAATCGAGCCACGATGGATGCCGCCGATCCCGCCGGTGGCGAACACTTTGATGCCAACCGTGCGTGCGATCACTAATGAGCCGGCAACAGTCGTGCCACCACTTTTTTGCCCTGCCACAGCAATCCCAAAATCTCGGCTGCTGATCTTTTGCAAGCCGTTTTCTTCGGAGAGGCGTTTGATCTGCTCCGGTGTCATACCCACGCGGATCTTGCCATCCAAAATAGCCGTGGTTGCCGGAATCACGCCTGCCTGGCGGACTTCGTCTTCCAGGCTGGTTGCCAAATGATAGTTTTCCGGCTGCGGCAAGCCATGGGTGATGACTGCCGACTCCAGGGCGACGATGGGTTGGTGTAAACGAAGGGCCTGCGTGACTTCAGGCGTCAATACGAAAGTCGAAGGAAATTTCATTTTGTTTGGCCGTTTTCTGATCAGGATGTTGTTCTGATTTTATCTCATTTGGCCGTTCCTGCGATGCTTGAGCTCCCAGACCTATAAACCATGTTAAAATAAATTGGTTTCTGGTGGAAGGGATGGCAGCGCATGTTTGAACACACCAAGAGGAAATTTTGTGATGGATGAACCTAAACGCACGACACGCGCCATGTGGTTGGACGCCATAAACCCATTTTATCTGATCCTCGTCGTTTTTTATTATGCTTTGGGGGCAGGAATTGCCCACTTCCTGGGGCACGTTATCCA
>JBEKEX010000167.1:1857-7762 GCA_050013615.1 Anaerolineaceae bacterium
GTTGGCATGCGTGCTTATGTTGCAGATGGCCAGCTATTTTTTGAAAGAGTATTTTGAGGTTAAGGGAGCTTCAAATATTTCTGCGGCCGACCACAAGCAAACCAATCTCTTGTCGCGCTTATTTATATTGGTAGGTCTGACTGCTTTGTCCCTCAGTGCCGTCCTTATGGTCTTCTTGTTGGCCTCTAAAAACGACAAAACTCTCGAGTTTTTCATCTTGGGTATCATGTTTGTGCTTGCATTCGCCTATGGCGTGCCGCCTTTTAGCTTATACAAGCGAGGATTTGGCGAGTTGAGCAATGCCATCATCTTGAGCAGTTTGACGCCAGCACTGGCATATTTACTTCAAACGGGCACATTGCATCGTATGTTGACCGTGCTCACTCTTCCGTGTGTGCTGGTATTGATCGCCCGAGAACTGGGTGTAGCACTTCAAACGTACGGTGACGAGATGAAGTATGGGGTACGCACGGCCATGGGGCATTTAGGCTGGCAAAGAGGAATGGGACTGCACAACCTGTTGATTTTGCTGGCTTTCGTGGTATTGGCCGGCGCGGCATTGTTGGGCCTCCCGTGGGGCTTGATGTGGCCGAGCTTGTTGTCACTGCCTATTGGTATTTTTCAGATATGGCAAATGTTGCAGATCTCCGCAGGCGAAAAGCCGCGTTGGAGGTTGTTGCGTTTCACTGCCGATGCCATCCCATTATTGATGGCTTACATGCTGGTATTATCTCTTTGGACGCATTAGCTATATTGCCAGTAGCCTTGGCTGCCCGCAGCCTTGGCTGTTGAAATTGATAAAGCCTATACAGATTTATTGATGCCATTTGTGCGGGGATATAATACTTGGCGTAAGCTAGGAGGTTAATATGATTCTAAAAAATGATACATTGGCTCCTGATTTTACACTTTTAGATGAGACCGGCAAGCCTCAACGGTTATCGGATTACCGGGGCAAGACGGTGCTGCTGTATTTCTACCCAAAGGATGATACCCCAGGCTGTACGACCGAAGCTTGCAGTTTCAGGGACAATTATTCAGCCTACCAAAATGCTGGCGTCACTATCCTTGGCGTTAGCCCCGACTCGCCTAAAAGCCATGCAAAATTCAAGGAGAAATATCATCTGCCTTTCACTTTGTTGGCGGATGAAGGGCACAAGGTTTGCGAACAATATGGCGTGTGGGGCAAGAAAAAGCTTGTAGGTCGTGAGTATGATGGCGTGTTCCGCACCAGCTTTCTCGTCGACCCGAAGGGTATGATCACCAAGGTGTTCGAGGATGTTAAACCCGCCGAACACAGCGCCGAAGTACTTTCATTTGTAAAATAACGAGTATTTCAGACGATGCGGATAAAAAATCAGACCAGTCAAAATACACTGATCTGATTTTTTCATATATTTCTTCATTTCAATGTGAAGTCATGCAGCTTTTTTGTCTTCGAAAACAAAGGCGAAAAATGGCTGATCTTTAGCTTGCCGAACCAATGCAGCCAGTGAAATGCCGACCAGTTGAGCGGAAATCGTCTCTTGCAACTTATCCCACACGAATTTCGTAGCACAACCGGCTTCGTTGGAAGTTTCTTGGCCATTTTCTTTGCACGGATCGACGCTTAAAGGGCCCTCCAACGTTTCCATGATCTTTAAAACGGAAATGGATTCTGCAGGTTGATTCAAGCGTAAACCGCCGTGGGGGCCGGGGGTGGCCTTGATAAATCCGGCCTGCATCAGGGTGTGACCAATTTGGTGTAGAAAGGGCAGGGGTATATTCAAATTGGTGGCCAGATAAGCGGTTGGCAATGGATGGTTTTCAGAAGTCGCCCCCAACGCAATCATCAATTGTAAACCGTAATCTAATCTGCGACTTATCCGAAACATGTTGCACCTCTAAGTTTAGTATTACAAAAGCATACTTTAAGAATACACTTTTGATTAGTGACAAACATCCTACAATAAAAGAGGTCAAGTTTCTTAATCTTGACCTGGCTGGTCATGTTAATTGATTTTAGGGTTTATTTCAACCGCAACAGGACCTTTCCGCCTTCCCACAACTCTTCAAGTTGATAATAATTTCTCTGCTCTGGGGAGAAAAGGTGAACGACCGTGTCTCCCAGGTCGACCACCAGCCAACCATCGCTCGGTTGGCCTTCGATTTTACTGGAGACGCTAAATTGTGCTTTGACTTTCTCGATCACTGCCTGCGCCAAACTACCCAACATACGATCACTGGTACCGGAGCAAATGACGAAATAATCTGCAAAAGAAGAAATGGTGCTGATATCCATGAGCAGGATATCTTCCCCCTTTTTCTCTTCAAGGATGTCAACTACGGCTCGCGCCAATTCGGGTTTGTTCTTCAGATGTCACCTCAAATCAATATAAAAGTAATTGATTTTATCATTGAAAATGCCCTTAATGCAGTGAAATTGCAACTGTTTTTAAAGCATGTCGATATAAAGGCGTGTACATTGCACCGGAAGGTCTGAGCTCGCTCTTGAACACTGTGACTTGCTCCATGAGCACTGGAGAGTCGACGGCGACTTTCTGAGTTGATAAACTGCGTGCGATCGATTCAAGCTCTTGCGGCTGTGTGTCTTGGGCGACGCGCCCCAAGGTGAGATGAGGCGAAAAGGGACGGCCTTCAGATGGGTAACCCAACCTGACAAGTGCTTGATCGATTTCCTGCACCATTTTTACCAGGGTATCCGGAGCCTGGATGCCGATCCAAATGACGCGTGGGCGGCGCAGGTTGGGAAAGGCGCCCAGGTTGCCCAAGTGGATATCGAAAGCAGAGTGTCCTTTGGCGATCGACTCGACTGCCTGGTCGATGGCAGCCAGGTTATTCTTGGAAACGTCGCCGAGGAATTTCAGCGTGATATGGATATTGTTGGCCGGCACCCAGCGAATTCCACTTGGAACTTCCTGCTTCAAATGCAAGATGATGCTGGAAAGTTCCTCATGAACAAAGGCTGGTAATTCCAATGCGATGAAGGTTCGAATAGAATCCATGGCTTTCAAGAGTATAGCGATACGGCATGGGACTGTCAAGAAAAATGAATTGAGAAAATCATTAAATGCGCATGTTGTGCAATATTTAAACAAAAGGAGGGTAAGTAATTGGAGATCATGTTATTTTTTGTCTGTAAGGAAATTGGATTTGTCAAATTTCTTTTTTATAAGCCGGTCAACCACACCCACCAGCCCAAAAGCACCTGAACGCTCACTCGCTCCACCCTCCGCGCTCGCAGCCACAGCACTTATTTCGCTTGCGTTTACCCCTGCTAAGGGGAACTACCCCTCCGCCTCGCGCACTTTTTGCACATTCTTGATTTACCCCAAACCCCCTCCACCAACCCCCATACCCCAGTTGTGGATGGATCAATGTTGCGTAACCAACTGCAGGAAAACACAAATCACCAGCGTTCCGATCGTCCCGTTGACCACCTCAACGAGCAAAAGTCGGAATGGGTAGGTTGTCTGAATCCACATGTTCCAAAATCTGGGATAGACTCGAATCGCGGCGAACAAGAGCCCTAGAAGCAGCCCCCCGCCATACCCGTTCAGCCCTACTAAAGGCCGCAACCAGACGAAAGCAAACGTCAGAATATAAACCTCAACCTGAGTCCCGAAAAATTGAGTTACAAAGTACTTAATTTTTGATGGCCATTTTCTTACGGCCGGACTTTCCGCCTCGGCACTGGCGGAAATACGATCTGTAAGCGGATTTCCATACAGAATTCCGATAACGACAAAATGAACAAGACCCGCCACTGCACCCCATAACAAGACTGTGGTTATCATTTGTTTCTCCATAAAATAAAATTATGATGGGTTGGATATGGTAGTACCGGAATTCCATGTCGAAATAAATTTGCCATCATTTTCGATAAAGTGTTCATGAAGTTATTATACAGAACACATGTTCTTGTGTCAATAGATCATGAACACTGTTCGATGGTCAGTCACACCTACCAGTCCCGAAAGCACCTGAATGCTCACTTCGCTTTGCTTTCTCCTTCTATTTTCCTTCCAATTACCATCTTCCTGGTTGTTCAGTTGAAGGCAATGCACATCCTTTCAAAGGCCAACGATTTATGTTATCCTCCAAACCATGATCGATCATAGCATCTATTTGCATATTCCGTTTTGTCAAAAGCGCTGCGCTTATTGTGATTTCAATACCTGGGCGGGCAAAGGACAGTTGATCCCTGCCTATGTCGAGGCTTTGTGTAAAGAGGTGCGTGGTGTTGCAGCCAGTTCTCCCGAACGTATCCCGGTGAAGTCGATCTATTTTGGCGGCGGCACGCCGTCATTGCTGGATGCGGATCAATTGCAGAAAATCTTCGATGCGCTGCGCCAGGGCTTCGAGCTACTACCGGATTGTGAGACCACCATGGAGGCAAACCCCGGCACGGTATCCCTGGATTATTTTCAGCGAGTCCGTGCTTTGGGCGTCAATCGCTTGAGCCTGGGTGTCCAATCATCCTCACCCGAAGAACTGCGTTTCCTGGGGCGTATCCATGATTATCTCGATGCCATTAAAGCCATCGAATGGGCCAGGCAGGCAGGGTTCGACAATATCAGCCTGGACTTGATCTTTGGCATTCCCGGCCAATCGCTGGAGAGTTGGAAGCGCACACTTGCATTGGCCACCAACCTGAACGTAGAGCATCTATCCTTGTACGCTTTGACTATCGAAGAAGGTACACCCTTGGGAAGGTGGGTTTCCCAAGGTGCGGTCTCAATACCGGATGATGACCTGGCGGCGGATATGTACGAATGGGCAGAAATAGCGCTGGAAGACGCAGGTTACCAACACTATGAGATTTCGAACTGGGGCAAGCGCCTTGGAGAGAACCGGATTGCCAGCAGCCGCCACAATTTGCAATACTGGCGTAATTTACCCTACCTGGGATTAGGAGCCGGTGCGCATGGCAGCACGATGGGCTATCGCACGGAAAACGTTCACAGTATCGAAGAGTACATACAGTGCATGGACACCGACCGCCAGGTGGAATTCCCGTTTAGCCCGGCTACAAAAGTGCGCACGCCAATCGATCCATGGATTGAGATACAAGAGACAATGATAATGGGATTACGCCTGGTCGATGAAGGGGTATCTCGGCAGCAATTCCTGGAACGTTTTGGAAAACCGATCGGCTATTATTACGAACGAGATATCGACGAATTGCAACGTAAAGGTCTTTTGGAGGATAGCGGCGCGGCTGGAGATCGCCTGCGGTTAACACGCCGCGGTAGACTATTGGGGAACCATGTGTTTGTGCATTTCGTTGGGGGGAAAGAGCCTGAAATTGCAAGTGGGGTCAGTAAACAATGACCCGTGTGCCATAGCCAATAGCGTTGACCTTATCGCCACCATTAAAGGGTTTTGTCCAGCGGAAGATCCATTTCGCTTCTTCGACCCGCATGTTGACGCAGCCATGACTCATCGGTGTACCGAAATTATCGTGCCAATAGGTACCGTGGAAGGCCACACCATCATCAGGGACGAAAAACGATGTCCAAGGCACGCCAGGAAGGACATAAGCTTCGGGGTCTGACGTCAGTTCGCCGCCGCCCATGTGTTTGGAAGGCATCTTCGACTCGACGTGAAATTCACCCTGGGGTGTCTTGGTAGAGGTGATGCCAGGTATGCGTTGTGAATCTGCCATGCCGGAAGAGATTTTCGTTTGCAACACAACCTTCGTATCCTCGTAGGCGGTCAAAGTCTGGGTGGCGAGGTTTACTTCGATACGTTTTTTGGCGTCGGGCACGTCTGGTGAAATGGGGGTAAGCTCCGAGGATTGAACAGGACGTAAATGCTCAGCTTGTACATAATACTCTGCTTCGTTGAGTTCATCGTGTAGTTTATACCAGACACCGCCATCCGGGCCGGGGCCAATACCGGA
>JBEKEX010000168.1:0-5900 GCA_050013615.1 Anaerolineaceae bacterium
GGTCACCGCAGTGGCCTGAGCCTTGCAGTCGACCGGAAAGCTGCGTCATCTGTAGAAGGAGTCAGGTATGAGCCGAGGATTGAATAAGGTCATGATCATTGGTCACCTGGGGCGCGACCCAGAAATGCGTTACACGCCCTCGGGACGGCCGGTCACCACCTTTACCGTTGCCACCACTCGCAACTGGAACACCGCCGATGGTGAACATCACACCGAAACGGAATGGTTCAACGTGGTCACGTGGGGCAACCTGGCAGAAATTTGCAACCAATACCTGACCAAAGGCCAGCAAGTCTATGTCGAAGGCCGCCTGCAAACTCGCCGCTGGGAAGATACCGAAGGTACCAAACATGTCAACGTCGAGATCGTTGCCAGCGAGATGATGATGCTGGGCGAACGCCACGACACCACCCAAGCCCAGGCGGCCGAACCGCCGGTCCTGGATGAAAATGAGGATGAATATCCTTTTGAACGGAGTTAAGTTATGAGCGAAGAAGAATTGAACAACGAGAGCGAGCAATCCTATAGCGGTGGACGACATTACATCTCCCGCCCCAAGATCTGCCAGTTCTGCGCTGATAAGAATATCGAAATCGATTACAAGCAATATGATTTGCTGCGCCGGTTCGTCACCGAAGAAGGCAAGATCCGGCCGCGGCGCCAAACGGGCACATGCGCACGCCACCAGCGTGAGCTGGCCCGTGCCGTCAAACGCGCTCGTCACATCGCCCTCCTGCCTTTCACAGGTGAAAACCGCAACGATTATCGCTAGAACAGAGAGTGCGCATTCCCGGGCATGAAGTGGTTTCATGCCCCTTCCTTTATTTTTATCGAGGTAAACATATGCCCCCATCCCCTACTCCCACCCCAATATCGAAGAAACACCTTGCCCGACTCGAGAAAGAGAATTTGCAGAAAAAGATCGTCATCATCGCCACCATCGCATTAGTGGTGATCGTCTTGGGCGTCATCGGCTATGGAATTTTGGATCAGAAGGTCCTGAAATACCAGAAGCCGGTGGCCACGGTGTACGGCACCAAGATCACCGTCAGTGAGTTCACGGCCTACGCCCAGATCTCGCGACTCCAACAAATCCAATCCTATAACTATTACAACTATTACCTCCAGTATGCTGAAATGGTCGGCGATTATTCGACCGCCTACCAGGCGTATTCTGCCATGCAGAGCATTCAGTCGAATTTGGCAGATACCAGCACTTTTGGAACCAATATTTTGAACGAGATGGTCGAGAATGTGGTTCTGGAACAGCAGGCTGCCAAGATGAGCCCACCGGTCACCGTCTCGGATAAAGAAGTGAACGACACCATGATGGCCATGTTTGGGTATTTCCCCAACGGCACTCCGACATCGACCATTACTCCGACGGAATATATCTATTCGACGCCAACATACGATGCGACGCAGCTCGCCATTCTTAACCCGACTGCTGGTCCCACCAACACACCCACCGAAGGCCCTTCACCCACGCTGACTGAAATCCCGACTGAAGCGCCCACTTTCACCGCGACGGCCGCCCCCACCGAAGCACCCACCCTTGAGAATACACCGACGGCGGCAGGGACACCTACCATAACGTTGACTCCCAGCATCACTCCCACCCCCACCGCGTATACCACCGAGATCTATCAACAGAACCTCACCAGCTACCTGCAGCAAATGAGCTCTTACAACATCACCGAGACCGATTTACGCAATTATGTCAAGGCTTATCTCCTGCGCCAGAAAATGTTGACGGCCGTCACCGGCGACATTGCTTCTTCCGGTGAGCAGATTTGGGCACGCCACATTCTGGTCTCCAGTCAGGCAGATGCTCAGAAGGTGGAAGATGAGCTCAAAGCAGGCCAGGCTTGGGATGACGTTGCTGCGGCCATGTCCATCGATACCAGCACCGCTCAATACGGCGGTGACCTGGGCTGGTTCCCGAAGGGTTACATGATCAAAGCATTCGAAGATGCTGCCTTCTCATTGAAGGTCGGCCAGATCAGCGACCCGGTTCAATCCAAGTATGGCTGGCACATCATCCAGCTGATCGGTCACGAAGACAACATGCCGATTTCCGCATCGATGATAAGCCAAATAAAGCAGAGCAAGTTTAGTGATTGGTTGAGCAACCTCACCACGTCAGACCAGGTTACGAAAACCAATGATTGGGTCAATTACGTGCCGTCAAGCCCGGCATTGCCCACTCAAGCAGCACAATAAATTCTTCAAACAAAAAAGCGCAGCCTGGCGGCTGCGCTTTTTGATTTAAATTACCCAACCATCTATTTCACCATGTCATCGCTGATCTCATCCATCTTCAAGCTGATCACCTGGCTGGCGGTATCCTTCCCCATCGTCACCCCGTAGATCACGTCCGCCACCTGCACCGTGTTGCGGTTGTGGGTGATGAGGATGAACTGGGTCGACTGGCTCAGTTCCTGCAAAAGCTCACAGAACCTGCCGACGTTGGCCTCGTCCAGCATGGCATCCACCTCATCCAAAATACAAAATGGCGTGGGAGATACTTTCAATAGTGAGAATATCAGTGCCACGGCGGTAAGACTGCGTTCGCCGCCCGAAAGCAGCGAAAGGCCTTGTTCCCGCCGGCCGGGTAGCCTGGCTTCGATGTCGACGCCGGTCTCGGTTGGGTTCTCTGCGTCGGTCAGGATCAGTTTCGCCGTGCCACCACCGAATAACCGCGTGAACATTTGGTGGAACTCGATGGCAACCGCATCGAAGGTCTTGCGGAATTCCGTCTTCATCATTTCATCCAATTCGGCAATGACCTGTCGCAGGTCCAAATCCGCTTTCTTCAAATCTTCGACCTGTCCCGAAAGGAACGTGAAGCGCTGCTGCACTTCCTCGAATTCGTGCTGCGCGTCCATGTTCACCGGCCCCAAGCGCCTTAAGATCGAGCGCTGCCGGGAGATGTTCTCTTCTAGATCCTTGGGGATTTCCGGTACGACCGGAAGCTGTTCCACCATGCCGTCCAGCGGCAGCGGCGTCTGGCCTGAAACGTCGCCTGAATATTCGAATGCCACCAGGCCAAAATCTTCTTCGACCCGCCTGCGGAGCGAATCGAGTGCCTCTTTTTGGCGAGTCAATTCCAATTGGGCCTGCGTAGCGTGCCGGTCTGCAACCGAGACTATCTGCCTGATCGATAACTGCACGTCCTGCAAGCGGTTGAATTCCGTATCCTGCTGCTTGAGTTGGAGCTCGGCCGGGTCGATCTGATTGCGCAGGTTCTCGATGGAACCCGCAATTTCATTTTCTTGTGTTTTAAACTTTTCCTGCTCGGCCACCAATTGCCCGCTGGCTGTCTTCATCTCTTCCAGGCGGGCAGTCAATTCACTGTGTCGCGTTTCATTGGTGTGGATCATCTGCCGGCGCTCTGCGATACGCCGATTGGCATCGTCGGTTGCTTGTGATGAAACAGCCAAACTTGTGCGCCAATGCACCACTTGCGCCTGCAGTTCCTCCGCCGGGAGGCTGGCAAGTTTTGCATTGCTGTCCCGGATCTGCTCGCGGTATCCGCCGGTCTCTTCCTCCAGCGTCTTGATCAGTTTATTGGCTGCATCCATTTCGCCATTGGCAGCAGCGATCTTGTTTTGGATTTCCGTTTTCTGGCGGTTGAGCCATTCCGATTTCTGTTTTGAGCTTTCGACCGCCACCGAGATTTGATGCACCTCTTGTGACGCTTTAGCTTGCTTCTGTTCCGCGGCTTTCAACGCCGCTTGGCAGGCCTCGACCTTTTGGTTTTGTTGTTTGATCAGTTGTTCCGTTTCCGATAGCTGTTTCTCGAAATCGGAAAGCGTGGACTCCACCCCGGAAAGTTTCTCTTGCAGATCCTTTTTCTCGCGCGGGCGTGAGATCCTTCCCGCCCGGCCCTCCTTGCCCGCCAGCACCATGCCACTGCCGGTAAACACTTCGCCGCGCAAAGTGATCACCCGGGCGTGCGCCGGCAGGTGTTGGCATAACTGCCGCGCTTCTTTGCGGTCGCGCACGATGAAAGCATTCCCCAGCAGGATCGAGACGATAGGTTCATATTCCGGCGCACAGTGAACTGCCTCAGAGGCACGCGCCAGAATGGCAGCACCTTTGGGCGTAGCGATTTTCTCGGCCTGCTTGGCCCACGCGGCCGGCAACAGCACTGCCCGTCCTTGCTCGCTGCTTTCCAACGCCGCTAACACTGATTCCGGGTCCACCACGGCATCGATGAAGATGGCGTCCAGGTTTTCGCCCATGGCAGCCGCCACAGCAGTCTCATATTCCGCCGGGACTTCCAATTGGCTGCTGATGGCACGCATCGCATCGGGAAGTTTTCCCTTGGCAGCAGCTTCCAACACGAAACGGGCACCATCTGCAAACCCACTGAATGTCCTTTCGGCCTGCTCGACCACATCCAACTGTGCTTTCAAACGTGCTTCATCGGCTTTGGCTTGGGCCTGCCTCTCTCGTACCGCCCTCTGTTCCTTTTCCAGCCTGCTCAGTTCAGCGCGTTGTTGTTGAAGGTCATCTTCGGCGTGGCTTTTTTCATCTTCACACGTCTTGGCATCCTTCGAAACAGCATCCAATCGGGCCTGCTGCTGCGACAGGGCCTGCGCCGTCGTCGCACTCTCAGCTTCCAATGACTTCTGGCTGGCAAGTTGGGTGGACAGCCCACCTTGCAGGGAGTCCAGGCGTGCCCGGGACTGCACCAGCTTCGTCTCTGCCTGCACCAGGCGATCTCGCTGCTGTTTAATGAAGTCTTCCGCTTGGCTGCGTTCCACCTGACGTGTTTTCAGGTTCTGCTCGGCAACCGCGAGCTGGGCGGAGGCTTCATCCTTTTCCTGTGTTAGACGGGTCTGTTCTGCATCCAGGCTCGCCAATTGTTCCTGCTGTAGTTTTCCTTCTTCTTCGAGGCGGACAATCTCATCCTCGAGTGTTTGCTTCTGGTCGAGGTTCGAATGCTGTTTTTCTTCGAGGACAGCCAAACTTTTGCTGATCTGTTCCCGTTGCGAATGCAGGGAAGCTGCTTGTTCGTGCCAGCCATTCAATTCATTTCGCAAGGATTGCATCTTGCCGCGCAGGTCATTGATCTGCGCATCGACTTCTGCCTGGCGTTCCCGTGCCTTCTGCAATTCGATCTCTTGGACCTTGACCACTTCGCGCGCCTGCAGCAGGTCCTTTTGCGTCCGGTGCCAGTGATATCCATACCAATCCCTGAGCAATACACGCAGATCGGCCTTGATACGCTCGTATTCCTGGACTTTCTTCGCCTGCTTTTCAAGGCTTTGCAACCGCGGGGTAAGCTCACTGAGGATATCCAGCACCCGCTCCAGGTTGCGCCGGGTAGCATCCAACCGATTAAGTGATTCTTCCCGCCGGGCGCGGTACAAGCCAATGCCGGCAGCCTCTTCGAAGAATTTTCGCCGCTCATCCGGTTTCAGGGATAAGGCGGCATCCACCAACCCCTGGCCGATCACGGTATAAGTGCGTTCCGACAACCCAGATTGAGAAAGCAATTCATTGATCTCTTTAAGCCGCACTTTCTGGTTGTTCAGTAGGTATTCGTTTTCGCCGTCGCGATAGGCACGCCGGGTAATGGCAACTTCACTGAAATCGATCGGGAGCCAGCCGTCTCCGTTGTCGAAGATCACTGTGGCAGAAGCCATGCTGGAACGCGGGCGCAACTCTGATCCCGAAAAGATCATGTCTTCGGTCTTGCGGCCGCGCAGCAAACTGAAGACCTGCTCGCCCAACACCCAGCGCAGGGAATCGGCAATGTTGGATTTGCCGGAACCGTTCGGACCCACGACAGCGGTCACCAGACCGGGAAACTCGAACAGTGTCCGGCTGGCAAATGTTTTATAACCGTGCAACTCCAATGACTTCAACCTTGGTGGCATGCTGCTCCC
>JBEKEX010000169.1:0-1144 GCA_050013615.1 Anaerolineaceae bacterium
AACTGGCGGTGACAGCCTTCGGTTGTTCCGCGGCCGGAGCGCCGAAATAATAATTTGCCGTCACTTTGGCATGCAGGTTCTGCCCGGTAGTGACATCATTGGCTGAGGATTTCACCGAAAGATTGATCTCCGGCTTGCGATATTGTTCGACGGTGAAATTCAAAGCAACGTTAGGATTGGAATCCGTTTGCAGGGAATAATAACCGGCAACTGCGTTATCCGGTAACCGATAGGTCGCATTGAACGTCCCGTAATCAGAAACTGGCAAATTGAAAGTTTGTAAGATTCCTGAACTGTAAGCCGATCCCCCAGGAACAGGCCCGAACACGCTGACTGTGATCGTTTGAATATCTGCCGGGGAATATCGCCCATTATCAACCTGCTTCACCACACCCTTAAAATTGACGGTTTGGCCGGGTTCGTATAAGGGACGATCCGTATAGAGATAGACAAACGGTTTTGCATCTTGATATTGGAAATTGAAATCATAATTCGAGGTCGAAGCCGTGGTCACCCAATCGGTAGAAGTGATGCCAAATTGGTCCGAGCCGGGCTCCCCACTGACGACGGTCAAGGTCTCATAGGTATTTTCCCGTGCAGGCAGCGACACCGTGCCAATGCCGTTGGCGTCTGTGACGCCAGATGCAATCGAGCTGCCCGTCGAATCGTAAACCGAAAAGGTGGCATTGGCCACCGGCTGATCGGTATTCAAATCGACCGCCCATACCACCACCTGGTTCAAGCTGGATTTGACGGTCAAATGAACGTGGCTTGCCACGACCGTTGCCCAGGAAGGATAATACCCTGACGAATTTTCCAATGACGCCGAATCCATGCGGTAGAAATAGATGCCAGGAACCAGGGCCGAGCCCTTTTGCGATAATGAAATATCGACCTGTTTCACCTGGTTGGCGGTAGATTGAATGGCCTGTGACCAACGGGAATGGTTTGCCGGCGTATAAGTGGAAGCGTCGATTTTGCCGCCATAAGCGTGAACATCGATAAAGTCAGCCAGCGGCATAGCGCCTGATGTGATCGTGACAGAATCGAGGTTGTCGATCTGAGCCGGGATAGACTTATCCGCGGTGGTAACAAACATGGAAGTCGAATAGAATTCGGCGGAAGGTGTGGCGCTCTCGGTGGA
>JBEKEX010000169.1:1149-7037 GCA_050013615.1 Anaerolineaceae bacterium
TTGACATTGAGGGCGTCTACAGTGGGAGAAATGGTGACGCTTTTACTAACCAACTGGTCCGTCTTAAGCGGTGAGCTGAACGTCAATTCCAGGTTACTGTAGCCGTTATATAACTTAAGCGGGGAACCATTTTCTGGGTTGGAACCGGCCAGCTTTAATTCAGGCACCGTGGTATAGGCGACGGTGAAATCGGAGCCAAGGGGTGTACCGCCCAATGCCTGCCCGGTACCGTCTACTTTGAGCGTGTAGGTCTGTGCCCGCGCCAGGAGCGCCTTGGGCGTAAAGGTGACGGTCGTCCCCGATTCATCCCATTTGAAACTGCCCGGCACTGCAGTGCCATCCGCCCCGGTCAAATTAAAGTGATTTTGGACGCTATCCTGGTCCATGGGTTGGTTGAAAGTCACCGAAAAGCCTGAATCCAGGTTGACCGCAGTTTTTTGGTCGGCCGTCGGGTCGACAGAGGCGACTGCCGGCATGGCTGTTGTGAAACTCCAATTCAGGCTCTCGGCCGTTGCGAAACCGCTACCCATGGTACCAGTCAAACCCTTGTCGAGTTGGACGGTGTACTGCTTACCACCTTCCAGCGCCGGTTTGGGATAAAAGATATAGGTACTGGAATTAAGCCACTCACCTTGCCCGGCAATTTGTGGTTGGATGGTGAAAGCAGGAGCTGCCTGTTGGGAATCCGGACCCACCGCCACCACCGGCTGGTTAAAGCTAACCACGACGGCTGAGGCGGGGTCCACATCGCTCGTATCGCCCTTTGGCAGCACCGACAGGACTTTCAAATAGTCAGCCGTCTGATACGCCAGCGAGATGGGGTCTTGCAGCGCTAGGCCGTTCGTTGCCTTGGCCGAAATCCCGATGGTCAGGGAAAGATCTTGGGCAGGTTGATACGGTGAGGAAGGTGTGAATTGAAGGGTGGCATCATCCAGCCACTTCAGGGTTCCAGATATGGACGGCTGCAGTTGCCAGGCTGATTCTACCGAGGCGTGGTCCATTGGCTGGTTGAAATACAGAGTAATGGTACCTTGCAAGCCGATCTGGCTGCCGGCTTGGGGTTCCGTCTCAACCAGGGCAGGCGGCAGCGGAGTGGCCGGCACGATGGAAAATGCGCTGGTCGGTGTTTGCGCCGGAGTGGGCTGTACCGTGGTTCCTCCACAACCGCTGGCAAACAGCATCGCCATGACCAAAAAGCCAAAAGTCACCCGATTGAAAAGATCTCTTTTCATGTTTCCCTCACCATGAGAAATTTTTTAGCTTAAAGTACCATCAGCCAACGCGATAACGGTGGCCTGATTGAGTGACGACCGATGAGCACAATTTGTTCCCAATTTAAAACCAATATTCTCTATTGTACGTTGAAAATTACCTAAACCAAACACCTCTCTCAGGCATAACGCACTTTGTACAAGGTGCTATTGGAATCTGAGGAATATAAAAAGAGCGACTCGCGTCTCATCAGCAAGTCGCCCTTCTTTGAATTCTTGGTTTCAACTTATTTGGAATTGAGAAAACTTCCGAAGAAATGCTGGAAGATGGTGAAATTGCCGGTGTGGCCCTTGTGATTGGGGTCTTTTGCGTCCCAGATTGCAGCAAAGGAAGCGACCACGTCATTGGCATCCAACGCGGCGCCATTTGTAAATTTTACGCCATAACGAAGATTGAAGGTCCATTGGGTCAAATCGCTGCTGGAAGACCATGAAGTAGCCAGGTCAGGGACGATGGTGGTGCCACCATAATCATAACGGACCAGGGTATCGTAAAGCAGGCTGGCAACCCGCAAAGAATCCGTGGTGTTTTCGTCCGCAGGCCAAAGGCTGTTCGGCTCGGTGCCTTGCATCAAAAACAAAGTACCTGTTGGGCTGTTCATCTCAGGGTAATTCTCGTTGAATGGGCCCACGACCACATTCTCGATATCTGCTTTGCTGGCAAAAGCACCGCTGACATGCGCAACGGGGATGACCGGTACATATTGTTTGATCAGGTTGTTGGCTGTATCGTAATATTGCTGGCGGAGGATGTGGTCACTTGTGCCACTTGCCGAAATAATCTGAGATTTCAAATCAGTAAAAGCCGGACCGAATTTCTGGGTAGTACCCGTGAAATTTTCATTGTAGAAAGCCACTGAATCCGCATAATCTGCAGTCTGATAATCCAAGAAGAAGCCCAATTTGCCTTGTTGCGCTGCTTTTTGAAAATCACTCGAGGTCATCGGCTCCAAGACAATTTTCATTCCAACCACTGCGAGTTGTCGACTGATATTAAGTGCAACTTGTTGCAAAGAAGGCAGGCTTGGGTCAGGCGGAACGGAGGGATAGGACAAAGCAATTGCGTGGGAGAAATCATATCCGGTACTCTGGAGCGCATTGATCGCATCACCCGTGTTGAAATCATACCACTTCAAACTGCTGGTATATCCGGGTGAAAGCGAATTGGGCACGAATTGATCGGCAGTCTCCACCCCGGCAAGGAAGGAACTTTGAACGAGGGCGCTGCGATCCAACCCTGATGCAATCCCCTGGCGAAATTTCAGATTATCAAACGGGGCAATCCCCACATTGAATCCGAGATAAATCACATTGAGCATAGGCCTTGAATCCAACCGCAAGCTCGTGTTGTTTTGGATGACATCATAATCCGCGGTGGCGGGACTATCGATCAAGTTCACCGTAGCATATCGCAACGCGGTATAACGTCTGGTCGGATCGGTTGCCCATGTAATCAGCACATGCTTTGCTTTAGGAGGGACGTCCCAATAATCGGAGTTGGCTTCCAATACCAACCGCTGACTTTGCACATAACCGGAAACCTTATAGGGTCCAGTGCCATTGGTCTGTTTGCTCAATTTGGTCGAATCACCTTGATTTGCTGTCAGGAAAGCCGAATCCTGGATCGAAAAAACCGGGTTCGTGATCTTAGCAGGAAAAGCCACATCTGCAGAGCACAAGGTGAAGCGTACCGTATATTGATCGACCGCCTCGACCGATTTTATCTCGCCGCCATAACTGCAATCCGAGGTGGCAACCCGTGACGGCTGAAAGGTGTTTGAAGTACCTGTGCCGCCCAAGCTGGAAAGTTGGCAACCAGAGAGCGCAAACGACACAACAAGGAAGCAAACAATGATTGGATAGGCTCGAATAGTTTTCACAGTAGCCCTTCTTGTTATCTCATTAGCTAAATGAAACGCGCCTACTTTTTCATTATACATTAACTTTATCGCTCATCACACCGCGAAACCGCACTTGTCAATTTTGTAATCCACAGTAGACTTTAACTAGCGAACGGGGAACGATCCCACTTTATAACGTCTTTTACGTTCCTGAAACGATTGGCAGCTAATTTCGTATATATTGATGGTGCAATTATTTCCAAGGAGGTGTTCTCATGGCATGGACAGATTTTTTGCATAGGAAACCCAAAAAGATCGGCCTGGCACTCAGCGGGGGTGCAATCCACGGCGCGGCGCACATCGGGGTGATACAAGTTTTGGAACGCGAGGGAATTAGTGCCGAAATCGTCACCGGTACCAGCGCGGGTGCCATTGTCGGCGCCGCTTACGCTGCAGGTGTCTCAGTTCAAGATATGGAACGTCTCTTCCAACAGGCCCGTTGGCCCAACCTGGTGAAGCTTTCCTGGAAAAACACCCTATCGCTCTTCGATACACAACCTTTGGAAGATTTCATTTGCGCGAACATTGGTAACCACACCTTTGAAGAATTGCCCCACAAATTTGCAACGGTTGCTTGTGACATTTTGACAGGCGAGCGGGTAGTGCTTGACAAGGGACCAGTTGCGCCAGCAGTACGTGCATCAGCTGCTTATCCCGGTCTCTTTTCACCTGTCGAAATAGATGGAAAGCTATTAGTTGACGGAGGCGCAGTCGACAACTTGCCTAGCGGCCTGGCGCGTGAGATGGGTGCTGATTACATCATTGCCGTCGACCTGAGCACCCCCACGCATTTAACCCACACTCCCGGCAACCCCTTCGAGGTATTGATGGCCTTCATCAATTTGATGCAGGCACGCGCTGCCTTGCCAAGTTCTGAGCTCATCAACTGCCTGATCAAACCGGACGTCGAAGAGTTCTCAGCCTGGGATCTCAGTAAAATCGACGAATTGGAAGCTCGGGGACGAGCCGCTGCAGAAAAAGCGATCAACAAGATAAAAGAAGACCTTGGGAAAAAGTAGATCGACTAACGAATAAAATTCAGGCTGGGCAATATACCCGGCCTGAATCATCTTTCCAAAGCTGGTCAAATAATCATTACAAGGAGACCACTCGGTCGCGGCCGGCTTGTTTCGCCGCATACATGGCCTGGTCGGCCTGCGTCATTAACGCATTCAGGTCAGTCACTTTTTCGTCCAACGTAGCAACGCCAAAGCTCGCCGTAACATGGATAGTCCCCAAAAAACTCGAAACATTGATCTTCCTTGTCAATTCACACAACCGTTCAGCTACCTGTACGCCACCTTCCAAACCTGTTTCCGGCAGAATGATGATGAATTCATCACCACCATACCGGCTGAAGATATCGATCTCGCGCACTTCCAGTTTGCAGCGCTCGATCACTTTACGCAGGACTTCATCACCCTTTTCATGACCAAAAGCATCATTGATATCCTTGAAATGATCGACATCCATCCAGATCAACGTCAAGGAACGGTCAAAGCGATGGGCACGCTGCACCTCACGCTGGCCGAGTTCCAACAAACCTCGGCGGTTATATAGCCCGGTTAAATCGTCTGTTAGGGCAAGTTGCTGCATCCCTTGATAAAGACGAGCATTTTCGATGGCGATGGCTGCTTGATCAGCAAACGCTCGCAGCCGCTCAGCATCGCTTTGCTTAAAGAAATTGGGTTGGCTGGAATCTAGGTTGATGAAACCGATGACCTCCCCCTTGATTTGAATCGGGGCGCCGACGTACGAATTAATCCACAACGAGGAAGCGAACTCTTTCCATTCTTCCCATTTACGCACATCGGCGACAAGCACCGGCCTGCCGGTTTCGACCATCCGGTTCATGGTCGGCACTTCGGTCGGCGACGGTCGTTCACTTTTGATAACTTCATCCAACCCGCGCTCGGCATAACCCTGCGCTTTGACCACCTTGGCGGCATCACCTTCCAGCAGCATGATATTGGCTGCCTCGTGCGGCACCACCCGCCCTACAATGGTTAAAATCCGGTCCAGGACTTCATCCAGGTCCAGGGTACTGGTAAGAGCCGCGGCGCTATCGCGCAAGGCCTCGGCTAGCGCGCGTTGGTCCCGTTCAGCTTCAATGGCCATTTTCTGTTCGGTAATATCGCTAAAAATACCCAAGGAACCGTTATAAGCCTGACCTTGATCGAGCCAGGGCGCGCCTGACATCAGGATGTTTCGTTTTTTACCATCTGGGCGAATTAACCCTAACTCATAGGACGTCTTTTCACCTTTTTTGCGCAACCGGGTTTGTGCCTTAATAATTTCAAACTGATCTTCCGGGGCAAAATCACTCATATTCTTCCCCACCAGTTCGTCCACCCCAACGCCCAAAATGGACTCCGCAGCCCGGTTGGCAAAATAGATCTTTTCATTAGGATCAACAAGAATTATCCCTTCACCTTGGGTCTCCACCAACGTTCTGAACTTTTTTTCGCTTTCTGCCAAACGCTTTTCGGATTCAAACTTATATAGCGCGGTTTCAAGCGTGATTTGCAAAATACGTTCATCGAATGGTTTCAGGATATACCCGGACGGGTCAGTGATCTTGGCACGTTGCAACGTGGCATCATCTGCCATGGATGTCAAGTAAATGATGGGGACATTCAACTTTTGCTTGATCTGCTCGGCAGCTTCGACGCCGTCCATCTTTCCTGCCAGCATGATGTCCATCAGGATCAAATTC
>JBEKEX010000170.1:0-5874 GCA_050013615.1 Anaerolineaceae bacterium
TGAAATATTTCTTCCTGGGCGCCTTTTCATCCGGCTTCGTGCTGTATGGCATCGCCCTGGTGTTCGGTGCGACTGCGGCCACCAGCATCCCTGCCATCTTGGCGAGCCTGACTTCGACCACCTTCAATCCGACGTTGTTCCTTATCGGCGCGGCGCTGCTGTTGGTGGGACTGGGCTTCAAAGTGGCGCTGGTGCCGTTCAATATGTGGGCGCCGGACGTGTATCAGGGTGCGCCGACTTCCGTCACGGGCTTCATGGCCGTCGGCGTCAAGATCGCCGGCTTTGCTGCCCTGGCGCGCGTGTTCCTGATCGCGTTCCCCTCGATTTCCTCCACCCTCACACCCATCTTGTGGGTATTGGCCGCGCTGACCATGATCGGCGGTAACTTACTGGCGTTGGCGCAGACCAACCTAAAGCGGCTGATGGCCTACGCCGGCATCGCCAGCGCTGGTTATCTGTTGATGGCCTTTGTGCCTTACGGCCAGGCTGCGCTCTCCAATGACATTACCTCAGCCCTGTTGTTCTATTTGGTGGCATACGCCGTTACCAGCTTTGGTGCTTGGGCGGTCATCATCTCACTGGAGCAAGTGGACGGCAAAGGATTGAACCTGGAAGACTACGCTGGCTTGGGACACACGAATCGCTGGCTGGGTATAGTGTTGGCGTTGTGCCTGCTTTCGTACGCCGGTGTGCCGCTGACAGTCGGCTTTTGGGGAAAGTTCTATTTGTTCCGGGCTGCCATCCTGGGCGGTTACTGGCCGTTGGCAGTGATCGGCTTGTTGGCTTCGGTGGTGTCGGCATTCTACTATCTGCGCGTTATCGTTAAAATGTACATGCAGCCCGGCCAACCGAAAGTGCGCCGTGACATGTGGCTGACCCTGGCGACCTTTGCTTCAGCAGTGGCCGTTGTGGGGTTGGGTATTTTGCCCGGGCTGCTGTCGGCCATCCTGCCGTAAGTAGCGAGCTTTCGCCCAATAGAAAATCACCGGCTGGCCTGTGCTTATTGGAATTCAGGTTGCCGGTCTTTTATTTAAAATACCGGAAACGCTTATAATTGGGGTATGCAAGCTCGTACCCGGATGATCCTGGGGAGGACAAGATGAAGTGCCCGTATTGTGGAGCCGGAAACGCCGATAACCGCAAAACCTGCTATTTTTGCGGCGCCGACTTGCCCAAGATGGCCATGCCACTGGCGACGCCAGCCAAACCGGCCAGAAAAGATGAGGTCAAACCCAAACAACCTGCCAAACCGCGCCGGAAGATATCCTGGTTATGGTTAGTGGTCAGCGGCTTGCTTGTAGTGCTGGCAGTTCTGGCAGGAACAATCTTTATTCCGCAATTTATGGAATCTTCTACCTCAAAAAACAGCGACCTGGTCATCGTCGTCAACACAGCAACGACTACGCCTACCCCGGCGCCTTCCGCCACACCCTTACCCACGAATACTCCTGTTGTCTTGCCGACACTTTTCCCAACCAGCGCTGCCACGCTCCAGGCCGGGGCTCCCACGGCCAATGCGACCCAACCTACAACCGCGGCAACGATTGTCGCGACACCTACACCGGCACCCCAGGCTAATTTCACTCTGCTCTATGCGGAAAAATCCAGCACCACTTCCAGTGCATTGGATGCTATCTTGCGCATGGATTACCAGGGCCAAAACTCCAAGGAATTGCTCCGCCAGACCGGATTATATCTCACCGATCAATCCAGCATCATCAACCAACCCTTTCTCTCGCCGGACGGCACGTTGCTGGCTGTCCACGTCGACCAGGGTGGTGATGAAACGGGTTCCGAATTGATGCTGTTGCCCATGGATGGCAGCCCCGCCGTGCGTTTGAGCAGTCGCAGTTTCAACGTGGGAGCGGCAGCCTACGAGGGGTTCTCGCCGGATAGCAACTTCTTTGTCTTTACCGAGCTTGATAGCTCGGGTAAGAAGTTGACCACCCAGGTGATGACCCGCCAGGGTGACCTGGTGAATTCCTTCCGCGATTCGGAGTTCGTGGCCTTCCTGCCGAATTCTCAAAAGATCGTCATGGTCAACCGCAGCGACACGAGCCAAAAGGCTCAAGGTGTCAGCATTGGTGACATCACCAATGGCAGCACAACGCAGCTCTTCACCACCACCAATGATGGCTACGCTATGGTCTCCAAAGCTTCGGGGAACATTTATTTCGTCGACACAGATGCCAGCCGTTTGTTGCAAATTCCCCCCGATGGAAGCCGTGCCGTAACGATCACAGACCTTGCAAAGGGCTCTGCCAATCCCTCTCATGCTTATCTTTCGCCGGATGGCAAATTTATCATCCTGCTCGAGGCGCAGGGGACCGGTCTCTATAAATTCACTCTCATGGATCCTGACACCCGGAAGACGGTATCGATCAGCACGAGCTACAACCAATATGCCAATTCAGGGACGGTTTTCCCGGTCTTCTTCAGCCAACCTGCTGCCATGTTCTCGCCGGATGATGGGTACGTAGCCTATGTCGCCATCGCCGCGAATGGTTCTGCCGGTTTGATGCTCTCGAAGACCGATATCTCCGGCAATGAGATGGTGACCAAGCAAGACCGGCCCATCGATTTCGAATTCACGCCGGATGGGAATTCGTTGATTGTACTGACCGTCAGCCGTACGACCAGTTCGCCGGTGGGTACGCTTCAACTTTACAGCATCCAGCAGAAAGCTTCCGTGGAACTTTCGACCAACGTCACATCGTTCTTCTTGAGCCCTGATGGCAGCCAGCTCTATTATTTCTATTTGGATCAGTCCAAGAATATCACCCATCTCATGCGCGTGGCGGTAAGTGGCGGGACAGCTCAAGATTTATCGGCTACAATAACCGGCACGGCCTGGTTTATAAAGTAACAACAGCTCGTAAATACTTTATCTTATTGGAGAAACCATGAATGATCAATCCCAGTTCCAGAACGGCAAAAAAGCTTATCGTTGTGTACAAACATTTCTGGTGGGGTTGATTCTCTTATCCACCCTGCTGTTAGCCGCTTGTGGCAGCAGTGCTCAACAGGTACATCCCTTGATCTATGGGGTTTGGAGCGCTTACGGCCAACCCATGACGTCACTGATCAGCCTCAGCCAGGACGGCAAGAGCAAGATCGTGATCGGTTCGAGCAGCACCGGTTTGACGCTACTCGACTTTACCACCAAACACAATTATTCTTCCCCGTTCTCTGCCGACGGGAACTATGCGGCAGCATACGATCAAGATAGCAAAGGAGAATGGGATCTCAATATCTTGCAGACCTTTGCCGGGGCTTCAGTTCCCATCTATCAACGCGCAGTCGGGAATAGTACACAGCCTTCCCGCTATATCGAGGGCTTTTCGCCGTCCAGCCGATATTTTGCCTATTCCATCGTCAACTCCAATACCGGTATGATGACGGTGGAGGTGTATGACTTGCAAAAGAAAACTCTGCTCAACCCGATGCCCAGCTCTTACTTCGTCGATTTCCTGCCCAAAAATGACCAGATGATCATCCTGTCGCTGGGGCCGAGCGGCAAAATGTCGGGCGTGCAGAGTGTGAGTCTCCCCGACGAAACGCAGACGTCGATCTTCCAACCAGGGCAGGATGAACAAATCGGCGCCCTGATCGCCTCACCGGATGGCAAGTACCTGTACTATTCCGAGACCAACTCTGGGTCTATCTATCGCCGGTCTGTGGCGGGTGGAGACCGCCAACTTGTCTACCAGTTTACTGGCGGCGATCAACATTACGTCAATTTCGACCAGTACGGCAACTATCTAATGCTGATCACTTCGACCAGCAACGTCTTGAGCCTCATATTGGTCGACAACGATTTGAAACAGGTACTGTCGTTGCCGGGCATCGCCTCCACCACGATAGCCTTCTCACCGGACGGGAAATATATGGCATTCCAGGCGGCCAATAACGATAAGATGGTGCTTTGGCTGGCAGACCTGCAAAGCAAAAAGTATTTTCGGGTCTCTGATACCGGCAAATCGTACCAGGCCGAGTTCACGGCCGATAGCCAATATTTGGCCTATCAAGAAGTTACCGATAGCACGAACAACGTTGGGAATTTGCAGTTGTTCAATCTCAACACGGACGGCAATGAGCAAATTGCCACAGATGTTACTTCATATGTGATCGAGTCGGATTCTCTGGTGTACACGCAGGCCAATACGAGTGGTTCTTTGACCACCACGTCGCTTTACTCCTCACCGATCAAGAAGCTGAACAGTGCCCAATTGTTGTTGGGCCCTGAAAACGGCATTTTGAGATTTATTCAATAGGGAAATTTCGCCGACGATGAAACAGGCCGGGTTGAACACCCGGCTTGTTATTTTTTCCAGCTTGCAAGCAAAGGCGGCAGTTCTTCGAGCTGTTCGATGGTAGCGTCAGGCCGTACAGGGCCAGCGAGTTCATCTACTGTCATGCCGGCTTTGTTTGCCACCCTGCGGGTGATCCAAACCGCCGGAAGTCCCGCATTGTGTGCACCGAGCACATCCCAGTCCAGCCGGTCACCGACCATCACGGCAGATGTGGGAGGGACGCGCAAGGCGTTCAATGCAACTTCGAAGATACGCACCGCCGGTTTGCGGATGCCCACCTCGGCAGAAACCACAACGGTATCGAAATAAGCATTCAACTTGTTCATTTCAAGCAGGTGATGGACGTTGGGGCCGTAGTTGGCATTGGAGACCAACCCAAGGCGATACCCCTGCCGTGCCAGTGCCGCCAGGGTGGGGATGGTATCCGCCTCCAACTTCCAGTGCGCCTCTGAGACGGCAAAAGAGCAGTTTAATGCAGAGCGGATTGCTTCCTCAGAAACAGTCGCGTGGCCAAATTCAGTTATGGCAGTGCGCAGCAAATTCTCAGCCGGAATTTCGGTCGTCTGCAAATCGCGGGCAGAAAAATAGGCATCCATCCATTCTTTATAATAAGGGGCAAAAGCATCAATATCGAAATTGTAGCCCATATCCGCCAAACAGCCGGATAGGACGCGGTTTTGCTCCGCGATGACCTGCTCCCAATCGCCCTCGAAATAGAGCAGCGTATTCCCCAGGTCGAAGAGGACGACGTCAAACTGCTTTATCCTGGAAGCCATAACCGATCCTTCTTATTGCCAACAACGATCTCTGCCCTACAAAAAATAGACGATCAATATTAATAACCCCGTTCCGGGTCAAAACGGTTCAAAAGCACGGTATTTTCCAAATAACGTTGCAGGTTCTCGATGAAGAACGTTGCCGATTGTTCCATATAGCGTGAACTGATACCGGCGACGTGTGGCGAAATAATAACGTTGGACAACCGCCAGAAGGGGCTGTTTTCAGGGAGTGGCTCTTCGGAGAACACGTCCAATGCTGCACCTGCCAGCCGCTTCTCTTGCAGGGCTTCTAACAATGCCTGCTCGTCCACCACGCCGGCGCGCCCCAAGTTGATCAGGAAAGCCGAGGATTTCATGACTTTTAATTCATGGGCTCCCAGCAAGCCCTGGGTTTGAGACGTAAGAGGCACTGCCACCACGACAAAGTCACAATCTTTGAGCATCGAACCGAGCGCTTTATAAGGATATAAGCGGGTGAAATAATCCCCCTGCGGGTCACCCAAGCCAGCCGGAGCATAGTTATTATCTTCGGGATGAAGCACATCGCGCTTGGCTGCCAACACTTTGACGTCGAAGGCGTGCAACAGCCTGGCGACTTCACGGTTGATGCTGCCGTAACCTACCAGGCCCACCGTGCTGCCGCGCAATTCGGAGGGCTTGAATCGCTCCCAGCGGTCACGCGGCCAATTTGCCTTCGCGTTCAGAGAAAGGATCTCCGGCAAACAGTGGCCCAGTCCCAGCAACATCATAATCACGTATTCACCCACTTGCGGAGCCGCCAC
>JBEKEX010000171.1:0-10952 GCA_050013615.1 Anaerolineaceae bacterium
TTGGTTCAACGGGTTGGCGATATCCACCACCACCTTGCCATCCAGTTTCTTGCCCAATTTCTTGCCCAACTCCAGATTGATTCCGTATTGGACGGCCAGTACCACCACATCGCCCAACTCCACGTTGTCCATCGTAGCCATATGAACCGTTGCACCCTTCTTAGCCACACCCTTCAATTCATTCACCAGGGTTTCGGCCGCTTCCGGGTTCGTATCCACAATCGTGAGGGCATTGCCGCCCGCAACAAGGCGATGGCCGATGCCACGCCCCATGTTCCCGGCACCAAAAATTGTAATATTCATAAGAGCCTCTCTTTTTATTACCTTTACTATAGTTACTTTCTTTTTGTTAGTATCATTATAGAACATTACTACCCTATTGTCAAGTAGCTATAATAAAGTTATAATAAATACAGAAAGAAGAGGCAAAATGGAAACCACAATTCCGGTTGAAAAATGCCCCGTTGAAGCTGTCTCTGAGATCGTTGGACGCAAATGGGTTCCTCTAATCTTGCGGGACCTGCAGAGCGGCCCGAAGCGTTTTGGTGAATTGGAACATTCCGTCAAGGCCAGCCCGCGCATCCTTTCCATGCGCCTGCAGGAGCTCGATGAAGAAGGGTTGATCACGCGTCAGGTCTTCGCCGAAGTGCCCCCGCGCACCGAATACACCTTGACCGAACGCGGCCAGCTCCTGATTCCCCTCATCGACACCATGCGCCAGGTCGGCAAGAACTTCATCTAAGTTAACTTCCAGAATTCAAACAAAGAGGCTGTTTTCAAAAATGAAGCAGCCTCTTTATCATTAACCAACAGACTAAAATCTCAACCGATT
Source organism: Anaerolineaceae bacterium (assembly GCA_050013615.1). Classification (GTDB taxonomy): domain Bacteria; phylum Chloroflexota; class Anaerolineae; order Anaerolineales; family Anaerolineaceae; genus JBEKEX01. The sequence continues at coordinate 833 of JBEKEX010000171.1, forward strand.
TTAGGGTACCCGGCAAACCAGGCCTTTCAGATAAGCCCCCTCAGGGAAATTGAGTGCCACCGGATGGTCGGGCGCCTGGGCCAGGTGCTCCAGGATCTGCGCCTCCACACTCGCATCCGCGGCTGCGCCGGCCACGATCTTTTGGAACAATTCGGCCGAAATCCCACCCGAACATGAGAAAGTGAACAAAATGCCATCATGCGCCAACAACTTGAACGCCAGCAGGTTGATGTCCTTATACCCCCTCGCCGCCTGCTCAGCTTGCGCTGCCGTGGGGGCGAACTTGGGCGGATCCAAAATGATCAGATCGAATTTCTTGCCGCGGTCACGCAGCAGCCGTAATTCCTTGAAGACATCCCCTTCGATCCAACTTGCGTGCTCCGTCGCTAAATAGTTTTCGGCAACGTGTGCCTTCGCCTGCTCGATGGCCTCGGCAGACGAATCGATGGAAAGCACATCGCTGGCCCCGAATGCCAGGGCATAAACGGAGAAAGCCCCCGTGTAACAGAAGCAGTTCAAAACGTTCCGATTCTTGGCATAATCCGCCAGACGCATGCGGTTTTGGCGCTGGTCGAGATAAAACCCGGTTTTTTGGCCGCTTTTTACATCGACCCAGAAATTGAACCCGCTCTCTTTGATAGCTATCCGCTCTGGAACGGCTTTGCCATGCAGCAAGCCCACGCGTTCATCCAGCCCTTCCAGCTTGCGCACTTCCACATCCGAGCGCTCATAGACGGCGTCAATCCCAGTCAGTTCAACCAACGACTGCACAATCACGTCGCGCCAACGGTCGGCTCCAGCCGAAAGCAATTGTAGAACCAGCACGTTGGCGTATTGGTCCACAACGATCCCCGGCAGCCCATCCGATTCTCCGTGCACCAGCCGCACCGCATCGGTCAGATTGCTTGGGATCAGTTGCCGGCGCAAGGCAATGGCTCGCTGCAACCGGTTGTGAAAAAAGGCCTCGTCGATCTTCTCTTCGACATTCCAGGTCCAAATCCGGGCGCGTATCTTGGAGGTCGGGCTGTACGCGGCCAGCGCCAACGGCTTACCCTTTGAAGAAATGATCTGGACAGTTTCCCCCAAGCCCGGATTGCCTTCTACCCGTTCGATGGCACCTGAAAATACCCAAGGGTGAAGCTGCTGCACCGACTTTTCCCGGCCGGCTTTTAGATAGATGGCTGCCATGTTATCTTATTCTCCTGCCAGGCGTCTCAACCCGGTCTCGTCCAAAATGGGGACGCCCAGCTCACGCGCTTTATCCAGCTTCGAGCCGGGAGCCTCTCCTTGGACGAGATACGTGGTCTTTTTACTGACACTTTCACCGGTCTTCCCCCCGCGCTCTTCGATGTAAGTCTTGACGCCTTCCCGCGAAAGCGTAGGCAAAGTGCCAGTAACCACAAAAGTCATCCCGTCAAATGGCTGCGGGCGGTTAGAGGCCACTGGCAGCTCGGCCTTGGGCCATACTCCTGCAGCGTGCAGTTTTTTCAATACTTGTTGGTTGGCAGGGCGGCTGAACCAATCCACGATTGCCTCGGCGCTATTGGGACCAATCCCCTCAATTGTCTGCAATTGTTCCAGAGTAGCACCGGCCAATTCGCCCAGGTCGGTAAAATGCCGGGCAAGGTCGGCCGCCATCACTTCTCCCACACCGCGGATACCCAAGGCATTGATCACGCGCGACAGGCTTTGATCACGGGCCGCGTCGATGGCCTGGATCAAATTATCGGCTTTCTTGTTGGCAAATTTTTCAAGCTTCAACAGATCATCCATCTTCAAGCGGAAAATATCGGCCTCATCGTGCACCAATCCCTCAGCCACCAACTGCTCGACGATCTTGATTCCCAAACCGTTGATATCCATGGCACCGCGCGATACGAAATGCTCCAGGTTGCGTACCAATTGTGCCGGGCAGGCCGCGTTGACACAATACCATGCTACTTCGCCGGCGAAATGCTCCACGGGTTGGCCACAGGTCGGGCAGACCTTGGGCAGTTCGAAAGGCTGCTCGGCGCCTGTCCTGACGTCCACCACCGGGCCAATAATATAAGGGATGACGTCGCCGGCGCGCTTGACCAGCACCCGGTCACCGATGCGGATATCCTTTTCAGCGATATAGTCACAGTTGTGCAGCGTGGCTTGCTTGACCACTACCCCGCTGATCTCGACCGGCTCCAATACAGCGTAGGGCGTGAGCACACCGGTCCGGCCAACCTTGACACCGATGTCGTTCAGCTTGGTCGTGACTTCACGAGCCGGGAATTTGAACGCAATGGCGCCACGCGGGTCTTTCCCCACCGACCCCAGGGCTTCGGTAATATCCAGATCGTTCAATTTGATCACGACCCCATCGATCTCGAACGGCATGGAATCGCGTTGTACGGCCCAATCGTCCAGGGCCTTGATTGCACCTTCGATGTCGGGTACCAGTTTTCTTTTATCGGTCACTGGGAAGCCCAATTGTTGGAGATAGTCCAATGTTCCCCATTGTGTGTTGGGAATCAGTCCGTCCGAGGTCACAATGGCGTAACATAACATGGTCAAAGGACGCGATGCCGTCAACACCGGATCCAGTTGGCGCAAAGAACCTGCTGCTGTATTGCGCGGATTCTGGTAGGTCTTTTCGCCATTCTCTTCCAGGCGTTGGTTTAGTTCATCGAAATCCTTGATGAACATGAATACTTCGCCACGCACCACCAGGTAGTCCGGGACTTCTGGACCTTTTGGACCCACGGGAATGTGCAGCGGCACTGCGTTGACTGTCTTCAAATTGGCAGTGATATCTTCGCCGATCACGCCATCGCCGCGCGTGGCTCCTTGCACAAAAACACCCTTGCGATAGTGGAGCACCACGGTGAGTCCATCGATCTTCGGCTCGATCACAAACCCCGATGTTCCAACGGCTTCATCCAATTTCAGAATACGTTCATACCAGGCGCGGATATCTTCAGGGCTGAAAGCGTTGGCCAGGCTAAGGATGGGGCCAGGGTGCTGCACCTTCGAAAATCGATCCGCTATTCCCCCACCAGCACGCTGGGTGGGCGAATCGGCTGTGATTAATTCCGGGTGCTCGCTCTCCAACTGCCTAAGACGCAGCAGCAAGCGGTCATATTCCACATCACTGATAACAGGATCGTCCAACACATGGTAACGGTAATTGTGATAGTTGAGATCTTGGCGAAGCTTTTCTATTTCAGTCGATAGGGATTGGTCGTTCATGGGTTTATTATAGCAATTAATTATGACGATTGTATTCCGAGTATAATTCCCTGTATAAACCACAAACTCAACCCAAAGTTTATTCGATTTCCATATGCAGCATCACAATACTATGAGAAGCAACGCTGCGTCGACTGCATGCGTCTTATTGACCCTTAACTCGATTGGTTTTATAATTCCTCGCCTTATATAGTCAAAAAGGCTTTTTGTATCGGAAAGATATATGAATATTGAACAAAAAAATGGCAGCACGGTTTTCAAGAAGACTTCTGAATATAAACCAGGAAAAAATTGGAGAAATTTTTTAATCGGTAGACCGCTGCAAACGGCAGACGCTCCGCAACAAACTATCGGCCGCTTATTAGGCCTGGCGGTTTTTTCATCTGATGCGCTTTCTTCGGTAGCCTACGGACCACAGGAAATATTCTTGGTTCTGGCAGCTGCTGGAGTAAGTGCGTTTTCTTATACCATCCCCATTGCACTTGCAATCGTTCTGTTGCTTGTCATCCTGACAATTTCTTACGAGCAGACCATCCACGCCTACCCGGGCGGTGGTGGTGCTTATATCGTCGCGCGTGACAACCTGGGTGAGCTGCCGGCTCAAACCGCTGGAGCGGCTTTGTTGACGGATTATGTCCTCACAGTGGCTGTCTCTGTCTCATCGGGTGTGGCACAATTGACCTCTGCCTATCCGGTTCTTTTTCCAGATCGAGTGATCATTGCCGTGAGTTTTGTGGTCCTCATCATGATCATCAACCTTCGTGGCGTGAAAGAATCGGGCATGGCGTTTGCTGTCCCGACCTATTTCTTTATCGTCATGATGTACGTTACCATCGTCATTGGCCTGGTACGTTTTGCTTTTGGCACTTTGGGCGCTGTGCAAATGCCACCTCAGGATGTCATCCAGCTTCAGACAACGCTTGCACCGATCACACTTTTTTTGATTCTTAAAGCATTTGCCAGTGGTACCACCGCTCTTACCGGGGTCGAAGCCATTTCGAATGGGATCACAGCCTTCAAAGAGCCGCGCAGCAAGAACGCCGGGCAAACTCTGATCATGATGGCGTTCATTCTGGGCTCCATGCTGTTTGCGATCACCTTTTTGGCAAATAAGATCGGCGCCACACCATCAGAAACTGAGACCGTGATCTCCCAATTGGCGCGTACGGTCTTCGCCAATCGCAGTATTTTCTATCTCGCAACGATCGCATCTACGACGGTGAGTGGTATTGCCACACTGGCTGTTGTTGCCAGCACCTTGATCATCATGTTCCAGGCCAGCGTTACCAAGTTGATACCACTGTACGCGATTGGCGTGTTCCTTTCATTCACTCTCTCGCAAGCAGGGATGGCCCGCCGTTGGTGGAAATGCGGTCACTTGAAACCCGGTGAAGAAATCGTCGAGCCAGGCTCGACGTTACGCTTCGAACCCGGCTGGCAATTGAAGATGGTCATCAACGGTTTCGGTTCGCTATGTACTGCAGTGGTCATGATTGTTTTTGCTGTGACAAAATTCAAAGATGGCGCTTGGGTCGTGGTACTTTTAACCCCCACCCTTGTGACAATTTTCTTCGCGATTCATCACCATTACAAAAATCTGGCAAAACAACTCTCGCTTGAAAAATACACACCCTCACCGCGAGTGGCTCATCAGAAAGTCATTATGCCGATCAGCGGCGTTCATAAAGGCACATTGGCCGCTCTACGCTATGCCAAAACGCTTTCAGACGATATTACGGTGGTGCACATTTCCAGCAATGAAGTCGAAACTAAAAAGTTGCAGGAAAAATGGGAAATTTGGGGTGATGGATATCGCCTGGTCGTATTGGATTCGCCTTACCGCCTTTTCATCGAACCTCTAATGGCCTATATCGACGAGATCGATGCCCAAAAGCAACCTAACGAAGTGATCAGCATCGTTGTCCCGCAATTTATCCCGAAACGGTGGTTCACTAATTTTCTACATGCCCGCACGGCAGACACGCTCAGGCGGTTATTACTCTATCGCAAAGATATCGTTATTTTGGAAGTTCCTTACCAGGTGAACTGAAACAGAAAGAGGATTTCATGAAAGCAATCGTCGTGGGATGTGGAAGGATCGGAGCCGATCTGGCTTATCGCCTTCAAAAAAGAGGGCATGATGTTTCGATCATCGATAATGTGCCTGCTTCTTTTAACAACCTGCCGGCTGATTTCAAAGGCCGTGTTCTTGAGGGCAGTGCTTTGAACCAGGATGTTCTGATCCGCGCCGGTATCGCACATTGCGATGTTCTGGCCGCGGTAACGAACAACGATGCTCTAAATTTGGTGGTCAGCCATATCGCCAAGACAGAATTTCATATTCCCACCGTCGTGGCGCGCAATTATGATCCTCAAGTGCGTGAATTCTTCGAAACATTTAATATTCAGGTGGTCAGCTCCACCAGTTGGGGCACCCAACGCATCGAAGAGTTGATGTATCATTCGGAGGCGCGTGCCGTTTTCACCGCCGGTAATGGTGAGGTGGAAGTGTACGAACTCGCGATCCCGGCCGAATGGGCAGGAAAGACAGTTGGCGACCTCATCCCCTGCGATGATTGCAAACCCATCGCGATCACCCGCGCTGGGAAAGCCTTTCTGGCCGATCTAGCTACGGTGCTGCAAGAGGGCGATTTTTTGAATGTGGCTGCAACCTTCGATGGCATCGAACAAACCCGCAAAATATTGCGGCTTTCTCAGAAGGAGGCCTGATATGTTCGTAGTGATCGCCGGTGGTGGAAGGACAGGCGCTCAACTGGCACGATATTTGATCGACGAAGGGCATCAGGTACATGTGCTCGAAAACCGCAAAGAGGTCCTGGCTCGACTGCATAAAGAGTTGCCGACAGAGGTCATTTTTGCCGGGAATCCATTGAACCCGGCCATGTTGGAAGAAGTAGGGATGGCAAATGCTCAGGTTTTTGCAGCCACCACCGCCACTGATGAAGTCAACCTGGCTCTATGTTATTTCACACGCGAAAAATACAAAGTTGCCCGCACCATTGCCCGTATAAACGACCCTCGTAATGCCTGGCTTTATGATCAAAAGCTGCACGTCGATGTCTCGGTCAATCAGGCCGAATTACTTTCGCACCTGATCGAGGAAGAAATGTCCCTCGGCGACATGATGACCCTACTGAAGCTGAGAAAAGGGCGTTATTCGCTGGTGGAAGAAAAAATTCCGGCCGGTGCCAAGGCGCTGGGGGCAGCAATCAAAGACCTGCAATTCCCGGAGAATTGTGTCATCGCTGCCATCATCCGGGGTGGCAAGATCGTGGTTCCCCGGGGAGCCACCGTTTTCGAAGAAGATGACGAAGTGCTGGCAGTGACGGACGACGATGGTGCCAAACAACTCTCCGAGCTGTTTGCAAAGGTGTCGAAGAAGTAACGAGATCCAATCAACTCAGGTGATTTATGCCTTATGAAAATCGGAGATATGTGTCTGGAGGCTGGGCAGGCTGTCGTTAGGCCCATTGGATCAGGGCCGAAAATAAAGCCTCGCACGTTTTTATGGGCAAATCCCACCAAGACTGCCATGTTGATTTATATGGCCAATCGTGGTAGCTATGACAAGACTTACAGCCTTTTGGGAATGAAAAATCCATTCGCGCTTTGCTGCACAAAATTGGTAAAAAATGCCGGTGTCGAAAATGTTCATACACACCGATTTCGGCACACAATTGTAATTGAATATCTACGAAGCCATCACGACTCATTCAGCTTGATGCGGTTACTCGGCAATTCAAACATGGAGATGTTAAACCATTACTTAAATATATTGAATGATGATTTAGCAATATTTCACGGCACTGCAAGTCCTGTTGATAATATCAAGCTGTAATAAAAGTACAAGTTAATAAAAAACACGCTATGGAAAATCGTCCCTTGATTGAATATTCCATACGCGTTGATATAATAGTAAGAAATGAGAGTAATTAATGTTTGGCTGAATTTTCTATGAGATGAAGGGAGGAAAATAAAATGGTAAAAAGTAATGCTCTTATCAATATTGATCTTCATGATTTACCTAAAGTGGCTATTAATTTAATTGATAAATGCTCAGATGCGATTGGTGGTATTGCGAAACCCGCACAAATTCGACGTGTGGCTCGTGCAGAAGCAGATGCCGCAAAAATTAAAACCCTCTCAAATATTGAAAACGATAAATTAATAAAACGAGCTCAAGATCGATTATTACTTGAAGAAGCAAACAAACAGAAAAATATTGAGGAAATAATCAAAAAAGCAACGCCACAACTTCAGCAGAATGCACAACCTCAAAACATGGATAATGATTGGATAACACACTTTTTCGAGAAAGGCAAACTGATTTCTGATGATGAAATGCAACTCCTTTGGTCAAGAGTTCTAGCCGGAGAAGCAAATTCTCCAGGAACTTATTCAAAACGTACAGTCAACTTTTTAGAGACAATAAATCGGAATGAAGCGGCTTTATTCCAAACATTATGTTGCTATAGTTGGTCTTTAGGGGAAAACAATGTTCCTCTTATGTACGATCATAATGCAGAAATTTACAAGAAAAACGGTATCACTTTTGGCACACTAAAGCATTTCGAGGAAATAGGTTTGCTGAGTTTTTCTGATTTTGCATTTAATGGCTTTGTATTGCAAAACTTTCCCAAAAATATTGTCTGCTCCTATTTCGAAGAAATGATAAATATAGAGTTCCCGAACGAAAAGGACAATCATCTAGAAGTTGGACATGTCAAGCTATCACAAATTGGACAAGAGCTGGCACCTATTTGTGATATTAAACCTATTCCTGGATTTTTTGATTACGTACTTAACAGATGGAAAAATCCTATCGAATTTATAGTGACACCATCAAATTATTTAACTGCCTAATCCACGCAAGATGATGTATTGCAAGCAAAAAACAAGATCTTTCACTCATATTAACTATGCTATAATCGGTAAAATCTTTGATTTCCTAGAGATTACTGCTGCTCTTTTACTGCAAATTATATATAGCAACCTAGCATTTTGAATGAAATAGGTCGGCGGCGGTAACTTCCTAAAAATCAATAGGTTAGCGTGCGGGTGTAGTTCAGTGGTAGAACGCTTGCTTCCCAAGCAAGATATCGTGGGTTCGAGTCCCATCACCCGCTCTAAAGCACCCCAACCGGGGTGTTTTTCGCGCCTTTACCTTTCACATTTGTAATGCGCTTTGCAAAAGAATTGCACTATTCTATGCATAATGTTTTCCTTTTTATGCTAAAATTTTATCGAGAAGGAATCTATTTGCAAGAGGAGTGGAGCGCATGCTGGAAAGCGCAAAAACGATCCTTCATATCGAAGACAATTCAGATAACCGCATGCTCATCCGCCGTATCCTTCAATTCGAAGGCTATCACGTGCTGGAAGCAGAAAACGCGCGTTCTGCCATGTCACTGTTGGCCGTCTACCGACCGGATTTGATCCTAATGGATATCAATATGCCGGATGAAGATGGCTATACGCTTACACAGAAACTTAAGTCAATTCCTGCATTAATTCACGTTCCCATTCTGGCAATCACCGCCAATGCTCTCAAAGGCGATAAGGAAAAATCATTGCAGGCAGGTTGCGACGGATATATCGAAAAGCCAATCGACATCGATGATTTTTTAGAACAATTGGCACATTATTTGAATTAAGAAAAGGGTGTCTTTTGTGGTAACGGATCAGATTCGAGACCATTTAGATCAATCGGCAGAAAAACCGGGACCCTTATTGCACGGCGGACCGGCAAAGGACTTTACCGTTCTAGTGGTCGAAGATAATGTGTCCAATTTTGTGCTGGTGGCCAGATTGTTGGGCTACTTGGGGATCCACTGTGAATGGAAAACCTCGGGCTACGAAGTCGTTGAATATGCCGATACATTACCGCATTTGGACCTTATCCTGATGGATATCCGTCTCCCCTACGAGGATGGCTATGGTGCCTTGAAAAAGATCAGGCAATCGAGTCATCTGAAAAAAGTTCCCGTCGTCGCAGTTACTGCTGAGGCGAGTGACGAGCAAATGAAAAAAGCGCGTTTATCGGGTTTCGATGGCTTTTTGGGAAAGCCTTTGGATCCGGACCATTTTCCCAATCAGATCCGGCGTATCTTAGATGGACAACCCGTATGGGAATTAAGCTAAAGGTCGTCAAATGATACAAGATTATCATCGTCCAGAATCCAATGCACTACCGGAACAACCTTCATCCACTCCAGGCGAACAAGGCAGCTTAAATCAGTTGTCTCTGCCAGCCCTGGAAAGAATTGGCCGGTCAATTTCCAACGAGAACAATCCTACTCGAATATATCAAATGCTCTATCAGCAAGTTGTACAGTTATTAGGTAGCAACATTGGTTTCATCATTGCCGAGTACAAGCCGGTTACCAATCTGATCTCATTCCCTTACGTCTACAACAACGGCCAAATGCTCACATTCGAGTCGATGCAATTAGGGAACGGTGTGATATCCACGCTGATAAAAGAACGAAAACCGAAAATCATACAAAACAACATTGAACCAACCGCTTGGGATCAAAAGAGCACAGGCAGGCCACCAAAATCATGGTTAGGCGTTCCACTTGTCGCAGGCGGAGAAATCGTCGGCGCAATGATCTTATTCGACGACGAAAAAGAATCGCGTTTTAATGAAAACGACCTCCTTTTCTTCAGCGCCTTGGGAACCACTGCCGCAGGCGCAATCAACACTGTAGAGGTTCTAAGAAAATCACTACTAACAGAACAAGTCCACAAAAAAGAAGAAAGAATGTTGGACGCTTTGTTCAATAACGTTCCCGAGATGATCTTCTTTAAAGATGAACAAGAACGGTATATTCGTGTCAACAACAACATGGCTTCAGAATATCACATCGCTCACCCTATT
>JBEKEX010000172.1:0-5749 GCA_050013615.1 Anaerolineaceae bacterium
CCACCCTGCTATTGCCGCTGCTGCACCAGATCTACGGCTCACAGAAGTCTGAGCTGGAAATCAGGCTGATCGCCTTTGCGCTGGTCACTGCCCTGCAGGCGGCCATGCTGCGGCTGGATGCCTTCCGGCATTACTCCGGGATCAACGTATTAAACGACCAACAGCGCGATCAATGCATCGACCTGTTGATTGCAAACCTCATTCAGATCGAAAGGAAATCATCATGAAAATCGCCATCAATATCCTCGCCGTCGTCTCCATCCTGTTGCTGCTCTTCACCTTGATTTGCGGCTTATGGATGAAAGCCCAGCCGGTGGTGGACCCCAGCAGCGTCAACTTCCACGTGATGCTCGCCATCGCTGCGGTGGTCGTCACCGTGGTCACCCTGGTGCTGGTCTTCATCCGGGGATGAAACTCCGGAAGATCCACATAAAAATCGGCCTCGCCTTCGAAGGTGGGGCCGATTGGTTTAAGACAATGTCACTTACCGCAGCCAGAATAACAGCCCGGCCAACTTGATGGCGTACACACGGTAAGGCTTGGGACCTACGAACCATTCGCCGTTGATGGAGATGGTAGGCGTCCCATAGAACTTGGTCTTCTCGATTTGCGCCAACTGGTTCTGGACGGCGCTCTCCGTCGCCGGGTCGCTCAAACACGCCTGTATCTTGCCATAGTCGTACCCCAAGCCGGTCAATGTGGTCTGGACGAAGCCGTCGCCATCCATGGTGGCCTTATCGGTGCCGAAGAACGCATCGTTCATCGCCCAGTACTTGCCGGGGTCTTGTTGGTAGGCACAGTAGCTCACCTTACTCATGTAATCCGTAGATTCCTTGACTGGGTAATGCAGGAAGGTGACGCTTGCGCCATAGTGGCGTGCCAGGTCCATGATCAGGGAATAGGTCTTGCGGGTGTAGTCGCAATCGTAGCAGCCGATGAAAACGATCTTATCTTTCGATTGCGGGTTCAAGACCGGGAAGCTGCTCAAATCTACACCCTTCAACGTCAGGTCTTTGATCGTCGGAGGAACAAGGTCGCAGCTCGAGACGGAGGTGGAGATCTGGTTGTTGGAACCGCTGGGGTCGAAGACGCAAAAGCCTGCCTGGTTCAACCCGTTGCAGCTGCCGGTGGTGTAGAACAGGTACAGCCCGCGCACCGAGTAGATACCACTGGCCAGAAAAAGGAAGAAAAAGACCCAGGCGAGCGCTTCGAAATACTTGTTGAGGAAGCGTGCGACCGGCTCGGAATAGTTGATCACCTTGCCCAGGATCTTGGCCTTCATCTTCTCGTCGAAGCCCGTGGTGCACGACCGGAACGTCACCCGCCGCGTGACACAGTCGAAAGCTTCCTTGGCCAATTGGCGATTGGTGGCGCTGAAAATACCCATAATTGATAAAACGACGAATGCGACAATACAGAACATGGTTTATAGCACCTTTCGGATCTTGTTGAGGTTGTCGATAAATCGGGCAGCTTCTTCCTCGGTGTTGTAGAAATAAAGCGACGCCCGCACCGATCCCTTGATCTGGTGGGCGTTGAACCAGGAATGGACGCAGTGCTGGCCTGAGCGCACCATGATGGCATCCATCTGGTCCAGCATCAAGGCCACGCGGTGCGAGTCGGCATCCTCCAAATAGAAGGTGACAATGCCCCCTCGCAGGCTGGCATCCTGCGGCCCGATCAATTTCAAGCCGGGGATCTTGATGATCCCGGCCGTGATGGCCTCATTCAGCAACCGTTCCTGTTTTTGGATGGCGTCGAACCCAACGCCCTGCAGGTATTGGACGGCTGCGCCCAACCCGATGATGCCGGCATAATCCTGCAGCCCCGCCTCGAAGCGTTCGGGCAGGGGAAGAAATTCACACGAATCATAGGTGGAGGTGGCCACTGTCTCGCCGCCCACCATGAAAGGTTGCAACTGTTCCAGCAGGCGATATTTGCCGTACAACACGCCCGTGCCCGTGGGTCCCAGCAGTTTGTGGCCTGAAAAAGCCAGGAAGTCCACGTCCAGGCTCTTCACGTTGATGCTCTGATGGGGCGCCGTCTGGGCCGCGTCCAGCATCACCAGCGAACCGCTCTTGTGGGCGCGCTTGATGATCTCGGCTGCCGGGATGGTAACCCCGTCCAGGTTGGAGGTGAACCCCAGCGAGACCAGTTTAACTTTTTCGTCCAGCAAGCGGGAAAAGGCGTCTAGGTCGAAAGTGTTATCGGCATGGGACGGGATGATCTTGATGACAATACCACGGCGCTTGGCTTGCAACTGCCAGGGGATCAGGTTCGAATTATGTTCCTTGTCCGAGATCAACACCACGTCCCCCGCATGCAGTTCGAGCGAATTGGCTACCAGGTTGATGCCCTCGGTGGTGTTGCGGGTAAAGATGATCTCTTCCTTGCGCGCCGCGTTCAGAAGCCTGGCCACCCGGCCGCGTGCCTGGTCACAATTTTGGGTAACCGCAGCCGCCAGTTGGTGCATGCTGCGCCCACTGCAGGCCGACATCTTCACGTAATAGTCCTGGATGGCATCTATCACCACCTGCGGCCTCAGGCTCTGGCAGGCGTTATCGAAATAGACGTAGGATTTGTGGTCCGCGCTGTTGCGCAGGATGGGAAAATCTTGACGGATCCTTTTTAAATCCATGGCTGGTTTCCTGGTAGCTTCTACCTGTAAATTGGTCAAACCGTAAAGCGAATGAATAGATTATAACGCCAAAGATTTATTTCATTTGTAAGCTTGCTACTGAAGATAGGGAAGCCCGTACGGTCTCTACGTCCTCCGGTGGCCACTGGATGATGGTCGGGGAGGCATTGCCGGGCATGTGATCGCTCAATTTCGACAAAGGATCGTGCTGTGCCACGCAGGCAATGGAAGCGATGGCGACCGCGTGGGAGACCGCCAATATTCTTTGTCCTGGGTATGCCGCTGACATGACATCCGCGGCGGACGTCACGCGTGCCGCCACATCGTAATACGATTCCCCGCCGTGGGCATGTGTCCCGGCCGGGTCACGGATGGCCGCCGCCATCTCGTCCGGGAAGCGCATGGCCACTTCTTCCAACGTCAGATCTTCCCAATGGCCCTGGCCGATTTCACGCAGTCGTGTCTCGATCTGGATGGGCAGCCCCAACTTGGCCGAGATGACCTCGGCGGTTTGACGTGCGCGGGTGATGTCGCTGGAATAGAGCGCGGCAAAATTTTGCCCTGCCAACGTCTCGGCCAGGGCATGCGCCTGGTTAAAACCGGTGGCATTAAGGGGGGTATAGATTTGTCCTTGAAAGCGATGGGCCACGTTCCAATCCGTCTGGCCGTGCCGTACGAACCAAATTTCTGTCATCACATAGACCTTTTCAAAGAGCCAATTGTAACGCAAATTCCCGCGTCGGTCGTGCTGAAAAGCGCACACCCATCATTCCCATTTCCTTCCAGACAGGATAGAATCATTGGGGAGTTTATCATGAAGAGTGACATCAAAACAATCGTGATCACCGGCAGCACGCGCGGTATCGGCTTTGGAGTGGCTAGTTCATTTCTCGACCTGGGCTGTGCCGTGATGGTCAGCGGCAGGACGCAGCCCGCGGTGGACGAGGCAGTGAAAAAGCTGGCCGAAAACCACGGCGCGGATCTTGTTCACGGCATGTCCTGTGACGTCTCCGACGTTACACAGCTTCAGGCTTTGTGGGATACCGCAATGGCTGAGTTCGGTCATGTGGACATCTGGATCAACAATGCCGGTATTGCCGCCGAATCGCGCCCCGCCTGGGAAATCTCGCCCGAACAGGTCAGCTCGGTCGTGCGCACCAATCTGATGGGCGCCATGCTGGGCTGCGGCGTGGCCATTCGCGGTATGCTCAAGCAAGGTTACGGTGCAGTCTATAATTTGGAAGGGCTGGGCAGTGACCGCGGGCGTTTCGTCCCCGGCACGACGACGTACGGAACCACCAAAGCCGCCCTGCGTTATTTCGATGACGCTTTGGCGGTCGAGTTGAAAGGCAAACCGGTTATCTGCGGTTCCATCCTGCCGGGCATGGTCTATACCAACCTGGTGACCGGAGAACATGATGGCCGCAAACAGGACCTCAACCAGATCAAGGGCATCATGAACATCATCGGCGACCGGGTCGAGGCGGTTGCTCCCAAGATCGCCCAACAGGTACTCGCCAACACCACCAACGGCGCACGCATCCGCATGATGTCAGGCGCAACCGTCATGTGGCGGTTCATGACCACGCCCTTCATCAAGCGCCATGTGATCGATTGAAAAACTCACCATGATCCGATAAACCGATTTCTGTGACCGCATACCAATTCTCCATCTCGCAACGTTTTCCCCGCCTGACCCTGGTCCACCACGTCCAACCCGACGGCACGACCTGGGCCACGGATAAGCGCTGGATCCTGCGCGGCAACGGCGAGAATTGGCAGCACGTGGCACAGTTCCCCTTCCAATCGCCGCGCGACCTGTTCGGCTGGTCGCGCCTCACCGCCCGCCCCTTCCGCTCGGACAAATGCAACGTGTACGTCAACCAGGCCGGGCAGATATTGGGGGTGCGCGGCGGGTGGATTTATGCTCTGCGAGGCAAGCAATTGCATCCCCTTTTCGCCATCCAGGGTGATTGTGTGCTGCATGGCGGCATCTGCGAAGATGAACAGGGTTGGAGTTACGTGGGCGAATATTTCATGAACCCTGCCCGCGGCCCGGTGCGCATTTGGCGCCTGGATCCAAAATTGGAGCATTTCGAGGTCGCACGTGAGTTCCCGGCGGGCAGCATCCGCCATGTGCACGGCATCTATCGCGACCCCTACGAGCCCTCCGCTCTGTGGGCCTGCGTGGGCGACGGCCCAGGCGAATGCCATCTGCTGCACAGCCGTGATCGCTTCGCAACCATTGACACTTACGGTGACGGGTCGCAAACTTGGCGCGCCGTCCGGTTGTTCTTCACCCCCACCCACGTGTGTTGGCTCACCGACAGCAACCTGGAGCTCAACCACGCCTGCCGCTTGGATCGCCAGACCGGACAGCTTGAGCGCGGGCAGCCCATCGACTGCTCCGGCTGGTATGGCACCACCACCCGCCAGGGGTTATACGTCACGTTCACCACGGTCGAGCGCGGCCCGGCCATCCGGCGCAACGAAAGCTCGGTGCTGGTCAGCGAAGACGCCTTCCATTGGGAAGAAGTCTTCAACTTCAAAAAAGACTTCTGGCGGCCGGTACAGGTCTTCAAATACGGCGTCATTTCCACCCCTTCCGGAAGCATGGATAACGATTCACTCTGGCTGAGCGGCGAAGGCCTGGTCGGGTTGGACGGCGTTAGTTTGAAATGCAGCCTCGGCTCGGGGACGGAAACGCCATGAAACGCACTTTCGGAAACTGGATCATGAGCATATCACGCCGCTGGCTGGACGACAGCGTGCCTGCCGAGCAGATTGCGGCGTTCCTGGACAAGCATCCCCTCCAACCCGAAACTGAAATTGCCATCATCGATAGGGAATCGGCGAAGGCCTGGCTGCTCAACTTGCCCGACGGCAAAGTGCTGGCGGACGGCAAGCTCGTCCCCGGCAGCGGGCGCATGCTGGACTGGTTGGCCGAGCACGGCGACGCGGCTGCCAAAGTTACGGTGCAGGATAATCTGGAACGCCTGCTGCGCCACGTGGAAGTCAAGCGCAAAGAAGCTTTGATCGCCAGGCAGGATACCCCTGATGGCGATACCCTGTGGCTGGAACGCCATACTGTGGCGGTACTTTTCTGCCACC
>JBEKEX010000173.1:0-6384 GCA_050013615.1 Anaerolineaceae bacterium
TCCAGCGTGTTGCCTTGGAAGGGCGGCGTGTTGCTCAAAATGCTGCCGATGGCGCTGGCCAGCGCAGCCAGGAACACGGGCACCAGGAGGACGGCAATGATCTCCCGATGATGTAACAATGCTTTCCAGGGAGTGCTATCCACCAGGAAGCCCAACCCCCAGCCGGCAGCCAGGAGCATCGGCAGGGCAATGTGGACGGTGAGCCAGGGCATTTTCTCTCCTGCCTCACTGAAGGCTAGGAGTGTTGCAAGAGACCAAAATACCAGTAGGCCAACTACCGGCACCTTCAAAGTCACGGCTTCCGCAGCGGTTTTATTATCAGCTTCTTCTGCTGATAATGTGGCAGATGAGGCCAGCGCGGTTGGTTGAGGCTCTCGAGCTACCCATAGTGCCGGGCGTTGATCGGCCGGAGCAATGGCACCCCATTGCGAGAATAGCCGATAACGGAAGGCAAAATAGATGCCAAGGATCAGCCCGGCAATTGCCAGGAATTCATACACGGGCAGTTGGGTGAGGGCGTAATAATAAATTGGCTGTGTGCCACGATGCACCCCCTGCTGGGAAAGCCAGTAGCCCAGCGAGCCGATGATGCCGGTAAAAAAGCCGCGCCCATTGGTGAAGAAGGTCGTATAGAGGATGATGTAAACACTGTAAAACATGGCCGCATTTCCCAACCAAAGCGTGGGGTTCCACGAAAGACCGATCCCTACGGCTGCCAACGAGCACAATACCAGGATGATACCGATGGGTGCCATGCCGGTGTCATAGTTGAGCGAGTTCCAGCCGGACATGTTGATGGGGAAGGCTGCCAATTGCGGCAGCACCAGGCTGCCGACGAGGAGCAACATGTCCAGCGAGCGGCGCAGGGTGGGATTCTCATTATCGATGCCGGTCGTAATGAAGCGCGCCGAAAAGACCAAGCCGATCAGGAATGCAATGAACAGGAGGATCATCACGATCTGTGCCGGCGAGATCGAGAAGGCACTCAACGATATGTTCAGGTAGAAGCTCGAGGTAACCGGCTGGCCGTTGGCCGTCGCTTTACTGATGAAGTGCGACAATAAACCGAAAGCGGCGAATGAGATCACCGCCATGAGAATGCTGGTCAGGAAGCTGTTGCGATGCCGGTAATCACTCCAATGGGCTTTGGGTAATTCAATGAATACGATGAACCCCAAGAACAACAATAAAAGCGCAGAATAAATGAACGAAGTTTCTTTGGAGACGAAATGCATCACGACGGACGCTACCAATAAATAGAGCGAAGCCTTGTCGCCTTTTTCGAGGTAGCGCAGTACCGCATACAACATCACCACGGCAAATAGTTCGATGAAGCCTTCATTTCGGACATAGCGGCCGTAGAAAAGCATGTAGGGCGAGATCAGGAACAAAAATCCGGCGATCAGCGCTCCGGTGCGCCCCAGGTAGCGCCGGTAGGCGAACAATACGAAAATGATGGCAGCGATGCTGAACAAGGCCGCAGGAGTCCGTGCACTAAAGTCGTTGTCACCGATCAGGAAAAATGTCAACGCAATGATATGGAATTGGAAGGGCCCATGTGTGACGGGGTCGTGTTGGTAACCGTTCCCCTGGTACAGGCTGTAGGAAGGCACAACGTGGTTAACCTCATCGTGCGCCATGGTGCGGTCACCCAGGGCGTAAAAGCGGCTGACCACGGCCATGAGGATGATGAAGACCACCAGCAGCGTTTCGATATTGAATTTTGGCAGGAAGCGAGAAATAGGCTGATCGAGCAAAGAAGTGGACTTTTCTGCGGTCGACATATGAAATTAGTCCCTATAAAGTAGAAATTTTGGTTTGATCAGAATGACTATACTTTAAACTTCAAATTCCGGCAAGATATTTTGCCAACCTGTCACAGGTAGAGTGGGACATCGCATGACAACATTGTGTTCATTTTTTAACACCCCCAGGCACTGCTGGCAAACTGGCTACTGGCCCAGGTTGAAGTAGTTATAGGTTGCAGCAGAGAGATCGGAAAGTAACAGGTTGGAGGTGTCGAAGACCGCCTGTACCGATTCGTACAGGGACACAGAGATGCTGTAATTTCCACCCGGGCTAAACACGATGCCGGCGTCGGAAAATGTGTGGATCACACCTGCTGAATCCGTGATCCAGCCGTGCTTGTGAGCAAACTTGGTGCCGTCCGGTAAGCCTGCCTGCAGCAAGACTCCATTGCGGTCCTGTTCCAGGTAATTGATCATCATCTGGCATTCAGTTTGGGAAATCTGTCCCGGGAAAGCCGCCGCAAAGGTGCCGCCGCCATCCCGCGAGCACTGGTAAATATCTTCCAACAACATACCCAGGTCAGCCGGCGTGGTCTGGTTGTAAGTATCGGGGTTAGTGTCGACATCAGTGCGAGCATTGGCCGGCGTCGTAATACGCTGCAATAGGGGGGCCCCATTGTAGAAATAGCCTGCCAGGAACGTGTTTTGCAGCCCCAGGCTTTTCATGTCACTGGTAACCGTCAATGGCCCGGTGTTGATGTCGAGGACAGTTTTCATGACCGAATCGGTGGCATCATTGTTCGATAGGGCGATCATTTGCGTCAGCAGGGTATTGATATTTTCTGGCAACGGCTCAGATTCATGACGGAACACGGAGACCATGATGGGGATCTTGATGGTGCTGGCGGCCGAAAAGGCAATATCAGGCGGGAGTGATTGGCCATTCTCTGTGGCGAAGTTTAGTTCCTGCCCGGTTTGAAGATCCTGGATGTAAACCTCTACAATTCCATCGAACTTTGAAGAATCGATGAGCTGTTGCAGCATGATTTGCAGGTTGTTGAATCCTGGCTTCGTTGCGGTGTCCGTGGAATAGGGCAGTGTCACGATCCGGCCGGTCGGGGAGCGCAGGGCATCTTCGATCAAAGTGACCGAGCGGTCTATGTCCAGCACGGTGCCGGGTTTTCCGGAATCGAATTTTACGTCGCCAGGGATGGGCATGGAAGGCGTTGGCGGTTGGTCATAACGGGTGGAAATCTCGTTTTTCAGATAATTATGCAATTGTTCTTCGGAGATGGTTGAACTGAGCGGGATTTCAGCCGGAGCCGGCATTTTGTTCCACAAATAATTCCAGAATGAACCCCAGAAGGACGTGCTGGTGCGTTGGACGTCAGCCGCAGCGACCATGGATTCCGTATCGAGTGCAAATCCCACGGCGGCAGGTTTGACCTGGATGACGGCGTTATTGTAGTGGAGCTCGATGGGGACGCTGTACGCTTGCGTTAGCCGGTTGGCGGCTTCCTGCTGGTCCAGCCCACCGACCGGCACACCGGCGATCACTGTCCCCGACGCAAAATTGCTACGCAGGCGGCTATATTGAACCAATTGGAAGACCAGTACCAATATTGCGGCAAACGATAAACCGATGGCAAGCCATCGCAAAGTCGTATAACTACCTCGTCTCAACTTCGACGCTCCTGATGCATAGATCTTTCGGTAATTGATTCTACCAGCTTTGATGGTGCATGTTTTACTGTTTTTCGAACACTTAAGATATACTTAATTTATGACGATTACCCGTGAAACTGCGATCGCCGTGCTGCGCGCCAGTCATCTCTTTCAGAGCTTCAATGAAGAGCAACTGATGCTGGTGACCCAACACACCAAAATAAAAGAGGCCAAGACCGGGCAGGTACTTTACCGGCAGGGGGACCAGGCCGATGCGTTTTACCTCATCGTTTCCGGCGATATCTCTGTCGACCGCGTCTTCCGCAAAGAGCAGGAACACGTGGGTGAATATGGCAGCGGCGATTACTTCGGCGAAGAAGTGTTGGCAACCAAGCCAAAACATCGGCGTACCACGGTCACAGTGATGTCCGATACGGTCCTCATGGTGTTCAGCGTTCAGACGCTGGTCACCTTGCTGCATGAGATCCCGTCCTTCTACGGTCCGCTGCGGCTGGCGCAGCAAAGTTTCGAGCTGTTGGCGCATAAAACACTGGCCTGGCGCAACCAGAACGAGGTCATCCATCTGATCCTCCGCCGGCACGAATATTTTTTGGTGCGGGCGATTCTCCTGCCACTGATCCTGTTCCTGGTGGCGCTGGGTTTGACGCTATATTTCTCTGTTTTCTCATTCGATGGATCCCTGGCGCTCATGCTGGGCCTGGTGGTCGTTTGCGTGCTGGCTGCGCTGGCTTTCGTTTGGCAGGCTCTGAATTGGAGCAATGATTATTACATCGTGACCAACCAGCGCGTCCTGTTCCTCGACAAAGTCGTGCTTTTATATGAAAGCCGCCATGAAACACCGCTGGATGCCATCCTGGCGACCACTGTGCAGACCAGTTACCTGGGCCGCTGGATGGGCTTTGGTGACGTGATAGTGCGCACTTTCACCGGCATGGTGACTTTTAAGGATATCGAGTCCCCGGAGTTGGTGCTGAACCTGATCAACCAGCATTGGATTCGCGCCAAGAACGTGGCGGTGCGAGAGGACAAAGCTGAGATCGAAGCGGCCATCCGCCGGCGGTTGCAGCCGCAGAATTTCAAATCCAGAGATGCCTCCGGCCACCTGGTGGATGCTGAACCCGATGAGGTCAAATCGGGGGCGCTCAACTCGACCATGGCAAGCTTGTTCCAACTGCGCATCGAATCAAAAGATTCGGTGACTTATCGGAAGCATTGGTTCGTCCTGTTGAGGAGGACCTGGTTACTTACCTTGTTGATCGTCGGTTTCATTGTTCTAATCATTCTGCGCCTAACGGGTACCCTGCCGTTCCTCGATATTTACATTGCACTCAGTATCTGGGTGCTTGCCATGTTCATCTTTGGGAGTGCCTGGGCGTACCAGTACATGGACTGGAGCAACGACGTCTACATCATCACGCCGGACCAGCTTGTGGACATCTATCGCAAGCCGTTCGGCGATGAGCAGAAACAAGCTGCCTTATTGAAGAACATTCAGACCATCGAATACAAGCGCAATGGGCCCATCGGCTACCTGCTTAACTTTGGGACGGTTTACATCCGCGTGGGTGATACGGACTTCCACTTCGAGAATGTGTATGACCCCTCGGAGGTGCAGCGTGAGTTGTTCGAACGATTCATGGTCTTTAAAGAGAAGGAACAACAGGCCAATATCCAGGCAGAACGCCAGCGCCTGGGAGATTGGATCGAGACCTATCATAAAGTGGTTGGTGAAGAACAGAATCCGCCCAACATCCGGCCAAAGCGTTCGAATTGAGAGTAAAATTGGTAGGATTATCGTTTGAAAGGATTGGTAGAGAATATGGCTGTACGTACAATTGTGTCTTTGCCGGAGCCGGTCTTGAGGCGCAAGGCGCACAAGATCACCAAGTTCGACAAAGATTTGAAAGTACTGATCGATGACATGGTCGAGACGATGCGCGTGGCACCCGGCGTGGGACTGGCTGCACCGCAAGTGGGCATATCCAGCCGCGTGATCGTGGTCGAATTTGGCAAGGAAGACGACGAAGAGGCTCCCAAAAAACTTTACGCCGTGGTCAACCCGGAGCTCAACTTTCCCGACGAAGAAAAGGTGATGGGCGTCGAAGCCTGTCTTTCCGTCCCTGACCTGGCCGGGGAAGTGGAACGCTACCAGAATGTGGTGGTCAAAGGGCTTGATCGAACGGGCAAGCCGATCAAGATCAAGGCCAGTGGTTGGCTGGCGCGCATCTTCCAGCACGAAACGGACCACCTGGACGGGGTCATGTTTACCGACCGGGCAACCCAAGTCTGGGGATTTTGCTTCTGGTGGGGAACAACGCCCAAGGAAAGACCAGCTTATTGGAGGCGGTGTATTACCTGGCGACCTTTTCCTCTTTTCACGCTCAATCGGATCGCCAGTTGATCAATTTCCTCGCCAAGGGTGATGATCTCATCGTTGCCAGGGTGGTAATCCAATTTCAACGGAATAACCTGCCTCATAAACTGGAAGTGCGCCTGATCCAGGAAAGTGCCGGCAACGGTGGTACGCGTACCCGCAAAGAAATTTTGGTGGACGGCGTGAAGCGTAGCGCTCAGGATGCGTTGGGGCATTTCAATGCGGTGATCTTTCTGCCGCAGATGATGAGGATAATCGAAGAAAGCCCGGAGGATCGCCGGCGGTATCTCAACCTGGCCATTTCGCAGATCATGCCGGGATATGCCCAGGCATTGAGCGAATATAATCAGGTGGTTACGCAGCGCAACGCGCTCTTGAAACAGCTCAATGAGCGCGGCGGCGACGCCAGCCAGCTCGATTATTGGGACCAGCTCCTCAGCGAGCGCGGCTCGATCCTGGTGCACACCCGCATTGCTGCCGTCCGTGAGTTGGAAGCGGCGGCTCAGCCGATCCATCAAAAGTTGACCAACGGTGATGAAGTGCTGCGTATGCTTTATCAGCCGTCCTACGACCCAC
>JBEKEX010000174.1:0-5682 GCA_050013615.1 Anaerolineaceae bacterium
AGAAAACTTCGTTCAGCAGATCTTCCACTTAGGCCTTTAAACTTTTCTCGTCCTGGGTCATTCGAATAGCTCTTGTCGTGCAAACGACGGGTGCCAACCAATCAACCAATGTTCGGATGGATTGTTCCGGGACTTTCCTCACACCCGGTTTAGATGGGCCGCAACACCCGTTCGGCGCGCAGTTGCTTGAACATTAACACGCTCTCTTCGGGCATGGATTCGTTGGCAGCTTCCTGCCAGGCCAGTACGGTCAGTGTCTGCGGTGTGCAGCGCTCGTAGCCCAGCGAACGCCATACTTGTTCCTGTTTTGCCAATTCCGGAGTGACGAACACCAACGAAGCCTCGCATTGCAGGTCTTTCGAGGCTTTCTCCATGGCGTTGATCATCAACGGCAGAGCCTTTTCAGGCACCAGGGCCGGGTCCATGGCAATATCGGTTGTGCGCGCCACCAGGTTTTCGACCTGCCAGCCGATGATGCCGACCGCCGTATCGCCGATCCGCAGCATCAGGAAAGCTTTTTCACCAAAAGCTGCCATGATGTCTTTCTGGGTGAGGAGTTTATCACCACTGTGGAAGCGGTTGAGAATATCGGCTATCTCTGCGGCATTGGCGGGTTTTCCGCGCTTGATATTCAGCTCGCCTTCCAGCACCTTGGTCGGCGCCAATTGTGCCGTGGACTTGGCAGAGGCAGGCACCTTGGTAGGGACTGCCAGAGTCTCCATGGGAGCCACTTTGACGTGTTCCTTCCAGGCAGTCACCACTTGCTGCCAGGTATCTTCGAACGAGCCGACGTTATTGATCGCCACCTGGGCAGCAGCAAGCTTGCTCTCGGGAGATGGCTGTGCCGCAATACGTTGGCGCGCCTCTTCCTCGACCATGTGGCGCAGGTTCACCAAACGATACGTCTGGACTTCTGCCGGGCTGGTGACCACCCAAATGGTGTCGCAGGACCGCGCGAGGTCGCTTTCGAGCAGCTTGATCGCTTCGATCACCACCACAGACTGCGTGGAACGCTTGACGATGATGTCGATGGCACTTTCCACCAGCGGGTGGACGATGTTCTCCAGTGCAAGCATGGCTGCCGGTTCGACGAACACCACCCTGGCCAACTTTTGCCGGTCCACCTGGCCATCGGAGTCCAGGATCCAACGGCCAAAGGCTTCCACTACAGGGCCATAGCCGGGAGCACCCTTGGCTATGGCGCGATGGCTCAACGCGTCGGCATCGATGCCATAGGCACCCAGGTGCTCCAACATGCGGCGCACCACGCTCTTCCCAACGCCGATATTACCCGTCAAACCGATGACATACTTGCCGCGCCACTTGCTCACAGACACTCCTTAACAATAATCATCCATGGCCCCGTCAAAAAATCCGGATTGAATCCCATTTTAGTCTTGCCCACCCTAAATGTCAAACACGAGAAAATAAAACCCCCGGTCTGTTTATTCAGTACCGGGGATCTCGTGAAGTCTACAACTCCTGACGGTCGAATGCCAGCCAGGCCCACAACAGGCAAGCTCCGATTACGCCCAGTGTGATTCCCAAGGCGGGCCAGTAGCTTTGTGGGCTGCCGGTCAACGCTCCCAGAGCCCAGCCGAGCAACTGCGCCGGCATGTAAGCCGTGAATGTCGGTACCGTGCTCAAGATGCTAAAGACGATCAACACGCCAAAGCCCAACCCAGCTGCGGCTGCCTGTGAACGCACCAGCGTGCTGAATAGAAGGGTAATGGCCACATACATCAAGGCATAGACCAGCACCAGGGCGTTCATGGTTACCCAGGCTACAAAGTCGACTGTGCCGAATAGATAGACCGTGTAGTAATACGCCGCCAGTGCTGCCAGTGCCAAACCGGTCAGGAACGTAACGCTCAAGGCGAAGAATTTGGACAGCAGGAACGTCCCGCGCGGCAGGGGTTTGACCAGCATCATGGCCGCCGTGCCTTTTTCCTTCTCGATGGCTACCGATCCCATGCTCACCAGCAACGCCAGCATAATGATGAACTGGCCGATATTTTTGAGGTATTGGGTATAAGCATCCAACACGGTCGGCTGCGGAATCAAGGAGGCAAACTGCTCAGCGCCGGGGATGAACTGGAGCAACTCGGGCATGAATTTGGCCAGCAGCGGTGAGGAGATGCCGAAGAATACCAACACCACGCCGACGATCATCATGCGGTTGGTGCGCCACTGCTCCAGGACGTCTTTGCGGAATGAGACCCAAAACGTCTTCATGCAACACCGTCTTTCCCGTTCACCACCTGCAAGAAAATGTCTTCCAGCGAAGGAACAACTTGTTCATAGCGGCGCAGCGGCATGCCGGCCTGTGCCACCAAGGGCAGCAATCCCTGGCGTGCAACGGACACATCTTTCACCAACACTCGCACCATATTATCCTGGACCATTGCTGAACTCACCCAATTAACTGCTATTAGGGATTGTGCCAGTGCCGCCAACCGGGCTTCGTCGCCTGGCTGGCATTCCAGTTCGAACGCCGGCACGGTGTAACGGGCCAGCAGTTCGGCCTGGGGCGCTTCCACCACCAACTTGCCGTGGTTGATGATGCCGATCGTATCGCAGATGCGTTCCACATCCGCCAGGATGTGCGTGGACATAAATACGGTAAATTGGCCGCTCAATTTGCCGATCATCTCCAGCACTTCCTTGCGGCCTACCGGGTCCAAGGCGCTGACCGGCTCGTCCAGAAAGAGCACCTCCGGCCGATTGATCAAGGCCTGGGCCAACCCCAGCCGTTGGCGCATGCCGCGCGAAAAGCCCGCGATGCGCCGCTTGCCGGCATCTTTCAACCCCACCTGGTCCAATAATTCGGCGACACGCTGCTTGCGCTCGGCTGCTCTCATTCCAAAAAGGCTGGCGACGTAGTCCAGGAATTCTATGGGGGTCATCCAGCCATAGAAAGCAGGTTCCTCGGGCAAATAACCAATGCGGCCAGCTACGTTATGATTTATATTGATTTCTTTGCCAACCACCCAGGCCTGGCCGCCCGTGGGATGCGATAACCCAGTCAGCAGGCGGATGGCGGTCGATTTGCCCGCGCCGTTAGGACCCAAAAAGCCAAAGATGGTGCCTGCTTGCACTGCGAGTGTCAAGCCATCCAGAGCGTGCACACTACCGTAGTGTTTTTGCAGATCCCTGGTTTGGATGGCGATCATTCTTCGCGTCCGAATAATAGGTAGACGATCGAGCCGATCAGCTCACCGAAAATGATGACGATCGCCCATAACCATTTTGGACCCTTGGTTCGTTCGCGGCGCACCAGGTCGACCAGGCTGAATATCTGCAACCCAAGCTGCAGAAGTGCCAGCGGTATCAGCAGGGGGAGATAAGATCTAATAAGTTCCAAAGCGTTCATTTGTTCCTCCACAACACGATTATTCAATATTGTATCATTGTATCATTGTAATAATTGTATATCAGCTTTCCTACCCTGTCAAGAGCACTATGTCCTTTGTGAAGTTGCTCCACCCTTTTACCACAGGAGGATTTTAGCGTAAAATCAACGCATGAGCGAACCCATGAAAAACACTTTCGACATCCTGTTACTCATCGCCCGTCCGGCAGCAGGCAAGAGCGAAACCATCCACTATTTGAAGCAAACACCACTGGCCGAGCGCATCCGCCGCTTCCACATCGGCGAATTCGAAGAGATCGATGATTTTCCCATGTTGTGGGCCTGGTTCGAAGAAGATGACCTGCTCGACCGCATGGGACACCCGCGCCTGCACAATGATGCAGAAGGGTATTTCCTGTATCCTTACCTATGGGACGTTTTGATCGAGCGTATTTGCCTGGAATATGCCAAGAAGTTGCGCGACGACCCGGCTTACTACCATAAATTTACCACCCTCATCGAGTTTTCGCGCGGTACGCAGCATGGTGGTTACGCCAGCGCTTTCCAACATCTCAGCCGTGATGTGGTGCAAAGGATGGCCGTGCTTTATATCGATGTGCCGTGGGAGGAATCATTACGCAAGAACCGCCGGCGATTCAACCCTGATAAGCCTGACAGCATCCTGGAACACGCTTTGCCGGACGAAAAATTGGAACGGCTTTATAAAGAAACCGATTGGGAACAGGTACGCGCCGGGGACCCCGAGACGCTGACTATTCAAGGCGTCAAAGTGCCTTACGTGGTCTTCTCCAACGCCGATGACGTGACCACCGCCGCGGGTGAAAAATTGGGACTGCGGCTCGAAGATTGTTTGGAGAGATTGTGGGAAATTTACCGGCACCGGCCAGGTCGGCCTGAGTAAAAAAGGCTTTACTTCGCTCTCAAGTATTTAAATACGCTTAGCCCGATGCGTACGGTGCCAAAAACGATCGTGGCAAGGCCTAAAATAGGCATCCATGCGCTGGTAGCGGAACTGGTTTTCACAAACATTACGATAATGCCGAGCACGACCACGATAGCGGAGTTGATAACGTCCCTGCGGAAAGTTCCGAGTGGGTTTTCGTTCGTCTCCTTGAATTTGGAGGCATCCGTCAGGTAACCTTCCAGCTTCTCCGCAGTGTAAATGCGATACCATTGAGTCCCGTTGATCTTGGGCGATTCGAACACCCACACTGCATCACCTTTGGTGATCTGCCCGATCTTCTCGGATTCCTCTGACATCGATGCATAAATATCGGCAGATTCGTTCAACAACTTGACCCGCTTGACCAGATTCATGCGGGTCTTGCCGGGAAGAAAACCCTTCTCACCCTTGTCGGTCTCAACTTCCACCCACGGATCGTCTTTTTTCTTCTTATCCACGTGGCGGAATTCGACCTCATCCCCTTCGTTGAGTTCTGCAACCACCCCGGAATCCTTACTGGCCGCCTGGTAAAGCGTCGTTTTTTTTGCCATCATTCTCAACTTCATGGGTGATCACCTCTTCGAAAATAGCTGGACGGACAAAATCAAACAACCTCCCCGATTCTCTTATTTGGACCGGTAGATTGCATCTCACACCTGGGGGTGGCGTCTTTCGACGCCCACCCTCTGATGAGAGCATCGTAATTTTACCATTACCTGGAATAATGCGAACGTGGTAAACCGGATTACCCGCGGTCGACATTCACGATCACCATCGGCCGGCGGCGGGTCTCACTATAAAGGAAGCTGCTGACCGCACGCTCCAAATCACGCTGCACGTTGGTTTCTTTTCCAATGAGGTGTAGTTTGTCCGCGATGGTGCTGCGGAGGTCGACCATCAGGTCTTCGGCGCCGCGCGCCAACAGGAAACCGCGCGTTGTCACCTCGGGGTCTTTTTGCAGCAACCCGTTCGAACGGTTCAAATGCAGGTTGACGACCACGATACCATCCTGCGCCAATTCTTCACGCTCGCGCA
Organism: Anaerolineaceae bacterium; assembly: GCA_050013615.1. Lineage (GTDB taxonomy): Bacteria > Chloroflexota > Anaerolineae > Anaerolineales > Anaerolineaceae > JBEKEX01. Next base: position 5,352 of record JBEKEX010000174.1, read on the forward strand.
TCACTTCCGGGTCCACATCGCCCACGCCGGAGCCGTCCACGAAGACGTACGGGCAGGGGATGCGTTCGCCCATCCGCAGGACTCCGTTTTCGTCAAAGAGGAAGGCCAGTCCGTTTTCACCGACGGCCACATTTTCTTCAGGGATGCCCACCTGCTTGGCAAGCATGGCGTGCTGCTTGAGGTGACGGATTTCACCATGAACGGGGATGACGTATTTTGGCCGGGTTAGATGGATGAGCAGTTTCATCTCTTCCTGGCTTGCGTGGCCCGAAACGTGCACCGGCGCGATGGCCTCATAAATGACATTGGCACCGCGCTCGAATAGGCGGTT